>NZ_JBIRHU010000013.1:40936-228650 GCF_044328675.1 Streptomyces sp. NPDC017890
GCCACGTTCCTCGGTATCGCCCTGGCACTGACCCTCGCGTTCGTGATGATCTGGATCGCGTACAAGCCCCAGGTCCGCACCAGCGCCACCGAGCAGCTCGAACAGGCCGGCACCGCGCTCGCACCCAGCCCCAGCGCCGGCGGGGAGAAGCTGCCCAGTGCGGGCGAGTCGGCCCCCCTGCAGCAGCCCGCGCCGCAGCAGACCTCCGAGGAACCGAAGGACGACGGCGGCGGCGGCGGTGGCGGTGGCGGTGGCGAGAAGGGTGGCGGTGGCGACGGTGGTGAGAAGCAGACCGAGGAACCGGCCAAGGAGCCCGACGTGGTGCCCGCCAGCAGGGTCTTGCTGCGCAACACCACCACCGAGTTCTGCGCCGAGCTTCCCGGGCACGAGAAGGGGCAGATCGACGGCCCGGTGTGGCAGTCGATCTGCGATCCCACCGATGCCGACAACCAGCTCTGGAACCTGGAGGTGAAGTACCCGGAGGCGGGACCCGGCGGGGCGGCGCTCTTCCAGATCCGGAACATCAAGGACCAGCTCTGCATGGACCTCCCCGGCCTCGGAGCGAACCCCATCAGGACGCCGGTCACCGAGTTCACCTGCGACGGCACGCAGGGCGACAACCAGCTCTGGTGGGTCGACAAGCAGGAGAGCGGCGCCTACTGGATCCGCAACTTCGCCAGCAACAACGCGTGCCTGGACGTCGCGGGATCAAGCGTCCGCGTCATCGATGCCAAGATGATGCTCTACGACTGCGCCAACTCCGACGACGCGGAGTGGCAGATCCTCCCGTCGAACCAGACCTGAGCCCCTCGGTCACCGGCCCCTCGGTCACCGGCCCCTCGGTCACCGGCCCTTCGGTCACCGGCCCCGCCTCACGGGGCCGGTGACCGAAGGGCCGTCACCGTTTCCGGTGACGATCGTGGGGCGGCCCTGCCGGCCGGGGAGCGACGGCGGGCGTCTACCAGACCGCCTCGCCCGGCACCAGCCGCCCGGCCTTGCGGTACTCACGGCGGGCGCCCTCCAGGAGGTCGTCCGCCGTCACCAGGTCACCGCGCCCGGCGGCGAGGTACGCGGCGGTGACCACCGCGCTGCGGATCGAACCGCCGGCCAGCTCGAAGTCCCGGGCCAGCGGGGCCGGGTCGATGCCGTCGGCGGACGGGACGTGCGACAGGCCGTGCCGCCACAGCGCCAGCCGCTGACCGGCGTCCGGGAACGGGAAGTCGACCACCAGGTCCAGGCGCCGGGTGAACGCCTCGTCGATGTTGGCCCGCAGGTTGGTGGTGAGCAGGGCGATGCCGTCGAAGGACTCCAGGCGCTGGAGCAGGTAGGCGCTCTCCATGTTGGCGTACTTGTCGTGCGCGTCCTTGACCTCGGAACGCTTGCCGAAGACGGCGTCGGCCTCGTCGAAGAGCAGCACGGCGTCGGTGCGGTCGGCCTCCGTGAAGATCCGTTCGAGGTTCTTCTCGGTCTCGCCGACGTACTTGTCCACGACCGACGACAGCTGGACCACGTACAGGTCGAGGCCCAGGTCGGCCGCGACCACCTCCGCCGACAGGGTCTTGCCGGTGCCCGACTCGCCCGCGAACAGGCCGAGGACGCCCCGGCCGCGTCCGCCGCCCGCGCTGAGCCGCCAGTCGCCGAGGACACGGTCGCGGTGGCGGGCGCGCAGGGCGAGTTCGTGCAGCTGGACGAGGGGCTTCTCGGGCAGGACCAGGTCCCCCCAGTCCACGTCGGGCCGGATCCGCCGGGCATGGCTCTCCAGGCCGGAGGCCGACTGCCGGCGGGCCGCGAGCCGGACGTGGGCGGCGGTGACCGGGGTGCCGTCGAACGCGGCGAGGGCGTTGGCGGCGTGCGCGGCCCGCTGGATGCGGTCGCCGCCGAGCCGGTAGGGGGCGACGGCGCCGGCCAGGTCGAACCTGTCGGCGTCCGGACCCAGCACGGCCCGCCAGGCGGCCGCACCGCCGGCCCGGCGGCCCGGCGCGTCCAGGACCAGCGGGTCGGCCGGGGACCAGTGCGGGTCGTACGGGCGGGGGTCGGTGAGCAGCACGGTCACGTCCGTCGCCGCGGTCAGCGCCCGCACCAGCGGGCCCGGCTTCTCGGGCAGACCCGACACCACGACGGCCCGGCCGGACAGGCGGGCCTCGCGCAGCAGCTCGGGGACGTGCTCCTCGGGCCCGGAGCAGCGCAGCGCGTCGATGCCCGCGGTGTGCAGGACGGAGGCGAGCACGGCCAGGCCGTCTCCCTCGCGCGGCTCGCGCAGGTAGGCGGCGAGGGGGCCGCCGCGCAACCGGGCGGCGAGACGGCGTGCGAAGTCGTCGGCGCCGGCGTCCGCGCCGGGCAGCGGGTCCGGCATCGGGCGCAACAGGTCGAGCAGGGCGGCGTCGGGGCTGTCATCACCGAGCAGATGGCCGATCAGCCGGTCCGGGACACGCAGCGAACGGGTGAGGAAGGGGCGGTCGAGCTCCTCCACCTCCAGCAGGCCGAGGGCGCGCAGCGGTGCCGACGTGTGGAACCGGGCGCGGGCCGCCGCCAGGTGCGCGGGCACCCCGCACAGGTCGAGGGCGAGGCCCACGGTGGCGCGGCGGCGGCTCACGTCGTCGTTGAGGTAGCCGTAGAGCGGCTCGAAGGTGCGGTCGATGTCGGGGGCGAGGGCGATGAGCAGGAGCGCGGTGTCCAGCTCGGTGAGCCTCGTCCGCCCGGCCAGCCACGCCAGCCGGTCACCCGGGCCGGCCGGCCCCTCGGCGGACCCGTACGGCGCAGCGGAGTCGAGGGCGCCGAGGGCATCGGCGGTCTCGTGGGCGTCGCCGGACGGCCACGTGCGCAGCAGGTGGTGTACGGCCTCGTCGGACAGGTACAGGCCGCGCAGCGGGTCGTCGGCCGTCGGATCGGTGGCGGAGCGGTGCCCGACCAGCGCGGCCACCTGTTCCCGCAGAGCGGCGAGGCGGGCGATCAGCACCTGGGCGGGATCGCCGTACGGGTCGGGGCCGGGCGCGGGGGCGTCGACGGCGGCCGGCGTCTGTGCCGAGGGAGCGTTCACCGCTGGTCCGTACGGCGGTCCGCCGCTTCCTTGCGGGCGGCACGGGCCGCCGCCACCTGGTGGGGCCGGTGGGAGCGGCCTTCCGTCTCCGGCGGGTCGCCGTCCAGCCCGCGCAGCCGGACCGTCGCACCCTCGGTGACCGGCGGCCCGGCGTCGTACTCCGGGAAGGCCGGGAAGGGCGCGGTCACCACCAGGTCCAGGGACGGCTTCAGCTCGCCGCCCAGGGCGGACCAGATCTCGGCGAGTGAACGGGACTCCGTCTGGATCCCGGCCACGGTCAGCGGCACCGACAGGCCCAGCGCTCCCAGCGAGCCGGGGAGTTCACCGGGCGCCAGGATCTCGCGGGGCAGCAGGGTCGCCAGCACGGCCGACAGCAGCCGGTGTTCGTCCTGCGGGGTCTTCGTCCAGGCCGTCACCAGGTACGACAGCCGGAACCAGCGCGGCGGCTGGCGGCGCCGGACCACGACGTCCCGCTCGTCGCGCACCGCCATCTGGCCGCGGTGGCGCCGGCTCACGTCCTCCCGGATGTCGTACAGGTACGTGTTGATCACCGGGGCGTTGCGCCGGGCGGCCCAGTCACGGGTGGGTGCCTCGAAGGCCACTTCGATGCCCGAGCCCGTCAACGCCCCACTGCCCAGGAGGCTCTTGAGGACCTCGTCCACCTCGTGGATCACACCCGTGCTCCCGCCCTGCCCGCACTGCCGTACCGCCGGCCCGCCTTCGGCCGCCGCCTGTCACCTGTCGACTGTCGCCGATCGTGCCCCGATCGTGCCCCGGGCAGCGTTCCGCCCGCACGCGCGCCGGGGACGGCGGCCGGGCAGGCCGCCTTGCCCGTTGGTTCCCGAGGGGGCGCTCTCGAATGCCCTTTCGGTCAGATGTAGCCTTCCCGAAGGGCATAGGCCACTGCGTGCGCGCGGTTGCGCAGGTGGAGCCGCGTGGTGAGTCCGTGCATGACGTTCTTGACGGTTCGTTCGGAGTAGGACAGCTTGCCAGCGATCTCTCCGGTGTCGAGACCCTCGGCGACCAGACGCAGGACGTCCACCTCGCGGGGCGCGAGCCCCAGTGAGGGGGCGCCGGGCCGGCCCGCCGCGCCCCGGTGCAGCGTCCCCACCTGGCTGATGAGCCGCCCGAGCAGGTCGGCGGGCAGGTCGCCGTCGCCGCGGGAGGCCGCGAGCACCGCCTGCACCAGCCGGTGGGCGGTGGCCTCGTGGCGCCAGACGATGGCGCCGACGCCGCACTCGACGACGTCCAGCAGTTCGCTCTCACGGATCGCGCCGACCACGAGGACGGCACGCGCGCCCTCGCTGCGCACGATCCGGCGCAGCCGGGTGAGCGCCGCCTCGTCGAGGGCGTCCTCCACGAGCAGGGCCACGGTGCCGGGGCCGGACTCCTCGCGCAGGTCGATCTCCGGGTGCCGTCGCAACTGGCTGACCGCGCCCTCGCGGCTGATCGGGTCCGGAGCGGACACGGCCACCGGGACGCGTCGCTCGGTGACGGTGAAGGCCGTGCCGGTGCCGGGTCCGATGGCTGTCGTGGTGGTGCCGGTGGCGGATGTGGTGGTGCCGATGGCGGATGCAGTGGTGGCCCGGGGTGAGTTGAGCAACCGTTTCCCCCCTGTTCACGAGCCCGCCATCCGGCGCAGGCCGGTAGCGGATGAGCGTGTTCCACACTTCTGTGACGGCTGGGACTGCGCAATCGTGGAGCACCACGAGGCATACCACGAGACCAAGGGGAAGACCGCCACGAACGGGCTCCCGCTCGGGCATTTCAGCAGGTCAGAAGGGTCTTGGGCAACGGCGCGCGAGCCCGTGGCGCCGGGCGGGCACCACCGTGAGCCTCGCCACAGCCACAGCCACAGCCACAGCCACAGCCTTAGCCACGGTCACGGTCATCGTCCGGCCCTGGAAAGACTCTTGCCACGCGTGGGCCACTTCACACCACCCGGGTCCGCATTCGTACGTCTCACAGATCGGGGGAGCATCATCCACCACAGGAGGCACCGATGACCGGACCGCTCCGCGAACGCGACGACGCCCACGCGCTGTTCGCGGCCGAGACCGAGCGCGCCCGGACCGGCACCGGCGGTCTCGTCCTGCTGCGCGGGGCCACCGGCACCGGCCGCACCGCCGTACTGGAGGCCGCCGCCCGGCACGCCGCGGACCGCGGGCTGCGGGTGCTGAGCGCACGCTGCTCGCCCGAGGACACCGGGGTGCCCTTCGCCACGGTCCTCCAGCTCCTCGGCCCGGTACCGGAGTTCACGGACCCGACACCCTGCGGCGACGACCGCGGCAGCGCGGCCCGGCTGTGGCGGCTGCTGCGCTCGTACGCGGACGAGGGGCCGCTGCTGGTGGCCGTGGACGACGTCCACCTGGCCGACGAGGCCTCGCGGCGCTGGCTGGTCGAGGCGGCCCGGCGCGTCGACCGATTACCGGTACTGCTGGTGGCCACCGAGCGCAGCCAGTACGACATCGCGCCGCGGCCCGCCGGACTCACCGAGGCCCTGTCGCCCTCCCTCGTGCGCACCCACACCCTCGCCCCGCTCAGTGACGCGGCGGCGGCCGGGCTGGTCCGGGCGGTCTTCCCCACGGCCGGAGCGCGCTGGACGGCTCAGTGCGTCCGGGCCGGCGCCGGCAGTCCGCTGCTGCTGCACGCCCTGCTCGACGACCTGCGCGGCATCCCGGGGCAGGACGGTCCGGCGCCCGACGGCGCCCCGCCCCTGCCCGCCACCAGCGCAGCGCTGTACCCCGGGACGTACCCGGCGGCCGTCTCCTGGTGGCTGAACAGCGCCGGGCCCGCGACGGCCGACGTGGCCCGGTGCCTCGCGGCACTGGAACAGGCGTGGCCGCAGGACGCTGACGGCGACCCGGCGGACGACCCGGCGGACCCCCTGAGGGGACGCGGGGAGTTCCGGCATGCCCTCGTACCCGGGCCGTATGCCCAGGACGCGGGGCCCGCTGCGGACGGCCGGGGTGCGCGGTCCACGCGGCGTGCCCAAGACGTGTGGCGCCACCAGTGGGCGGGGTATGCGGGGCGCCACCACCAGGACGCTCAGCCCGCCGGGCGCGAGCTGTACGCGGGGGCCGCCCAGGACGCGGAGGGCGGCCCGTACGTGGGGGGTGGCCCGTACGCGGGCGGTGGTCAGTACACGGAGGGTGACCGGTACGCGGGGGCCGGCCAGGACGTCGAGCGTGGCCCGTACGCGGGCGGTGGTCAGTACGCGGAGGGTGACCGGTACGCGGGCGGCGGTCAGCCCGCCGAGCGTGGCCCGTACGCGGGGGGCGGCCCGTACGTGGAGGGCGGCCACTACCCGCAACCCGCATCCCGGGGCCGTGCGGGGGCCGGTGACCCGGCCGACCTGCTCGCCGAGGCGGCCGGTGCCGACCCCGCGCGGGTCGCCGGGTGGCTCGCCGCCATGACCCGGCTGGGCCTGCTGCGCCCCGACACCGCAGGCCGCCCCCGCTACGCGCATCCGCTGCTGCGCGACGCCGTGCTCGCCGGCTGGCCCCGGCCCCGCCGGGAGGCGGCGCACCGGGCGGCGGCGGAGGCGATGCTGCGCCGGGGCGACCGGGTCGAGGCGGTCGCCCGGCATCTGCTGCGGACGCCGGCCGTCGGCCTGCCCTGGGCGCTGCGTGTCCTGCGGGACGCGGTCACGGTCGCCGTGCACGACGCCCGGCCCGACGACGCCGTCGGCTATCTGCGCCGGGTCCTGGACGAGCCGTTGCCGGACGGTCTCCGCCAGCGGCTGCTGACCGAACTGGGCTCCCTGGAGTACGCGTCGGCCGACACCCCGGCGGCCATCGCGCGCCTCGCCGAGGCCCAGCACCTGCCGGCCGACCCCCGCGACCGGGTGCGTACGGCCGTCGCCCTCGGCACCGCCCTGGCCGGCCAGGGCGAGATCCGTACGGCCATGGAGGTGCTGCGCCGCACGGAGAGCCGGCTGTCCGGCCACCCGGGCCTGTCCCGCACCGTGCAGACCGCCGGCGCGCTGCTGTCCGACGTGGACCTGACGACCCGGCAGGAGGTGTACCGGCGGCTGTGCGAGACCGGTGAGCACTCCCCGGAACTGGTGGGCACCGCGGGCCAGGCCCTGCTCGTGCGGTACGCGGCGACGGCCGCGCTGATCTCGGCCGAGGAGGCGATGACCCGGATACGGGCCCTGCTGGCGCAGCCCACCGACCCGCTCGCCGAGCCCTTCCTGCTGGGTACGGCCGCCGCGGTCGCCCAGTGGGCCGACGAACTCGACGAGGCCGACCGGCTCGTGGAGCGCGGCCTGGCCGGACAGCACCCCGCACTGCTCCACCCGATGCACCACGCGCTCCTCAACACCCGCGCCGACATCGCCGCGGCCCGCGGAGACCACGCCCGTCTGCTCGCCGCCGACGGCGCGGTGGGCCCGGCACAGTCCCGCACCGGGCCCACCAACCGGGACGCCCACGCCCTGCTGGCCCTCGTCCACACCGGCCGCACCGCCGAGGCCGGGCGGCTCGCGGACGCCTTCGACCTGCGCCGGGCGCCGGAGTCCTGGGAGCTGAACCGTTTCCTGTACGCGCGGGGCGTGCAGCGGGCCGCCGCCGGCGACCCGGCGGGCGCGCTCCACGACTTCCTGGAGTGCGGACGGCGCCAGACCGCCCGCGAGGTCGTCAGCCCGGTCGTCACCCCGTGGCGGTCGGCGATCGCGGAGTGCCGGCTTGCGCTGGGCGGCAGCCGGGAGGCACTGGCGCTGGCGACGGAGGAACTGCGGCTGGCCCGGGTGTGGAACACCCCGCGCACGGTGGGCCGCGCCCTGCGCGTGCTCGGCACCGCGACCGGTGGGCGGCGCGGCCTGGAACTGGCCGGGGAGGCCGTACGCACCCTGCGGGACGCGCCCGCCGACGCGGCCATGGAGCTGATCCCGGCACTGCTCGACCAGGGCCGTCAGCTCACCGCCGCCGGTGAGCGCGGCCGCGCCCGCGACTGCCTGCGCGAGGCGGCGGAGCTGGCCGAACGCGAGGGTGCCGTGCGGCTGCTCGACCTGGCCGGGCAGGCCCTGCGGGAGAGCGGCGCCCGGGGGCCGGCGACGGCCAGGACCGGTTCCGAGGCGCTGACCGGCAGCGAGCGCCGTATCGCCGAACTGGCGGCCGACGGCCGGACGAACACCGAGATCGCCGATCTGCTGCACCTGGCCCGCCGCACCGTGGAGACCCACCTGACCAGCACCTACCGGAAACTGCGGATACGCCGCAGGACCGAGCTGGCCCGCGCGCTGGGCAGGGGCAGGCTCGGCGGAACGCATCCCACGGTCCAGGACTGCCGCGGATCCTGACATCTCACACCGTCCGCGGCTCAGGCCTTTCGCGGCTCAGGCCCCTCGCAGCAGCCGCCCGATCTCCAGCTGCTCGGTCTCCAGCGGGTTGCCGTCCTCGACGTTCCACAGGCAGTTCTGCAGGACGCGGCCGAGGGACCAGGCGCGGGCCCGCTCGCGGTCCAGGCCGAGGACGCCGGTCATGGCGTCGAAACGCCACTGGGTCTCGTCCGGGTCGTAGCGGTTGTCGAGGGCCGGCAGCAGGTCGAAACCGGGGTCGCCGGCCAGCGGTTTGGGGTCGATGGCGAGCCAGGGGGCGCGACCCGAGGCGAGGACGTTCTCGTAGTGCAGGTCCCAGTGCAGCAGCCGGTCACCGGGCTCGTCCGCGACCTCGCGCACGGCGGCCGCGCAGTCGGCGACCAGGCGGCGGTCCCCGGGGTCCGGGATGCGTTCGAGGGCCCGCGGCGTCCGTTCCAGCATGCCCCGCGCGATGTCGCCGAGGCGGCGGACGCCGGGCGGCGCGGGGGCCCTGGTGAGGTGGGCGAGGAGCCGGGCGATGACGAGGACGGCCTCGCGGGAGTCCTCGACGTGGCTGAGCATGCGGGCCGCGTCCAGGCGCTCCAGGAGCATGGTGCCGGTGGCCGCGTCGTGGTCGAGCAGCCGTACCGCGCCGTCGCCGTCCCACAGTCGCAGCGCGACGGGCTCGCCCTCGCTCTCCTCGTCGGCGATCTGGAGCTTCAGCACGGCCGGTGTGCCGTCGCGGCGTACGACGGGCAGTACGAGGGCCGCCCAGCCGTGCATGGAGGGCCCGTCGAGGCGCAGCTCCCAGCGGTCCAGGAAGTCGGCGGCCAGTGCGGGCAGCGCGGCGATGAAGGCGCGGCCCGCCTCTCCGTTGTACTTCGCCTGCGTGGCGGCGAGCGCGTGCGGAACGTCGATCACGTCGGCCGACGCTACCGGGGCACGGCCGAGCGGTCACGCGAATATCGGACCACCGGCGGGAGCGGCGGGACCGGGACCACCGGCGGCACCGAGGATACCGGCGGTACCGGACGGGAACACGCGGTGGCGGGCCCCTCAGGCCACCGGTTCCGGCACCGGCCGGTCGGCCGGGGCGCTGTGCTTGGGAGCCTTGGCGGTCACCATCAGACCCGCGATCAGGCCCGCCAGCAGCATGATGCCGGCGGCCAGCCCGATCGCGACCGTGTAGCCGTGGACGATGCCCTCCCGGACGACCGACTCCCGCTGCGACGGGCCGGTGAGGTGGGAGGTGATGTAGGACGCGCCGGTGCTGGTGGCGACGGTGTTGAGCAGTGCCGTGCCGATCGAGGCACCCACCTGCTGGGAGGTGTTGACCGTCGCCGAGGTCACGCCGGAGTCCCGCGGGGCCACGCCGGCGGTGGCGGTGGAGAAGACCGGCATGAAGGTCAGGCCCATACCGAGGCCCATCAGGATCAGCGCGGGCAGGATGTCGGAGACGTACTCGGAGTCCACGGTCATCCCGGTGAGGATCACCATGCCGCCGGAGGCGAGGAGCATGCCGGGGACCATCAGCGTGCGCGGGCCCACGTGGCGCAGCAGCCGGGCCGAGACCTGGGTGGAGCCGATGAGGATCGAGGCGGTCATCGGCAGGAACGCCAGGCCGGTCCGCACGGGGGAGTAGCCGAGGATGGTCTGGAGGTAGTAGGTCATGAACAGGAACATCCCGAACATGCCGATGACGGCCAGCATCATCGTCAGGAAGCAGCCGGCGCGGTTGCGGTCGCGGATGACGTGCAGCGGCAGCAGGGGGCTCGGGGCACGGGTCTGCCACCACACGAAGACCACGAGGAGCGCGACGCCCGCGGCGAACAGCGCCAGGACCAGCGGGTCGGTCCAGCCGCGCGGCTGCGCCTCGCCGAAACCGTAGACGAGGGCGGCCAGGCCGCCGCAGCCGAGGAACGCCCCGGGGACGTCGAGGCGGGCGCCGGTGCGGGCGGGACGGTCGCGCAGCAGGACCAGGGCGCCGGTCACGGCGGCGACGGCGATGGGGATGTTGACGTACAGGCACCAGCGCCAGTTCAGGTACTCGGTGAGCACACCGCCGACGACGAAACCGACGGCGGCGCCGCTGCCGGCCAGCGTGCCGTAGATGCCGAAGGCCTTCCCGCGCTCCTTCGGGTCGGTGAAGGTCGTCGCCAGCAGGGACAGCGCGGACGGCGCGAGGACGGCGGCGAACACGCCTTGGAGGGCGCGGGCGCCGAAGAGCATCGCCGGGGTGGTGGCGGCACCGCCGATCGCGGAGACGGCGGCGAAGCCGACCAGCCCGACGACGAAGGTGCGTCTGCGTCCCACCAGGTCCGCGATCCGGCCGCCGAGCAGCAGCAGCCCGCCGAAGGCGAGGGTGTAGGCGGTGATCACCCACTGGCGGTTGGCGTCGGTCATGCCCAGGTCGCGCTGCGCGGAGGGCAGCGCGAGGTTCACGATGGTCGCGTCGAGGACGACCATCAGCTGGGCAAGGGCGATCACCATCAGCCCCCACCAGCGGCGGGGATCGGCCGCCGCGGGCGCGGCCGGCTCAGCTGTCCAGGTGCCACTCATCTGGCCAGAAGACCATGAAACGGGACGTACCGCATCCCGTTCCGTGAGCTGCCGTCACTCACTGTCACCCGCTGCCGCTCACGGCTCCAGGACCACTTTCCCGGTCGTGTCCCGGTTCTCCAGCGCGCGGTGCGCGGCGGCGGCCCTCGCGAGCGGGAAGCGGTGCACGGCCGGGGTGAGCCGGCCCTCGGCGGCCTCGGCGAGGGCGCGCAGTTCGAGGGTGCGTACGGGGTTGGTGCCGCCGGCCTTCTCCGTCATCACCGGACCGAGTACCTGCTGGGAGACGCCGTCCACGAGGCAGGGCGTACCGTCGTGCAGCCCTTCGCCCGACCAGCCGAGGACGAGGTGCCTGCCGCCGGGCCCGAGCAGGGCGACGGCCAGGAGGCGGACGCCCGCCGCGCGGACGGCGATCCGGACCTGGCCCGGGCCCGGCCGCGGGTCCTGCTCAACGACCTCAAGCACGCTTGAGGTCAAGCTCCCGCCGTCCGAGCGCCAGGGAGACCGCCGTCAGGGCGCTGTTGAAGGAGACCTCCGACAGCAGGCCCGGCGCGGCGACCTGGTCACCGGCGAGGTAGACGCCGTCGCCGCGGTCGACGGCAGGCCGGTCGCGCCACGTGGTGCCGGGCAGGTCCACGGCGCCGGTGCGGCCGTTCGCGACCGCCTCGCGCCGCCAGGTGAGGCGTTCGCGCCAGCAGGGGAAGCCGAGGTCGAGCAGCTGCTCGGCACGGGCGGTGCCGTCGGCCTTCGACTCGTCGGGCGCGATGGGGATCTGTCCCTGGATCAGCTGCTCGCCCGCCGGTGCCAGGGTGCGGTCCTGCGCCGTGAACCGCTCGATCCAGCCCGGCGCGTCCAGGTCGGAGACCGCGAAGGCGTCGCCGCGCCGGGTGCGTACGGCCAGGTCGACCAGGGTGGTGCGCCCGCTCGGCCAGGTCAGCGCGGGGTCGCCCAGCAGGCGGCGGGCGGCGTCCAGGGAGGTGGCGACGACGACCGGGGAGCCGGCCGGGACCGCGTCGACGCGGGAGAGCGTCTCCACCCGGACTCCGAGGTTCCACGCGAGGGCCGCCATCCGGTCGACCACCCCGGACCAGCCGCCGCGCGGGTAGTGCGCCTCGGGCGGCAGTTTGGCGGCCCGGCGCAGGCGTTCCTGCACGAAGGCGGCGGACAGCGAACCGGGATCGTGGTGGAAGAGGGCGACGGCGCAGTAGTGGGCGGCGGCCCGGGCGCCCTCCTCGCCCGCGATGCCGGTCGCCCAGGTCAGGAAGTCGGTGTCGACGGGTGCCGGTCCGGCACCCCGGCGCAGCAGCTTGAGCATGGCGAAGGGCGGGGTGCGGCGCAGCGCGCCCTTGTGACGCAGCCGCAGCCGGGCCCCCTCCAGGGGCGGGAGCGGCGCGAGGGGACCGATCAGGTCGCGCTGTCGCAGCCACGCCCAGTGCGGACCGCCGTTGTAGAGGGCGTGCGGGCCGTCGTTGGTCCGGTAGGGCCCGTCGGCGGTCCGGGCCCTGCCGCCGAGTGTGTGGTGGGCCTCGTGCACGGTGACCTCGGCGCCCGCCTCGGCGGCGGTGATGGCCGCGGTGAGTCCGGCGAAGCCGCCGCCGATGACGGTGATGCGTTGCATGGCTGGGGGTCTCCCTCGGGGTCGCAGTCGGCTGGCTGATGCCTGTCCGCCAGTACGACGTCCGGCGCGGCACCGAATGTGACATGAAGGCGGGAGGAACGGCGTACGCGCAGCTCAGCGGCGGTTGTCAGTGGCGGGGGGCAGCATGGGGGCATGGCGAGGAGAGCGACGGGCGGCGGCGGTACGGGTGCGACGAGGGTGCGGGCGGCGCGGCGCCCGGAGCTGCGGCTGCCGCCGCTGGAGCCGTACGACGGCGGTGGGCTGGAACCGGACGGGGACTACGACGCGCTGGAGTTCCGCGATACGGTCCTCGCCGGGCAGGACGGCGCGGGCGCCCGCTTCATGGACTGCGCCCTGACGGGGTGCGCGCTGGACGAGGCCACCCTGACCCGGGCCCGGCTGCTCGACTCCGTCCTCACCGGCGTCCGGGGCGTCGGTACGCGGCTCGCCGAGGCGACCCTGCGCGACGTCGAGCTGGTCGACGCCCGCCTGGGCGGCACCCAGCTGCACGGCGCCGTCCTGGAACGGGTGCTGATCCGCGGCGGCAAGATCGACTACCTGAATCTGCGCCGGGCCCGGCTCAAGGACGTCGTCTTCGAGAGTTGCGTCCTGGTCGAGCCGGACTTCGGGGGCGCCCGCCTGGAGCGGGTGGAGTTCGTGGACTGCGCCCTGAAGGGGGCGGACTTCAGCGCGGCGACCCTCACGGACGTCGATCTGCGCGGTGCCGCACCGCTGGAGCTGGCCCGGGGCGTGGACCGGCTGTCGGGGGCGGTGATCAGCCCGGCCCAGCTGCTGGACCTGGCACCGGTGCTGGCGGCGGAGCTGGGGGTGCGGGTGGTGGCGCCGGGGTAGGGGCGGCGGCCGGGTGGCGGCCGGGCGGTGGTCCGTGGCGCTCAGGAGACCCGTGGGAAGCGGGCCTGGAGGGTCCAGATCGCCGGGTTGTCCGCCAGGTCGTCGTGCATGTCGGTGAGGTCGGCGATCAGGTCGTGCAGGAAGTCGCGGGCCTCCCGGCGCAGTTCGGCGTGGGAGAAGGAGAGCGGGGGCTCGCTCTCCGGCAGCCACTCGGCCTCGATGTCGACCCAGCCGAAGCGGCGCTCGAAGAGCAGGCGGTCGGCGGACTCGGTGAAGTCCAGCTCCGCCCACTGCGGCCGGGCGGCCCGGGAGCCCGCCGGGTCCCGGTCGACGCGCTCCACGATGTCGCACAGCGCCCAGGCGAAGTCGAGCACCGGCACCCATCCCCAGGCTGTGGAGATCTCCCGGTCCGCCTTGGTGTCGGCGAGGTACACGTCCCCGCAGAACAGGTCGTGCCGCAGCGCGTGGACGTCCGCACGGCGGTAGTCCGTCTGCGGGGGGTCGGGGAAGCGGGTGGAGAGGGCGTAGCCGATGTCGAGCACGCAGGTGATGGTGTCACGGCCGTGGAACCGGCCGCGCCCGCCGCTCGTGAGTCATGACGGTGGTCGAATCAACTGCCCGTGCCGCACCGGGTTCTGTCAGGGATACCTCGTGTCTCTATCCTCATGCGCACGGTGTCGCCAGGAACGAGGGAGCACGAATGAACGGGTTGGAGCCGGGCGATCCCGAATGGATCGGTACCTACCGACTGCTCGGCAGGCTCGGTGAGGGCGGTATGGGCCGGGTGTACCTGGCGAGGTCCGACCGGGGCCGGACGGTGGCCGTCAAGACCGTCCGCGAGGAGCTGGCCCGCCAACCCGACTTCCGGCGGCGCTTCGCGCAGGAGGTGAAGGCGGCGCAGCGCGTCGGCGGCGAGTGGACCGCGCCCGTGCTGGATGCCGACACCCAGGCGCCCACTCCCTGGGTCGCCACCGGATATGTCGCCGGGCCCTCGCTCGCCGAGGTCGTCGACCAGCAGTACGGGCCGCTGCCCCCCGCCTCCCTGCGGGTGCTGGCGGTGGGCCTGTTGCGGGCGCTGCAGACCATCCACGGCGCCGGTCTCGTGCACCGCGACCTCAAGCCCTCCAACATCCTGGTGACCATCGACGGACCCCGCGTCATCGACTTCGGCATCGCTCGCGCGCTGGACGTGTCCACGCAGTCCGCGGACGGGTTCACCCGCACGGGGGCCGTCGTGGGCTCCCCGGGGTTCATGTCCCCCGAGCAGGTGCGCGGGGAGAAGGTGTCGTACGCCAGCGACATCTTCTGCCTCGGCGCGGTGCTGGCCTACGCCGCGACGGGCCGGATGCCCTTCGGTACCGACGAGGGCGGGATGCACTCGCTGCTCTTCCGCATCGCGACCGAGGAGGCGGACCTCTCCGGCGTACCCGATCCCTGGCAGGGGCTGGTCGCGTCCTGCCTGGTCAAGGACCCCGACAAGCGCCCCACCCCGGACGAGCTGCTCACGTCGATCGAGGACATGGAAGGCGCGGACGGCACACGGGGCGGCGCGTGGCTGCCCGGCGAGGTGCTGGCGGAGCTGGGCCGGCACGCCGTGCAACTCCTGGACAGCGAGGACCCGGAGAAGCGTGTGCCGGTCGGGGCGCCCGTCGCGGGCTTCGGCCCGCCGCCCACCGCCTACGGCCCGTCGACACCTCCGGGGCCGGTCCCCACGCCGTTCGGCGCCCAGCCGGGCCCCCAGCGGTCTCCGGCGTACGCCACGCCCGTCCCCGGGCCGGCCGCCACCCCCTCCCCGTACGCCCGACGGCCCTTGCGCCCGCTCCGGGGGCTGGCCCTGGCCCTGAACGCCCTGCTCGGCGTGTACGCCTTCCTGCTGCTGGCCCGCGGTGCCGTCCTCGGGCAGGTGCGCGTCCAACTCGGCGATCTCGACAGCGACGAGTCCCCGCGCGCCATCGCGAACTTCGACGACTGGGTCCTCGGGTCCGAACTGCTCTCCGGCCTCAGCGGACTGGCGATCATGGGGGCGGCGGCCATGTGGGTGTGCTGGTTCCGCCACATGTGGCTGAACGCCGACGCGCTCGCGCCGGGCCGGATCCGCTACGGCCCCGGTCTGGCGGCGGGCGCCTGGTTCATTCCCGTCGTCAACTTCTACCTGCCCAAGCAGATCGCCAACGACATCTGGACGGCGACGACCGGCCGTCCGAAGGGCGCCGGGCGGTGGCTGGTGCACACCTGGTGGTGGTTCTGGCTCGCCCACTTCGTGATGTTCATGATCGACTCGTTCCAGGTCTGGAGCGAGGACGAACGGGTCGTGGACGCCAGGGAGAGCATCCTCAACTCCCAGGGCGCCAACGTTGTCGGCATCGTGAGCACCGTGCTGGCGCTGGTCCTGGTCTCCCGGCTGACCTCGCGCCAGCGGGCCCGCGCCGCCCAGGCCGCCTGAGCGGCGCGAGGGAGGCGCGGGCGCCCGTCGGCCCGGCCTGCGCCCGTCCGGCCCGGAGCGCCCCGCGGACACGCCTCACGGACGCGTGGACCGGATAGGTTGCCCCCGTGATTCTCACCCCCCTCCCGCTCACCGCCGACCGCGACATCCCGGGCCCCCTCCTCACCGAAGTCACCGCTCTCTACGCCTCGAACCGCGCCTTCCACGCGCTCGGCGGCGACTTCCCGGACCCGGACGACATCCGTCCGGAGCAGGTGGCGGCCGCGCTGGCCGACGAGTTGGCGCGGCCGGGCGCCGAGGTGCTGCTCGCCCGGGACGCGGGCCGGCCGGTCGGGGTCGCGGTCACGCTCGTCCGGCATCCGGACCCGGCCGACCCGGACCCGTGGATCGGGCTGCTGATGGTGGACGCGGGGCTGCGGCGGCAGGGGTACGGCAGACGGCTCGCGTCCCTCGTCGAGGACCGCTTCCGGGCCGAGGGCCGCACCGCCGTACGGCTCGCCGTCCTCGACGCCAACACCGACGGACTCGCCTTCTGGGCCGCCCTCGGCTACGCGGCCGTCGACCACCGCCCGGACCTGAGCGGGGGCCGCCCGTGCACGGTGCTGCGCAAACCGCTGGGCGTACCGGCGGGCGAGCCGCCGCGCACCCCGCGCCGCGCCGCCCGCGTCGCCGTGCTCGACCCCGGGGGCGCCGTCTTCCTCTTCCGCTACGACAACGTCGAGGTCGGCGTGCACTGGGCGATGCCCGGCGGCGGCCTGGAAGCGGACGAGAGCCCCCGCGAGGGTGCCCTGCGCGAGGTGCGCGAGGAGACCGGCTGGACCGACCTGGAGCCCGGCCCGCTGCTGTGCACCTGGGAACACGACTTCACCCACTTGAGCATCGGCCCCGTCCGCCAGCACGAGCACATCTACGTCGCCCACGGCCCGCGCCGCGAACCGACCGGCCCCCACCTGGCCGCCGCCCACGCCGAGGACGGCATCCTCACCTGGCGCTGGTGGACCCGCGAGGAACTCGCCGAGGCCGCCGAGCCCCTCTGGCCGCCGGACCTGGCCCGGCTGCTCGACGCGTTCGAGGCCCCCGAGGCGTAGGGCTGTGGCCGGGGCGGTGGCTCACGGGCTCTCCGGCCGGCCGTCCCCGTACAGCCAGTCCTCCCAGATCTCCGTGAAGTCCTCGTCCGGCGCCGACTTCTCCACGTACGCCGTGAAGTCCCCGGTGTCCGCGTTGCCGTGACGGTGGGTGGTGGCCCAGCCCTCGAGGAGCGCACCGAAGGCCTCGTCGCCGACCGCCTGGCGGATCTTGTGCAGGACCATCGCGCCGCGCTGGTAGACGGGGCTCGCGGAGATGCGCTCCGCGTCGGGCGGGTCCGCGGGCGGGAACGCCCAGATCGAGTCGTCCGCATCCTCGTCGGGGTAGTAGGTCCCGTCGTAGAGGGCGTCGAAGGTCTCCTGCGCGGTGTCGCCGCCCTCGTCCTCCTCCCACAGCCACTCGGCGTAGGTGGCGAAGCCCTCGTTGAGCCACATGTCCCGCCAGGTCTTCGGGCTGACGGAGTTCCCGTACCACTGGTGGGCGAGTTCGTGGACGAGCAGGACGGTGTCGGGGGCGCCGGGGAAGTAGGGGCGGTTCTGGGTCTCCAGGGCGTAGCCGGCGTCCTCGACGCGGTCGACGATCGCGCCGGTGGAGGAGAACGGGTACGGGCCGAAGTTCTCCTCGGCCCACTCCACGACCTCGGGGATCCTCCCCAGGACCTTCCGGCTCGCGTCGGCCTGCTCCGGGTCGACGGCCGTGTACACCGCCAGGCCGTCGCCGGTGGTGGAGCGGTCGGTCTCCCAGTCACCGACGGCGACCGTGACGACGTGACTCGACATCGGCTCGGCGGTGTGCCAGGTGAAGGTCGTACGGCCGTCGCGGGTGTCCTCGTCCGTCAACTCGCCGTTGGAGACGACTCCGAGGCCTTCCGGCACGGTCATCGCGAGGTGGTACGTGGCCTTGTCGGAGGGGTGGTGGTTGCCGGGGAACCAGGCCATCGACCCGGTCGGCTCACCCAGCGCGACCGCGCCGTCGGTGGTGGGCAGCCAGCCCTCCTCGGACCCGTCGGGGTCGGTCACCGTCACCGGGTCGCCGGAGTAGCGGACGCTCACGCGGACCGTCTCCCCGTCGTCCAGTTCGTCCGCCGGGCGGACGGTCAGCTCCTGGCCGGCCCGGTTGAAGCGCGCGTTGCGGCCCTCGACGGTGACCTTCTCGACGTCCAGGCCCTTGAGGTCGAGGTTGAAGGCGGACAGCTCCCGGGTGGCGCGGGCGGTGATCGTCGCGGTTCCGGTGAGGTGCCCGGTGTCGGGGCCGTAGTCCAGGGCCAGGTCGTAGTGGCCGACGTCGTAGCCGCCGTTGCCCGCCTTCGGGAAGTACGGGTCACGCACGCCCGAGCCGCCGGGGGTGCCGTCGACCGCCCCGCCACCGCTGCACGCCGCGAGGACGGTGACGGTGGCGGCGGCTACGAGCAGACGGGGGGTGCGCACGTCGCGATCCTATGAGGCGTTTCACGTGAAACGCCCGTTGGGATCGCCTGTCGAGGCCGGCTGTCGAGGCCGGCTGTCGCGCCTGCCGGGGCAGGCGCGGGGCCTCAGCCGAGTGCCTCCGCACCCGCCTGCGCGAACTTCTCGTCCAGCGTGCCGGACGGGGCCCCCGCCACGCCGATGCCGGCGATCGGCGCCTTGCCGGCGGTGATCGGGACACCACCGCCCAGGAACAACGTGCCCGGGATGTCCTTCAGGTTCGGGGCGTTCTCCAGGCGGCCCTCCAGCTCGGTGGTCGAGGCGTTCCAGGCGACCGAGGTGAACGCCTTCTTCACGGCCGACTCGTACGACTGCGGGCCGGCGCCGTCACCGCGCATGGTGAGGATCGTGTTGCCGTTGCGGTCGACGACCGCGACCGTGATCCGCTGGCCCTCCTTCTCGGCGGCCTTCAGCGCGGCCCGCGCCGCCTCGTTCGCGGCGTCGATCGTCAGATGCGTGGAAGTGGTGGTGTCGCGCTTGCCCGCCGCGGCGGCGGGGGCGGCGGCCACCGCGGAGCCCGGGGCGGCGTCCGGTGCGGAGGCGTTCGCCGCCACCGTGCCGAACGTGCCGGCCGCGACGGCGGCGAGGACGGCCCCGCCGGTGGCGATACGGGCGCGCCGGGAGAAGGTCTTCTTCATGGTGGTCTGCTCCTCGGGATGGGGACGGGATTCCGTCCGCTCTCCACCCTCCGCCCCGCACCCGGTGCGCACGGTCGCCGTTCCGGCTGCTCGTGGGCGACGGAACGGATGACGGCGGGGTCGTCCGATCGGCTGACCCGCCGGGCGTCCGGAAGGGCCACCATGGGAGTGTCCGCCCAGCTCAAGGTCTCCCACGGCACGTTGTGGAGCAGGCGGCGCGAAACAGAGACAGCAGGGTGGAGCGGGCAGGTGAAAGGAAGGTGCGCGGGATGCCGAAGCCGTACGACCCGGACCCCCGGTGGCTCGGCGCCGTCATGCACGCGGCGTTCTTCCTCCTGCTCGGTGGTGCTCTGGCCCGCTTCCTGCTGCGGCACCCCGGCGAACCCCGCACCCCGTGGATCCTCGCCCTGTCCCTCGCCCTCGCCCTGCTGCACCTGCTCGGGCCCGTCCTGCTCGGGCCCGTCCCGAGCGGCCCCGGGGCGCGGCCGGCCCGGCGGCGCCTGGTCTGGCTGGGGCTGGTGGTCGTGGTGTGGATGGTGCTGGTCGTCCTCGCGCCCAGCTTCTCGTGGTGCGCGGTGCCCCTCTTCTACACCGGTCTGCGCACCCTGCCCGCCAGGGCGGCGCTCGTGCTGGTCACCCTGCTGACGGTGCTCGTCGTCGCCGCGCAGTACCGGCTGTCCGGCCTCGACCCGAACCTGCTGCTCGCGCCGCCCGCCGTCGCCGCGATCGCGGCGTCCGTGTTCTGGCACACCGAACGGCAGGCGGCCCGGCAGCGAGCCCTGATCGACGACCTGATCCGCACCCGCCGCGAACTCGCCGCCTCGGAGCGCCGCGAGGGCACCCTCGCCGAACGCCAGCGGCTGTCGATGGAGATCCACGACAGTCTCGCCCAGGGCCTGTCCAGTCAGCGGATGCTGCTCCAGGCGGCCGAGCGGGTCTGGGAGTCCGACCCGGACAAGGCCCGCACCCACGTCCGGGGCGCCGCATCCGTCGCCGAGCACAACCTCACCGAGGCCCGCCGCTTCGTCCACGACCTCGCCCCCGCCGACCTGGCTCGCGGAGGCGGCCTCGAGGCGGCGCTGCGCGCCCTGGCCGCGCGGGAGTCCGGCGACCCCCTCGATGTGCGCGTCCACGTCGACGACGGCGCCTGCGTCCCGCCGCTGCCCGACCGCGTCCAGTCGGCCCTGCTGCGCATCGCCCAGGGCGCCCTGGCCAACGTCCGGGAACACGCCGACGCGTCCGCCGTCGCGCTCACCCTCACGCTCCTCGACGACCAGGTCGTCCTGGACGTCACCGACGACGGGCACGGCTTCGACCCGGCCGGACTGCCCGGCGCCCCCGCCGGTGCGCGCGGACACGGGCTGCCCGCCATGCGCGCCCGGCTGCGTCAGCTCGGTGGCACCCTGACCGTCGAGTCCGCGCCCGGCGAGGGCACCGTCCTGTCCGCCGCCGTCCCCCTGGAACCGCCCCGCCCCGCCCCCGCCGACCAGCTGGAGAGACCCCGATGACCGACCCGGCCGGCCCCGGCCCCGCCCCGGCCCCCGTGCGCATCCTGGTCTGCGACGACCACGTCGTCGTACGGGCCGGGCTGCTCGCCCTGCTCGACAGCGCCCCCGGCATCGAGGTGGCCGGGGAGGCGGGAACCGGCGAGGAGGCGCTCGCCCTCGCCGCGCGGCTGGCACCGGACGTGGTGCTGATGGACCTTCAGCTCGGCGACGGCATCGACGGCGTGGAGACCACCCGCCGCCTCACGGCCACCGCGGAGACGGCGGAGACCGGGGGGATCAGGGGGCCCGGGGGAACCGGGGGGACCGGGGCGGCGGCCCCGCACGTCCTGGTCCTGACCACGTACGACACCGACGCCGACATCACCCGCGCCATCGAGGCCGGCGCGACCGGCTACCTGCTGAAGGCCGAACGCCCCGAGGAGCTCTTCGCCGCCATCCACGCCGCCGCCCAGGGCCGCACGGCACTGTCCGGGCCGGTCGCCAGCCGGGTCATGGCCAACATGCGAAGCCCACGCCCCTCCCTCACCGACCGCGAACGCGACATCCTCGCCCAGCTCGCCACCGGCCTCGGCAACCGGGAGATCGCCCGGGCCCTGTTCATCAGCGAGGCCACGGTCAAGACCCACCTGCGCCGTATCTACGACAAGCTGGGCGTCGACACCCGCGCGGGCGCGGTCGCAGTCGCCAAGGAGCGGCGCCTGCTGCCGTGACGCCCCGCTGCCGTGACGCCCTTGCCGTGACGCCCGCTCCCGGGACGCCGAAGGCCCCCCGGCGCACGACCGGGGGGCCTTCGTACGGAACGAACGAGCGGGTGAACGTCAGACGTTCACGCCGAAGTCCTGGGCGATGCCCACCAGGCCCGAGGCGTAGCCCTGGCCGACGGCGCGGAACTTCCACTCGGCGCCGTTGCGGTACAGCTCGCCGAAGACCATCGCGGTCTCGGTGGCCGCGTCCTCGGACAGGTCGTAGCGGGCGATCTCGGCGCCGCCGGCCTTGTTGAGGATGCGGATGTAGGCGTTGCGCACCTGGCCGAAGTTCTGCGAGCGGTTCTCGGCGTCGTAGATCGAGACCGGGAAGACGATCTTCTCGATGTCGGCCGGGAGGCCGGCCAGGTTGACGTTGATCGCCTCGTCGTCGCCGGCGCCCTCGCCGGTGCGGTTGTCACCGGTGTGGACGATCGTGTTGTCCGGCGTCTGCTTGTTGTTGAAGAAGACGAAGTGGGCGTCGGAGTAGACCTTGCCCTGCGTGTTGACCGCGATCGCGGACGCGTCGAGGTCGAAGTCGGTGCCGGTGGTGGTACGGACGTCCCAGCCGAGGCCCACGGTGACTTCGGTCAGGCCCGGAGCCTCCTTGGTGAGCGAGACGTTGCCACCCTTGGACAGGCTTACAGCCATTGTTGGGAGTCCCTTCCTTCGTTTACTTACGGCAAGAAAGCTACAGCTACCCCATGAACGACGAGAGGGGTACGCAAGGTTCCTGCTCTCTTTACTTTCTTTACCGAGGCCCGGGTCAGGATATTGGGGTGACGTGGGCCGTCCGGGGACGGGAACATGGACGGCATGTCCGGTCCCCATGTCATCCGCGGCTCCGTCTCCCTGCCCGAGGCCGAGCTCGTCTGGCGTTTCTCGCGCTCCTCGGGGCCCGGCGGGCAGCACGTCAACACCACGGACACGGCGGTGGAGCTCCGCTTCGACCTGGCGAGGACCGAGTCCCTGCCCGAGGTGTGGAAGCGGCGGGCGCTGGAGCGGCTGGCCGGGCGCCTGACCGACGGGATCGTCACCGTCCGCGCCTCCGAGCACCGCTCGCAGTGGCGCAACCGCGAGAGTGCCGCCGTACGCCTCGCCGCCCTCCTCGCCGAGGCCACCGCGCCCCCGCCCAGGCCCCGCAGACCGACCCGCATCCCGCGCGGCATCAACGAACGCCGGCTGCGGGAGAAGAAGCAGCGCTCGCAGACCAAGCGGGGACGCTCCCCGAAGAGCTGGGACTGACCACCGCACCGGCCGTGCGGGTGCCGCTAACGGTCCAGGTCCAGCACGCCGACCGTCTCCTCCTCGGCCTTCTCCCCGTTCGGACGGAAGCCGAGGCCCAGGTAGAAGTCCTCGGGGCCGTCCGCACCGGGGTGCCAGGTGACGAAGAACTCGGTGCCGCCGCGGCGGCGGATCTCGGCGGCCACCGACTCCACGGCGAAGCGGCCGTAGCCCCGTCCCTGCTCGTCGGCGGCGATGTTCAGGCGCCACAGGCCGGAGCGCAGCGCGCTGCCGTCGTCGTACCAGTCGATGTCGAAGAAGCCCATGAGGAAGCCGACGGGACGGTCGCCGTCGACGATCAGACGGGGCCAGGCCTTGTGGGGGTGGAGGTAGGCCTCGGCGAGGGACTTCACCACCGGGGAGACGGCGAACTCCTGCTCGGGGCGCACGCGTATGGCGAGGGCGGCCTCGATGTTCGCGGGGGTGATCTCTTCGAGGCGGAGCGCGGTGCCGGTAGTCATGCGCGCACCCTAGGCGGGCGCCTTGCGCGGGACGAGCGAATTACCGCTCAGCCCAGCTGCCGGTACCGCCCCCGGAAGTACGCCAGCGGCCCCCCGTCCGCGCTCGGCAGCGCGGCGGTCAGCACGCGGCCGATCACCAGGGTGTGGTCCCCGGCCGGCACCCGCTGCTCGGTACGGCACTCCAGGGCCGCCAGCGCGCCGCCCACCAGAGGTGCCCCGGACGCCTCGCCCCGCCGGTGGGGAATGTCCGCGAAGAGGAGCCGGTCGCTGACGCGGCCCTTCATCGCGAAGCGGCCCGCGATGTGCCGCTGGTTCTCCGACAGCACGGAGACCGCCCACAGGGGCTGCTCGTCGAGCAGGTCGTCCATGCGGGAGCCCTCGCGCAGGCTGACCAGGACCAGCGGCGGGTCCAGGGACACCGACATGAACGCCGTCGCCGTCATCCCGACGTCCTCGCCGCTCGGCGCCCGCGGGTCGTCCGGGTCGAGCGACGGCTCCTGCGCGGTCACCAGGACCACGCCCGAGGCCAGCCGGGACATGGCGGCGCGGAACTCCTCGTTGCTCACCCCCTCAGCATGCCCGGGGGCGGGCGACGGCAACGGGAAGGCGGGGGACGCGGAGGCCTCGGGGGACGTGAGAGACGGAGAATTCGGCACGCCGCCACGCTAATCGCCGGGCCGTCGGCCCCGCATCGGCCCCCGGACCGAACCGGGGCGCGAACCGGGACCTAGGACCACAGAACGAGACGTGCGCATACCTACAAACTTTGCGTTCGGTAAACGCACAGGGAAAACGCAGAAACACCACTCAATTGTTCATCTTTCGCTGTGACTTGAGTCACAAGGAGCGGTAATTGTTGACCCTGTGTACCGAGTGGGGAGCGCGCTGTGATTCAGTGGCGGGGAACCTGCAAGGGCACCATCAGTAAAGGCGCCGAAGAGAACCCTTGATTCACTGCGAGGTCTCGGGGGGAGGGCGAGCATGGAGACCGAGTCGGAGCCCTACGTCCGTCTTGCGTCCCTGCGTCAGCTGCACCAGGCCATGGCCGACATGAACACGGCCCGCAGTCTGGCCGACACCCTGCAGACCGTCGCCGACGGCGTCGTCCACGCCCTCGGGTACGAACTGGCGTGCGTCAACCTGGTCCGCCCCGACGGCGACCTCGTCGTGGCGGCCTTCGCGGGCAACCAGGCCGCCGAGGCGCTGATCACCGGCCGCGTCGGCTCCCGCGACTCCTGGGACCGCCGCCTGGGCATGGGCGAGCAGTGGGGCGACCTGATCTTCATACCCCACACCGAGGGCTGGATCCTCGACGACGACGACGTCCCCCAGTGGTACACCGACGGACCCGCGCCCCGCTTCGAGGACGAGTGGCACCCCTCGGACCGGCTCTTCGCCCCGATGTACGCGCCCGGCCCGCAGGGCGGCGGCAACAGCGGCGAGCTGGTCGGCGTCCTGTCCGTGGACCGGCCGCGCAACGGCCGCCGCCCCGGCGCCTGGGGCCGCGAGGCTTTGCAGATGTACGCGTTCCAGGCCGCCATCGCGATCAGCAACGCCCGGCTCCGCTCCAACATGCAGCGCGCCCTGGTCCGCCTGGAACGCGACCAGCAGGCCCTCAGGGCCAGCGAGGAAAGCTTCCGCCAGGCCTTCGAGTACGCCCCCTCCGGCATGGCCATCGCCGAGATGGGCGGCGACCAGCACGGCCGCATCCTGCGCACCAACGACGCCCTGTGCCGCCTGCTCGGCCGCCCCGCCTCCGCGATGCGCCGCTACGCCTTCTCCGACCTCGTCCACCCCGAGGACATCGGCACCCTGCTGCGCACCTCCGCCGAGGGCGGCCGGGCCGAGCTGCGCCTGGGCCGCCGCGACGGCACCTACGTCTGGGTCTCCCTGCGCAACAGCGTCGTCGCCGACGCCGCCGACGGGCCGCGTTTCCTGCTCACCCACGTCGAGGACATAGAGGAGCGCAAGCGCCGCGAGCTCCAGCTCGCCCACCGCGCCTCCCACGACTCCCTCACCGGCCTGCCGAACTCCGCCGAGCTGCGCTCCCGCCTCGCCGCCCGGCTGTGCCGGCGCCCCCAGTCGTCCCACGCGGGCGTGGTGGACGCCATGGACGCCGCCTACGGAGACGCCGCCGTGTTCGACTCCGGCGGAGGAGACGCCGCCGTCTTCGACTCCGGCGGCCACACTTTCGACTTCGGGGCGGCGGCCGCCGATCCGTACGGCGCCTACGACCACCATGTGCACGCCGTCGCCCCCGAGGATGGCCGGGACGACGGCACCAAGGGGCTCGCGGTCCTCTTCTGCGACCTGGACGGCTTCAAGTCGATCAACGACCGGTTCGGGCACAACGCCGGCGACGCCGTCCTCATCGAGGTCGCCCGCCGGCTCAGCGACGGCGTGCGCGACGGCGACACGGTGGCCCGGCTCGGAGGTGACGAGTTCGTCATCCTCGCCAACGGGCTCGGCCGGGCCGACGCCCAGGACCTCGCCGTACGACTGCGAGGCGAGATCATCCAGCCGATCCGGGCCGAGGGGCGGGCCGTCCGCGTGGGCGCCAGCTTCGGCATCGGGTGGGCCCACTGCGGCATGACGGCGGACGAGGTACTGAAGTCCGCCGACGAACGGATGTACGTCGAGAAACGATCTCGTCCCAAACAGCATCGCCGAGCCGGATGATCACCAGGTCGGCGCCCTGGTGCGGTCCGAGTCACCCCTTCGGGTCAGTAGGAGCGGGTAGGCTCGCTGTCTCACACCCGTACCGCACACGCACCGCATCTGGTTAGGAGACCTAGGGATGACGCCCGGCAACAACGGCGCGAGCACGCCCGAGGACGACGACCCCTTCGGCTACCTCTACGCCGACGGGCAGGCCAACGGAGCCCAGCCGCCGTCCGGTGGCTACGGCTACCCGAACTCCGTCAACCGGGTGCGTCCCGTCGGCACACGGCAGTACGGGGCACCGCAGGGCCAGGCCGCGCCGACCGGCGCCTACGGCCAGGCCGCACCGCAGCAGCAGGGCGCCTACGGTCAGCCGCAGGGCGCCCACGGCCGGCCGAACGCGCACTACGCCGCGCCGGAGACCTTCCCCGGCGGCGGTGCTCCCACCGCCCCGCAGCAGTCGGGGCACGGCGGGGGCGGCGGACGCCGCGGCCCCAACACCAAGGGCCTGCTGATCGGCGCGGTCGCGGTGGTCGCCGCGGTCGTCATCGGCATCGCCGTGGCCATGACCAGCAGCAGCTCGGACGACGACAAGGGCGGCAACGAGGCCGGCGGCGACCCCGCCCCCACCCGGTCCGAGACCACCGACCCGAGCCCGTCGGCCAGTGACGGTGCCGGGGAAGAGGTGGAGCTGCCCGCGATCGACGCGAAGGCGCTGCGGCTGTCGCCCGGCGTGGCGACGGCGTCGGACATAGAGGGCGCCCGGTCGGACGGCGGCGTCTACGTGGCCAATCTCAACCAGCCCGGTGCCTCGGTCACCTGGACCGTGGACGGCATCCCCGAGGACGGCCTCTACACCTTCTTCGCCGGGTACAGCGCGGCCGGTGAGGACCAGTCGATGACCCTGACGGTCAACGGCAAGGAGTTCGGCAGCAAGCTGAACATGGGCAACTTCACCGGCGCCAAGGACGGCGACTTCGCCAAGGGCTGGACCACCACCTACGCCTGGCCCACCCTGAACAAGGGCACCAACACCATCACGCTCTCCTGCGCCGGCGGCGACAAGTGCAACGTGCTGCTGGACGAGTTCTCCCTGAAGAAGGGCCAGGTCAAGGAGTAGGGCGCCGCAGGCCGGGGCGTCACGCCGCGCCGGCCTCCGCCGTCACCGCGACCCCGCGTCCGAGCAGCTCCTCGTACGCCGCCCGGTCGAACTCGCCCGCCACCGGTGCCGCCACCGTCGCCGCGGACAGGGCGACCGCGCGGGCCAGGCGGTCCGGCCAGGGCAGGTTCTCGACCAGACCGGAGAGCAGCCCCGCGACCGCCGAGTCGCCCGCACCGGCCGGATTGCCCCGGACACGGGCGGGCGGGGCCGCACGCCAGCGGCCCTCCGGGGCGACCGCGAGCAGCCCCGCGGCGCCCAGCGAAGCGACCACGGCGCGGGCACCGCGGCGCCGGGCGGCCTGCGTGGCCCGCACCGGCTCGTGCGAGCCGGTCAGCTCGGCCAGTTCGTCGGCGTTCGGCTTGATCAGGTCCGGGCGGGCGGCGACCCCCCGGCGCAGCGGCTCACCGCTGGTGTCCAGCAGCACCGGCACGCCCGCGGCGCGTGCCGCGCGCACCAGCCCGGCGTAGGCGCCCACCGGGACGCCCGGCGGCAGGCTGCCGCACAGGGCGACCGCCGAGGCGCCGGTGAGCAGGTCCTCGTAGACGTCCTGGAAGGCGTTCCACTCGGCGGGTGCGACGGCCGGGCCCGGCTCGTTGAGCTGGGTGGTGTCGCCGGTGAGCTCGTCGACGACGGCGATGGTGCGCCGGGTCGCCCCCGCGACCGGCACGAGCGCGTCGGACATCCCGGGCACGCCGGCGAGCCCTTCGCGCACGACGTCACCGGTGACGCCGCCCGCGAAGCCGGTGACCGTCACCGGGTGCCCGAGGGCCGCCAGCACCCGGGCCACGTTCAGCCCCTTGCCGCCGGGCCGCTCCGTCACCTCGGTGACCCGGTGGGAGGCGTGGGGCCTGAGACGCGGGACGCGGTAGGTGATGTCGAGAGCGGTGTTCAGTGTGACGGTGAGGACCACCCGTGTCGCCCGTGTCACCTGCGCCGACCTCCCCCGATCGCCTGCGGCCGCCTTCCGCGGGCAGGCTGCCTTCCGTGGACACGATCATGCCAAAAGGACGGCGGTCGGCCCAGCCCCCGGTCCAGCCCCCGGTCCAGCTCCCGGTCCGGCTACCGCCGGCCGGACCCGGGGCCGGATCGAGGCCGGTTTGGGGCCGGTCCGGGAACGAGGCCGGAGACGGGCCGGTCTCCGGGCCGGTCCGGAGACCGGCCGGGGGACGGATCAGCCCAGCTGGGGATCGACCACCCATTCGCCCCGGCGCATGACGCCCACCAGGTCGAACGCGGCGTCCAGGACCACCAGGTCGGCGTCCTTGCCGGGCTCCAGGGAGCCGACCCGGTCGCCCAGACCGAGCAGTCGGGCGGGGTTGGCGGAGATCGCCGCGACGACGTCCTCCACGGCCAGCCCGTCCACCGTCACCGCCCGCTTGAAGGCGCGGTCCAGGGTGAGCGTGGAGCCCGCGATCGAGCCGCCCTCCACCAGCCGGGCCACGCCGTCGGCGACCTCGACCTCCATCGGGCCGAGCAGGTAGCGGCCGTCGCCGAAGCCGGCCGCGTCCATCGCGTCGGTGATGAAGGCGACCCGGGCGGCGCCCGCGTGGTGGAAGGCCAGCTGCAGCGCGGCCGGGTGCAGATGGGTGCCGTCGTTGATCAGCTCGACGGTGATCCGCTCGTCCTCCAGCAGCGCCGTGATCGGGCCGGGGGCGCGGTGGCCGAGCGGCGGCATCGCGTTGAAGAGGTGCGTGGCGACCGTGGCGCCCGCGTCGATGGCCTGGAGCGTCTGCTCGTACGTCGCGTCCGTGTGCCCGACCGCCGCGATCACGCCGTGCTCCGCGAGCAGCCGTACGGAGTCCAGGCCGCCCGGCAGCTCGGTGGCCAGCGTCAGCATCTTCGCGTGGCCGCGCGCGGCGTCGATGAGCTTGCGGACCTCGGCCGGGTCGGGATCGCGCAGCAGCTGCTCGTCGTGGGCGCCCTTGCGGCACGGGGAGATGAACGGTCCCTCGAAGTGGATGCCGGCGATGTCGCCCTGCTGGGCCAGCTCGGCGAGCAGCCCGGCGTGCCGGGCGAGGAAGTCCAGGTCACCGGTGACGGCGGAGGCGACCACCGTGGTGGTGCCGTGCAGGCGGTGGGTCTCGACGCCCTTGAGGACGTCCTCGGCGGTGCCGCCGGTGAAGGAGGCTCCGCCGCCGCCGTGGTTGTGGATGTCGACGAAGCCGGGGACCACCCAGAGGCCCGACAGGTCGAGGACTTCGGCCCGAGGGGGCGCCGTGTCGGCGATCCGCGTGCCGTCGACGATGACGCGGCCGTCGTCCACGGTCCCGGTGGGCAGTACCACCCGGGCACCGGCGAGAACCTTGCTTGGGGCCATCAGGTGGTTACCTCCGGGGGAGTCGCGGTCGTGGAAACGGAAGAAGTGGTGCCGTGGGGCTCGGTGCCGAGCGGTTCGGTGCCGGTCCGGCCGGTGCCGAGCGGGCCGGTGCCGAACCGGTCGGCCTCGACCAGGTCCCAGGCCATGAGCCCGGCACCCAGGCAGCCGGCGGTGTCCCCCAGGGCAGCGGGGACGATCTCTGGCAGCTTCTGGAAGGTGACGCGCCGCCGGACCGCGTCCCGCAGCGGTGTGAACAAGGTTTCCCCCGCCTCGGCGAGGCCGCCACCGATGATCAGGACGCGCGGGTCCAGCAGAGTGAGCGCGGTGACCAGCCCGTCGGCGAGCGCGTCCACGGCGTCCTGCCACACGGCGAGCGCCCGGGTGTCGCCCGACGCGACGGCCTTGGCGCAGTCGGCGGCGTCCGCGTCCGGGTCGCCGCACGCTTCGGCCCAGGCCTGGCTGACCGCCGACGCGGACGCGAACCGCTCGAGGCAGCCGCGCTGCCCGCACGGGCACGGGGTGCCGCCGGGACGTACGACGATGTGGCCGATCTCGCCCGCGAAGCCGTGGGCGCCCGACTCCACCCGGCCGTCGATGCCGATGGCACCCGCGATGCCGGTGCCCAGCGGCACGAACAGGAACCGGTCGGCGCCCTGTCCCGCCCCGATGCGTCCCTCGGCGAGCCCGCCGGTGCGCACGTCGTGGCCGAGGGCGACCGGGACGGAGCCGAGCCGCTCGCCGAGCAGCGCCCGCAGCGGTACGTCGCGCCAGCCGAGGTTGGCCGCGTACACGGCGGTGCCGCTCTCCTCGTCGATGATGCCGGGGACGGCCACCCCGGCGGCGCGGGCGGGCTCGCCGAACCGGTCGGCACCGTAGGCGCGCAGTTCGGCGGCGAAGTCCAGGATGCCCGCGACGACCGCCTCGGGCCCGCGGTCGCGGCCGGTGGCCCGGCGCGCCTGGTGCAGCAGCTCGCCCCCAGGCCCGGCCAGGGCGGCCTTCATCCCGGTGCCGCCCACGTCGAGGGCGATGACATGTCTCACGGGGACAGTGTGGCCCGTCGACCCGGGAGAGGTCTAGTCCACTGTCGTGGTGTAGACCTTAATCCGTTAAACGGACAAGCGAACAAGCGAACGCACAAGCAAAGCGGCGAACGGCAAGTCGTCGGCAGGGTTGGGGAATCAGGGTGCAGCGGCGTAGGACAGGAACGATCGCGGTGGTGTCCGCACTGGGCATGACAGCGGTCCTCGGTGGCTGCGGACTCACCGGGGACTCCGGCGAGGTGACCCTGAAGCTGGTCGCCGCCGACTACGGCGACAGCAAGGCCAACAGCTCGCAGGCCTACTGGGACGAGCTGGCCAAGGCCTACGAGGCCACCCACTCCGACGTGCACGTGGACGTCACCGTGTACTCCTGGAACGACGTCGACCGCAAGGTCCGCGAGATGGTCGAGGCCGGCAAGGCGCCCGACATGGCGCAGATCGGCGCCTACTCCGACTACGCGGACAAGGACCTGCTCTACCGGGCCGACGACCTGCTCTCCATCCCGGTCCAGGCCAACTACGTCTCGCAGCTCGCCGGCGCCGGCCAGGTCAACGGCGTGCAGTACGGCCTGCCCTTCGCGGCCTCCACCCGCGTGCTCTTCTACAACAAGACCCTCTTCGACAAGGCCGGCGTCACCCCGCCGAAGACCTGGGACGACCTCGCCGACGCCGCCGGGAAGCTCAAGGCGGAGGGCGTGAAGTACCCGTACGCGCTGCCGCTGGGCCCCGAGGAGGCACCGGCCGAGACGATGCAGTGGATGCTCAGCGGCGGGGGCGGCTACACCGACGACGTCGGCACCTACTCCGTCGACTCGCCGCAGAACGTCACCACCTTCACCTGGCTCAAGGACGAACTGGTCGGCAAGGGCCTCACCGGCCCGGTCGCCCCCGGCAGACTCAACCGGGCCGACGCCTTCGCCGCCTTCGCGAACGGCGACGTCGGCATGCTCAACGGGCACCCCACGCTGATGAAGACGGCGTCCGGCAAGGGCGTGAAGTACGGCATGGTGCCGACCCCCGGCATCGACGGCGCCAGCAGGAACACGCTCGGTGTCACCGACTGGATGACCGCCTTCAAGGAGAACGGCCACCGGGAGGAGATCGGCGACTTCCTCGACTTCGTCTACAACGACGAGAACGTCCTCGCCTTCTCCCGCCAGTACGACCTGCTGCCGGTGACCACCTCCGCGTCCCAGGTGATGAGCAGCGCGGCGGAGGACAAGGACCTCCAGCCGTTCCTGAACGAGCTGCTGCTCTCCGAGCTCTACCCGGTCGGCAAGAGCTCCTGGGCCTCGGTCAGCGCGGACGTCAAGAAGCGCATCGGCCAGGCGGTCGCCCCCGGCGGCAGCACCAAGGAGGTGCTCGGCCAGATCCAGGCGACGGCGATGCGGGCGGGCAGCGCGGAGTAGCGGCGCGGAGTGCGGGGGCGCCGCTGTCGGCGGCGGGCGCTACGGTGCCGTACATGGACCTGGGACAGAGGGAGCGGAACATCCTCGCGCTGGAGCGCCGCGGATTCCCCGGCCCCGGCGCGAAGGAACGCGCCATCCGCGAGGAACTGGGCCTGGCTCCCGTCCGCTACTACCAGCTCCTCAACGCCCTCCTGGACGACCCCCGCGCCCTGGCGGCCGACCCGGTGACGGTCAACCGGCTGCGCCGGATACGGGAGTCGCGGCGCTCGGAGCGGTGACGCCGCCTGGCACGGACGGGGACAGCCTCCCCCGGGGGAGTCCCCCGGGAGCCTCCGGCGTCCCCCGGGCGGGCGTGACCCGCGGCGCGATCGCGGGGCCCGCATTCGCCGGGCCGTCCGCGAGACGCGGGCCGTCCGCGAGACGCGGGCCGTCCGGTGCCCGTTCGGCCGGTGCGGTGTGCGGCCGGTGTGCGGCAGAGGTGTGCGAGCGATGCGTGGGCCCCGCGCCGGCGGGATAGGTTCGCGGTATGGGCAGCCACCAGGACTCCACCCGCGACGACTTCCCGGACCACCTGCCGACGCCCGCGACGGCGGCCGGACGCGAAGGGCTCCACGCCCTTCTCGCCCGTCCCGGCCGCGCGGTGGTCGCGCTCGACTTCGACGGCACGCTCGCCCCGATCGTCGCCGACCCCGACCGGGCCCGCGCCCACCCGGACGCCGTACCGGCGCTCGCGGCCCTCGCCCCGCAGGTCGCCTCCGTCGCGGTGATCACCGGCCGCCCGGCCGAGGTCGCGGTCCGCCACGGCGGCTTCGCCGACGTCCCCGGCCTGGACCACCTCGTCGTCCTCGGCCACTACGGCGCCGAACGCTGGGACGCCGCCACCGGCACCCTCACCACCCCCGACCCGCACCCCGGCGTCGCCGCAGTCCGCGCCGAGCTGCCGGGACTGCTGGCGCGGTCCGGGGCGGAGCAGGGCACGTGGACCGAGGAGAAGGGCCACGCGGTCGCCGTCCACACCCGCCGCGCCCCCGACCCCCAGGCGGCCTTCGACACCCTGCGCGCCCCGCTCACCGACCTGGCCTCCCGCCACGGCCTGATCGTCGAACCGGGCCGCATGGTCCTGGAACTGCGCCCGCCCGGCATGGACAAGGGCGCCGCCCTGCGGGAGTACGTCCGGGAGGTCGACGCGGGTGCCGTCCTCTACGCCGGCGACGACCTGGGTGACCTCCCCGCCTTCGCGGCGGTCGACCGGCTCCGCACCGAGGGCACCCCTGGCCTCCTGGTCTGCAGCGGCAGCGACGAGGTCCCCGACCTCCGCGAACGCGCCGACCTGGTGGTCGACGGCCCAGCGGGAGTGGTGGCACTCGTCCGTGCCCTGGCGGACGCCACGTAGCCGCGGGCGGTCCCGCCGCAGGGTGGGCGCGGCGGCACCCGGCAGCACCGGGCCCCGCGACCCACCTCAGCCCGGCCCCGATCCCAGTCCCGCCCCCGAGCCCGGCCTGAGCCCAGCCCAGCCCAGCCCAGCTCTGCCTCGCCCTGGGCTCAGCCCAGCCCCGGCCTCGATCCCAGCCCTGGCCCCGATTCGAGCCCCAGCCTCGCCCTGAGCCCAGCCTCGCCCTGAGCCCAGCCCAGCCCCAGCCCCCCGCGCCGGTCACCCGGCCATCAAGACCGCAGCGCCTCCAACTGCTCCAGGAACCACCGCGCCGGAGGCAGCGCCGTACCCGCCGCCGCCAGCCGCTTCGACCGCTCCGCCCGCTCCCCGGCCCCCACCGACAACGCCTCGTGCAGCGCCTCGGCCGTCCCCGACACGTCGTACGGATTCACCACCACCGCGTCCTCGCCCAGCTCCTCGTACGCCCCCGCCTCCCGGGACAGCACCAGCACGCACCCCTCGTCGGAGACGACCGGTACCTCCTTCGCGACGAGGTTCATCCCGTCCCGGACGGGATTGACCAGCGCCACGTCCGCCAGCCGGTAGGCCGCCAGCGACCGCGCGAAGTCGTCCTTCACATGCAGTACGACCGGCGTCCACCCGGCCGTCCCGAACTCGGCGTTGATCGCCTCGGCCACCCGCCGTACCTCGGCCGTGTACTCCCGGTACACGGCGAGGTCCTGCCGCGACGGATACGCGAACGCGACGTGCACGACCCGCTCCCGCCACTCGGGCCGCCCCGCCAGCAGCTCCCGGTACGCCAGCAGCCCCCGCACGATGTTCTTCGACAGCTCGGTCCGGTCCACCCGCACGATCGTCTTCCGCGCGCTCCCGTCCGGGCCCTCGCCGATCTCCGCCCGCAGCGCCGCCATCCGCTCGTCCACGTCGGCCTCGTGCGAGCGCTGCCGCAGGAAGTCCGCGTCCGCGCCGAGCCCGTGCACGCCGGTCTCCGTGGAGCCGAGCCCGCCCACCAGCGCCTCGCAGCACGCGGTGAACGCGTCGGCCCAGCGCCGGGTGAGGAAGCCGAGCCGGTCGGCGCCGAGCATGCCGCGCAGCACCTGCTCGGCGATGTCGTCCGGCAGCATCCGGAAGTAGTCGACCGGCGCCCACGGCGTGTGCGAGAAGTGCCCGATCCTGAGATCCGGCCGCAGCTCGCGCAGCATCCCCGGCACCAGCGTCAGGTGGTAGTCCTGCACGATCGCGACCGCGCCCTCGGCGGCCTCCTCGGCCAGCGCCTGGGCGAACGCCCGGTTGTAGGCCTCGTAGGAGGCCCACTGCCGCCGGAACTCCGCGTCGAAGACCGGCTCCACGGGCGTCTGGTAGAGCATGTGGTGCACGAACCACAGCACGCTGTTGGCGATCCCGTTGTACGCGTCCGCGTGCACGTCGGCCGGTACGTCCAGCATCCGCACGCCGTCCTCGCCGATCCCGCGCCGCACCGCCTCGCGGTCACCGTCGCCGAGCGCGGAGCACACCCACAGCGCCCCCGCGTCCGGCCCGATGGCCGACAGTCCGGAGACCAGTCCGCCACCGCCGCGCTTGGCGTGCAGCGAACCGTCCTGACGCACCTCGTACGAGACCGGCCCCCTGTTGGAGGCGACCAGCACCTGAGCAGCACCGAAGCTTGAAGCCATACGCCTCAACCTAGCCCGGTCCCGAAACCCTCAAACGTGGTCACCTTCCACACCGGCTTCCACACCGGCCTCCGCACCGGCCCACGCCCCCGCCCGGCCGGTGTTCAGGCCACCCGCCGGGCCGCGTACTCCGCGATCTCCGTCATCGGGGGCCGCTCCTCGGTGTCCACGGAGTACGTACGCGGCTCGAAGCCGTCGGCGCCCCGTTCGAACTGGATGAGGGACGGGCGGACCAGGTGGCCGCGGGCCAGCCGGAGCTGGGCGGTGCGGTAGATCGCGGCGGACATGCGGCCCAGCGCCTGGCCGTCCTGGTGCCGGTGCCGGCGCACGCCGACGTCGACCTGCGCGAGGGCGTCCAGACCCACCAGGTGCAGGGAGTCGACCAGCATGCCCAGCTCGACCCCGTAGCCGACGGGGAAGGGAAGCTGCTCGAGGAGGGAGCGGCGGGCCGCGTACTCGCCGCCGAGCGGCTGGACGAAACCGGCCAGCTGCGGCCAGTGCATGTTGAGCAGCGGCCGGGCCATCAGCTCCGTGACCCGGCCGCCCTGCCCGGCCGCCGCGCCCAGCGGGCGGTCGTACATGGCCTTGACGAGGTGCACGTCCGGGTCAGTCAGCAGCGGGCCCACGATCCCGGAGACGAAGTCGGCGGAGAACTCGCGCAGGTCGGCGTCGACGAAGCACACGATGTCACCGCCGGTGACCAGCAGCGAGCGCCACAGCACCTCGCCCTTGCCGGGCACGGCCGGGATGCGGGGGAGGATCGCGTCACGGTGCACGACGCGCGCGCCCGCCGCCGCGGCCACCGCCGACGTACGGTCGCTCGATCCGGAGTCCACGACGACGATCTCGTCGACGAGCGGGACCCGCCCCATCAGGTCGCGGCGGATCACCGTGACGATGTCGCCGACCGTCGCCTCCTCGTCGAGGGCGGGCAGCACCACGCTGACCGACTGCCCGGTGGCGTGCTTGGCGGCGAGGAGCTGCTGGATCGGCCGGTCCGCCACGGACCAGGAGCGTGCGCTCAACCAGCGCTCGACTTCTTCCAGCACGTCCGGGGGCTCCTTCGTGATCCGTTGTGATCCATCTCGCGGTGCGGACGACTGTCTCAACCGCCCTGGCCTTCGGTTACAGTCTTGAACAACGCGGAGGCCTACCGCATGCCGGGGGTCACGCGCGCACCATCGCACGACAAGCGCACCACCGTTCAACAACCGAATACCGCTCATCCAGAGGGGCAGAGGGATACGGCCCGTTGAAGCCCCGGCAACCCTCCAGTCGGTTCTTGTCACGCAGACGTGGCGAGGCTCCCGACTAGGGAAGGTGCCAAATCCGTCTCACGGCGAGATGCGTCGTGAGGAAGATGAGGAGAAAGGGCCTCGCCTCCATGGCTGTGCAGACTGCCGAAAGCACCACCACCCCCGACGCTTCCGCTCCCGCCGGCTCCGTCGATCTGGGCCCCGCCGACGCGCTCTCCTGCCGCGAGTGCGGTCACCGTGTGCCGCTCGGCCCGGTCTTCGCCTGCGAGGAGTGTTTCGGCCCGCTGGAGATCGCCTACGACTTCTCGGCCTACGACACCGAGGAGCTCCGCGCGCGCATCGAGGCGGGCCCCGCGAACATCTGGCGTTACGCTCCGCTGCTGCCCGTCCCCGCCGACGTGGCCGAGAAGCCGAACATCAACCCCGGCTGGACCAAGCTGGTCAAGGCCGACAACCTGGCCCGCGAGCTGGGCGTCACCGGCGGTCTGTACGTCAAGGACGACTCCGGCAACCCGACGCACTCCTTCAAGGACCGCGTCGTCGCGCAGGCCATCGAGGCCGCCCGCGCCTTCGGCTTCACGACCCTCTCCTGCTCCTCCACCGGCAACCTCGCGGGTGCCGTCGGCGCCGCCGCCGCCCGCGCCGGTTTCCGCTCCTGCGTGTTCATCCCGCACGACCTGGAGCAGGGCAAGGTCGTCATGGCCGCCGTCTACGGCGGTGAACTCGTCGGTATCCAGGGCAACTACGACGACGTGAACCGCTTCTGCTCCGAGCTGATCGGCGACCCGGCGGGCGAGGGCTGGGGCTTCGTCAACGTCAACCTGCGGCCGTACTACGCGGAGGGTTCCAAGACCCTCGCGTACGAGATCTGCGAGCAGCTCGGCTGGCGGCTGCCCGACCAGATCGTCGTCCCGATCGCGTCCGGTTCCCAGCTCACGAAGATCGACAAGGGGCTGCAGGAGCTGATCAGGCTCGGGCTGGTCGAGGACAGGCCGTACCGGATCTTCGGCGCCCAGGCCGAGGGCTGCTCGCCGGTGTCCACCGCGTACAAGGCCGGTCACGACGTCGTACGCCCGCAGAAGCCGGACACCATCGCCAAGTCCCTGGCGATCGGCAACCCGGCCGACGGGCCCTACGTCCTCGACATCGCCCGTCGCACCGGCGGCGCCGTGGAGGACGTGACCGACGAGCAGGTCGTGGACGCCATCAAGCTGCTCGCGCGCACCGAGGGGATCTTCGCGGAGACGGCGGGCGGCGTGACGGTCGGCGTCACCAGGAAGCTGATCGAGAACGGCGTCCTGGACCCGTCGCTCACCACCGTCGTCCTCAACACCGGCGACGGCCTGAAGACCCTCGACGCGGTGGCCGGCACCGGCCTCACCGCCACCATCCGCCCGAACCTGGACTCCTTCCGAGAGGCTGGCCTCGCATGAGCGTGACCGTTCGCATCCCGACCATCCTGCGCACCTACACCGGCGGCAAGGCGGAGGTCAGCGCCGAGGGCGCGAACCTCGGCGAGGTCATCTCCGACCTGGAGAAGAACCACACCGGCATCGCCGCCCGGGTCCTGGACGACCAGGGCAAGCTGCGCCGCTTCGTCAACGTCTACGTCAACGACGACGACGTCCGCTTCGAGCAGGGCCTTGAGACCTCGACCCCCGACGGCGCGGGCGTCTCCATCATCCCGGCCGTCGCCGGCGGCTGATACGCGTCGTAGCGCGAATTGCCCTCTCCGTAAGAGAAACGGAGGGGGCAATTCCATGTGGTTGAGCACGGTAGAGTTGGGGAAAGCGCTCCCGTTCGCAAGATCGGGAACCCTCGATTCCTGCCGCACGCCCGACAAGATGTAGCCAAAGTGTGGGCGTCTTTCGCGGCTTTTGTTCTTTTTGTGTGCCCCGACTTGACCCGAATTCAGGCGAATTCTCGCCACATTCCGGACCGGGTGCGTCCAGATTTCTCGTCCAATTGACCTGTTGCAGACGGCAGTTGGACAGATACATTCAGCCGCGGTCGACGCGTTCCGGCGCACGCCCCCAGTCGTGGGGGGCGAGGTCTGACCCGGGTCCGCGAAGTGCGGATCTGTGCAAGGGCCAGTAATAGGGGAGTTAGGCATGGCTCAGGGCACCGTCAAGTGGTTCAACGCGGAGAAGGGGTACGGCTTCATCGCGGTCGACGGTGGTGCGGATGTTTTCGTCCACTACAGCGCGATTCAGATGGACGGCTACCGCACCCTCGAAGAAGGCCAGCGGGTCGAGTTCGAGATCTCGCAGGGTCAGAAGGGCCCGCAGGCCGACATGGTTCGCCTCAGCGCCTGAGACGCGCGGCCACCGCAGCATTGGTCTTCATCCGAAGGGCCCGTACCTCCCGGGGTACGGGCCCTTCGGCCTGCCCGGACCTGCCCCGGAATCCTCCCCGGACCTGCCCCGGAGCCCTCCCCGGACCTGCCCCGGAGCCCTCCCCGGACCTGCCCCGCACCCGCTTCGCACCCGCTTCGGACCCGCCCGGACCCTTGTTCGCGGGCGGCTGAGAGCAGGTGTCGATCCCCGAGAGGCGCTTGCACTCGGCAGGGGCGAGTGCTAATCATTGCGTTAGCACTCTGAAGGTGAGAGTGACAACGAAGGACCGGGTCGGTGAGGCCCGCAGGCCGGGTGGGGAAGGAACCACAAGGCAGGCGAGCCGTCCGTCGCGGGCGCGGGCGCGGTCCGAAGGAATCACCCCCAGTCCTGGAGGGACCACTTCACATGGCCAAGATCATCGCGTTCGACGAGGAGGCACGGCGCGGCCTCGAGCGCGGCATGAACCAGCTCGCGGACGCCGTCAAGGTGACGCTCGGCCCCAAGGGCCGCAACGTCGTCCTCGAGAAGAAGTGGGGCGCCCCCACGATCACCAACGATGGTGTGTCCATCGCCAAGGAGATCGAGCTCGAGGACCCGTACGAGAAGATCGGCGCCGAGCTGGTCAAGGAAGTCGCCAAGAAGACGGACGACGTCGCCGGTGACGGTACGACCACCGCGACCGTTCTCGCCCAGGCCCTGGTCAAGGAAGGCCTGCGCAACGTCGCGGCCGGCGCCAACCCGATGGCCCTGAAGCGCGGTATCGAGAAGGCCGTCGAGGCCGTCTCCGCCGCCCTGCTGGAGCAGGCGAAGGACGTCGAGACCAAGGAGCAGATCGCCTCCACGGCCTCCATCTCCGCCGCCGACACCCAGATCGGCGAGCTCATCGCCGAGGCCATGGACAAGGTCGGCAAGGAAGGCGTCATCACCGTCGAGGAGTCCCAGACCTTCGGTCTGGAGCTGGAGCTCACCGAGGGTATGCGCTTCGACAAGGGCTACATCTCGGCGTACTTCGCCACCGACATGGAGCGTATGGAGGCGTCCCTGGACGACCCGTACATCCTCATCGCCAACTCCAAGATCGGCAACGTCAAGGACCTGCTGCCGCTCCTGGAGAAGGTCATGCAGTCGGGCAAGCCGCTGCTGATCATCGCCGAGGACGTCGAGGGCGAGGCCCTGTCGACCCTGGTCGTCAACAAGATCCGCGGCACCTTCAAGTCCGTCGCCGTCAAGGCCCCGGGCTTCGGCGACCGCCGCAAGGCCATGCTCGGCGACATCGCCATCCTCACGGGCGGCGAGGTCATCTCCGAGGAGGTCGGCCTCAAGCTCGAGAACGCCACGCTCGACCTGCTGGGCAGCGCGCGCAAGGTCGTCATCACCAAGGACGAGACCACGATCGTGGACGGCGCCGGCTCCGCCGACCAGGTCCAGGGCCGGGTCAACCAGATCCGCGCCGAGATCGAGAACAGCGACTCGGACTACGACCGCGAGAAGCTCCAGGAGCGCCTGGCGAAGCTGGCCGGCGGCGTGGCCGTCATCAAGGCCGGTGCCGCCACCGAGGTCGAGCTCAAGGAGCGCAAGCACCGCATCGAGGACGCCGTTCGCAACGCGAAGGCGGCCGTCGAGGAGGGCATCGTCGCCGGTGGTGGCGTGGCCCTGCTCCAGGCCTCCCAGGTCTTCGAGAAGCTGGAGCTGACGGGTGACGAGGCGACCGGCGCCAACGCCGTGAAGCTCGCCCTGGAGGCCCCGCTGAAGCAGATCGCCGTCAACGGTGGTCTCGAGGGCGGCGTCGTCGTGGAGAAGGTCCGCAACCTGACCGTCGGCCACGGCCTGAACGCCGCGACCGGTGAGTACGTCGACATGATCGCCGAAGGCATCATCGACCCGGCGAAGGTGACCCGCTCTGCCCTGCAGAACGCCGCCTCCATCGCCGCGCTGTTCCTCACCACCGAGGCCGTCATCGCCGACAAGCCGGAGAAGGCCGCCGCGGGCGGCGCCCCGGGCGGCATGCCGGGCGGTGACATGGACTTCTGATCGGCCTCCGGCTGATCAAGCGTCCTTCACGTACCGAGGGCGGCATCCCCTGTTCCGGCAGGGGGTGCCGCCCTCGGGCGTTGTCCGGGGACGGCCCCGACCGGCGCCGCCGGTCGACGGCCTCGTCGGACTATGACCTGGGCCACTGATGCCGGGCGGCCGGAATGCGTGCGACGGGCCGGCCCGTTGTCCCGTGCAGGTGCATGCATCTGCACATACTGACCGGTACCTCCAGAGGAGCCCCCACGTGACCGTCACCGCCGCCGACGCCGCCTCGCGCGCCGCCCAGGTCCTCGCCCGCCCGGCCACCATCAACGGCCTGACCGTGCCGAACCGCATCGCGATGGCGCCGATGACCCGGATGTTCTCGCCCGGCGGCGTCCCCGGCGAGGACGTGGTCTCGTACTACTCCCGTCGCGCCGCCGCCGGTGTCGGCCTGATCGTCACCGAGGGTACCTACGTCGGCCACGACTCGGCCGGGCTGAGCGACCGCGTACCGCGTTTCCACGGTGACGAGCAGCTGGCCGGCTGGGCGAAGGCCGCCGAGGCGGTGCACGCGGCCGGCGGCACGATCGTGCCGCAGCTGTGGCACATCGGCATGGTCCGCAAGCAGGGCGACCAGCCCTTCCCCGACGCCCCTGCCGTCGGCCCGTCCGGTCTGCGGATCGGCGAGGACGAGGTCACCGGCAAGGCGATGACCCAGCGCGACGTGGACGACGTCATCGGCGCCTTCGCCGAGGCCGCTGCCGCCGCCGAGCGCATCGGCTTCGACGGCGTGGAGATCCACGGCGCCCACGGCTACCTTCTCGACCAGTTCCTGTGGGCGGGCACCAACCGCCGCACCGACGCCTACGGCGGCGACCCGGTGGCCCGCACCCGCTTCGCCGCCGAGATCGTGGCCGCCGTACGCGAGACCGTCTCGCCCGAGTTCCCGGTGATCTTCCGCTACTCGCAGTGGAAGATGGACGCCTACGACGCCCGCCTCGCCGAGACCCCCGAGGAGCTGGAGGCCATCCTCGCGCCGCTCGCCGCGGCCGGCGTCGACGCCTTCCACGCGTCCACCCGCCGCTACTGGCTGCCCGAGTTCGACGACTCCGACCTCAACCTCGCCGGCTGGACCAAGAAGCTGACCGGCAGGCCCACCATCACGGTCGGCTCGGTCGGCCTGGAGGGCGAGTTCACCAAGTCCTTCCAGGGCGAGGGAGCCACGCTCGGCAGCCTCGACAACCTCCTGGACCGTATGGAACGCGACGAGTTCGACCTCGTCGCCGTCGGCCGCGCGCTGCTCCAGGACCCGAGCTGGGCCCGGAAGGTCCTGTCGGGCCGCTTCGACGAGCTCTCACCGTTCGACGCGGCGGCGCTGCAGACCCTGAGCTGACCGCTGCCCGTCAGCCGGCCGCTGTCCCTGACCCGTACCCGCCTGCCCTGGACGCGCATCGCGGCGTAGGGTCCGTGGGATGACCTTCCCCGGACCCGTGGAATCAGTGGAATCAGCAGGCCCCGCGGTACGCACCGTCAGCGGTTCGGTGCGCGGGCGGCGGGAGGGCGGCCTGACCGTCTTCCGCGGCATCCCGTTCGCCGAACCGCCGGTGGGGGAGGGCCGGTTCGCCGCTCCCCGCCCGGCCCGGGCCTGGGACGGGGTGCGTGAGGCGTACGCCTTCGGACCGCCGCCCCCGCAGGACCTCGGCATCGCGGGCACCACCACCGGCGTCGTCGACGCGCCCGAGGGTGACGACTGGCTGACCGTCAACGTCTGGACTCCCGCCGCGGACCCGGCGGCCCACCGGCCGGTGATGGTGTGGATCTACGGCGGCGCCTACAAACTCGGCCACGCCGGCAGCCCCGGCTACGACGCCCGCCGCATCGCCGAGGACGGCGACCTCGTCGTGGTCACCTTCAACTACCGCCTCGGCATGGAGGGCTTCGCCCGCATCGAGGGCGCCCCCGCCAACCGGGGCCTGCTCGACCAGGTCGCCGCGCTGGAGTGGGTACGGGACAACATCGCGGCGTTCGGCGGGGACCCGGACCAGGTCACCGTGTTCGGCGAGTCGGCGGGCGCCGGTTCGATCGCCTCGCTGCTGGCCATGCCACGCGCCTCTGGGCTGTTCCGGCGGGCCATCGCCCAGAGCGTGCCGGGCACGTTCTTCTCCGACGGACTCGCCCGGGACGTCGCCGCCGCCCTCGCCGCCGAGATCGGACTTCGCCCGACCGTCGCCGACCTGGCGGCCGTGGACCCGGAGCGGCTGGTCAAGGCGGGGCAGGCCCTCGCCCCGAAGATGCCCGGGTGCGTGGACCGGTGGGGGCAGGCCGCGCCCACGGTGACCCCGTACTCGCCGGTCGTCGACGGAGACGTACTGCCGGTCATGCCGTGGCAGGCGCTCGCGGCCGGCGCGTCCCGGGACGTCGACCTGATCGTCGGCCACAACCGCGACGAGAACCGGCTCTTCACCGCCATGGCGGGCAAGCTCGGCCAGATCACCGACGAGCGGGCGAGCGCGGCCCTCGGCCTGTACGCGCCGGGCGGCGAGGCGGCCTACCGCGCCGCGTACCCCGACGCGTCCGCGAACGACCTGTACGAACGCGTCCGGACCGACTGGCTGTTCGCCATGCCGTCCCTGCACCTGGCCGAGGCCCACCTGGCGGGCGGCGGCCGGGCCCACGTCTACGAGCTGACCTGGCCGGCCCCGGGCAACGGCGGCGCCCTCGGTGCCTGTCACGCCCTGGACCTCCCGCTCCTGTTCGGCACCTTCCGGGCCGACCTCGGGCCGCTCCTCTTCGAGGGCGCGGAGCCGTCCCCGGAGGCGCTGGCCCTGTCGTCCTGTTTCCGTGCCTCCTGGACGTCCTTCGCCCGCACCGGTGACCCCGGCTGGCCCGCGTACGACACGCAGCGGCGCCTGGTGCGGGTGCTGGACGCGGAGCCGGTCGTCGTGCCGTACCCGGGGGAGGCGTCGCGGCGGCTGTGGGAGGGCTACGAGTTCGCGGCGCTGCCTCTGCTGGAGCCGCAGAGCCCGGGGGTGTGAGGCGGGGACACCGCCTTGTCCGGCGGGTCTTCGGCCCGGTCAGGCCGACCGCGAGTCGTGTTCTTCCAGGACCGGGCCGACGGGCGCGGGGGTGGACGGCCCGCGGCCGGGGTGCGCGGCGAGGAGCCGCTTCGGTGGCGGTGGCGCAGCCGGAGGAGGCGCTGAGTGCACGGCTGCGCGGGACGGACCGTGAGAGCGTGCGGCCCCCTCCCAGGGCGTTGCTCCGCGTTGTCGTCAGGCGGGTGGCCAGCCCCGCAGGGCCATGTCGGCCACCCGCTGGAGGTCTTCCCGGCCGGCGCCCCCGGCGGCCTGGACGGCGATGCCGTTGGCGACGGTCATGAGGTAGCGGGCGAGGTCCACGGGGTCGGTGCCGGGGGGCAGGTCGCCGTCGTCGACGGCTTGCCGGAAGCGGTCGCCGAGGTGGGAGACGCCTCCGTTGCGCCAGTCGGCGAGCAGGTTCCGGACGGGGAGTCCCGTGTCGCCGGCGGCGAGGGAGCCCTGGACGCCCAGGCATCCGGGCGGGCAGTCGGGGCGCGTGCAGGTCCGGACGGCGCCGTTCAGGAACGCGGTGGCCACCTCGCGGGCGGTCGGCTCCCGCAGGGCGCGGGCCACGTAGGCGGCGGGGCCCTCCTCGTAGCGTTCCAGGGCCTTGCGGAACAGGTCCTCCTTGTTGCCGAAGGCCGCGTACATGCTGGTGCGGGTGATGCCCATGGCGCTGGTCAGGTCGGTGAGGCTCGCGCCCTCGTAGCCCTGCTTCCAGAAGACCCGCATGGCCTGTTCGAGGGCCTCGTCGGCGTCGAATCCCCTCGGCCGGCCGATCGGCCCCTTCTGTCGCGTCTCCATGCACACCAGTCTACGCCTTCCGTACCGGACGGTGCAGATGTGTTACGGTCGCATTCAGTACCGATCGGTACTGAAACCTTGTGGAGGGCACCCGTCATGGGACAGCTGGAAGGCAAGACCGCCGTCGTCACCGGCGGCGGCACCGGAATCGGCCTCGCCACCGCGGTGCGGCTGGCGGCCGAGGGCGCGCACGTGTTCATCACCGGCCGGCGCAAGGCCGAACTGGACGCGGCCGTGGAGACCATCGGTTCGGCGAAGGCCACCGCGGTGGCCGGGGACGTCACGGACCTGGCCGACCTGGACCGGCTCTACGACGCGGTCCGCGCCCGGGGCCGGGGGCTGGACGTCGTCTTCGCCAACGCGGCGATCGCCTCGCTCGTGCCGCTGGAGCGGATCACCGGAGAGCAGTTCGACCAGATCTTCGGCATCAACGTGCGGGGCACGCTCTTCACCGTGCAGAAGGCGCTGCCGCTGCTCAACGACGGTGCGTCGGTGATACTGAACGCCTCCACCGCCGGTGACAACGGCGCGGAGGCGTTCAGTCTGTACGCCGCGTCCAAGGCCGCCGTCCGGTCCTTCGCGCGGGGCTGGGCCAATGAACTCAAGGGCCGCGGCATCCGGGTCAACGCCGTCTCCCCGGGGCCGGTCGACACCCCCGGGATCGCGAACCTCTTCGGTGCGGAGAACGCGCCCGACGTCCTGGCGAAGCTCGCCGGGGACACCGTGATCGGGCGGATGGGGCGTCCCGAGGAGGTGGCCGCGGTGGTGGCCTTCCTCGCCTCCGGGCAGAGCAGCTTCGTCCTCGGGGCCAACTGGTACGTCGACGGCGGTGAGAACCAGATCTGACCCGGCGGACCGTCAGTCCCGGTCCGGCGCCACGATGCGTTCGACCGCCGCCGCCACGAGCTCGTCGCGCTCGGCCGGGGTGAAGACGTCCGGCAGGGTGAGCTGCTCGACGATCAGCCAGTTCAGGGCGAGGTAGAGGAGTTTGACGGCCATCGCGTCGCCGGGGAGGCCGGACGCCTCGTGGTAGGAGACGTTCGCGGCGACGTCGGCGCGGATGCGTTCGGTCAGGACCGCGCGCAGCTCAGGGCGGCGGGTGGCCTCCAGGCGGAGTTCCAGCAGCGCGAGGTAGCCGGTGCGGAACGAGGCGATGCGGTCGACGAGTTCGCGCATCAAGGCGACGTAGGTGTCCCGGTCGCGGCCGGCCGTGCGCTGGCGGGTGATGGTCGCCTCGTCGGGGTGGAGCCGCTCGTAGACGCGGGCACCGGCCTGGGTGAGCAGGTCGTCGCGGTTTGCGAAGTAGTTGGACGCGGTGCCGCCCGGGACGGCGGCCTCCGTGTCCACGGCCCGGAAGGTCAGGCCCCGGGCGCCCTGCTCGGCCAGGACCTCGATCGCGGCGTCGACGAGGGCGGCGCGGCGCTGGTCGTTCCGTCTCACCATGAGCACAACTCCATTGACACCACTCCGTTCGTAGTACTACGGTCGAACCACTTCAAGCAGAGTACTACGTGGGGAGTCCATTTGCGCAAGCTTGTGTACTACGTCGCCGTCACCCTCGACGGCCGTATCGCCGGCCCCGGCGGCGAGTTCGACTTCTTCCCCTTCGGCGACGAGCGGCAGGCCGCCGCCTACTCCGCCTGGGCCAACTCGCGCTACCCCGAGACCGTGCCGACCGCCTTCCGCGCCGCCGCCGGTGTCGGCGACGCTCCCAACCGGAGCTTCGACACCATCCTGATGGGGCTCGGTTCCTACCGTCCCGCCCTCGACACCGGGATCACCAGCCCGTACGCGCACCTGCGCCAGTACGTGGTGTCGAGCACCCTCGAGCCCGGCGTCGACCCCGCCGTCACCGTCGTGCCGGGCGATCCGCTCGCCCTCGTCCGCGAACTCAAGGCGGAGGAGGAAACCGGCCTGGACATCTGGCTCTGCGGCGGCGGCAAGCTCGCGGGCGCCCTGCTGCCCGAGATCGACGAACTGGTGATCAAGAGCTACCCGGTGATCGCCGGCGCCGGGGTTCCGCTGGTCGACGGCGTGTTCGACCCCACCCTGTTCGACGTCGCCGAGCGCACCGCCTTCGCCAACGGCGTCACGCTCACCCGCCTCACCCGCCGGTAGGGGGAAGGTGCGGCCTGGTTCAGATGCCGCCCATCGGCTCGATGTCCACCCGTACCGGCGTACCCCAGACCCGCAGCACCTCGTAGTCCGTGAACTCGTGGACGAGCCGGTACGCCATGGCCGCGCGGGGGGCCCGCAGTCGGGCGGCGATGTAGAGCTCGGCCTCGCGGCGGTCGCGGCGCGGGGTGCCGCACAGCTGCCACGCCTGCCCGTTCCACAGCTCGGGCAGCCAGCGCTGCTGGGGCTGCGGCCGGTCGCCGCGCACCCCGTACCGGGACTGGACCGGCTCGGTGGGCCGGGCGGGCAGGGGGCCGCCGTTGTACTCGGTGCGGCGGGCGGTGCGGCGACGGGTCTCGCACAGGAGGCACAGGTCGGGGGCGGCCTTGTCGACCGGGCCGTTCGGGTGCTCGGGGCAGCGGGTGGTGGGGGCCGCCGCCGTGACGCTCTCCTCCAGCTGGTCCAGCGCGCGCTTCAGGTCCGCGCGGACCTCGTGCAGCTTGGCGTCCGGGGTGTCGGTGGTCAGGGCCTCGCCGTGCTCACCGAGGAGACGCAGGGCGCGGCCCAGGGCGGTCAGCTGGGCGTGGTTCATGCTCCCCAGCGTCGCACACGGCGCGGACGGCGCCGTCGCCCAGACCGAAGAAGTACGTCGCCGCGAAGCCGACCAGGTACCCGGTGAGCAGTCCGCCGCCGTACACCCCCGCCGTCACCGCCCAGCCTCCGCCGCCCGCGAGGAGCGGGAACAGCGCCCAGCCCGACGGGCCGATCGCCGTCGCCCCCACGCCGGTGCCGAGCATCGCGAACAGGCCGACGAAGGCGCCGCCCGCCGCCCCGCCCACGCAGGCGGTGAGGAAGGGGCGGCCGAGGGGGAGGGACACGCCGTAGATCAAGGGCTCGCCGACGCCCAGCAGGCCGGCCGGGAGCGCCGATCTGATCGTCGTACGGAGGGTCGTGTCGTGGCGCAGACGGACGTAGACCGCCGCCGCCGCGCCGACCTGGCCCGCGCCCGCCATCGCCAGGACGGGGAGCAGGACGGTGTGGCCCTGCTGCTCGATGAGGGTGGTGTGGATGGGGATCAGGGCCTGGTGCAGGCCCAGCATCACCAGGGGGAGGAAGAGGCCGCCGAGGACCAGGCCGGCCAGGGCGCCCGTCGTCGTCAGGAGCCAGTTCGCGGCCGTGCCGATGGCGGTGGCGACCTCGCCGGCCGCGTACATGAGGACGTAGAGGGTGACCAGGCCGGAGACCAGCACGGTCAGGGTCGGGGTGAGCAGGACGTCCAGGGTGCCGGGGAGGCGGGCGCGGCACCACTTCTCGACCTGGCAGCCCAGCAGTGCCGCGGCCAGTGCGCCCAGGACGCCGCCCTGGCCGGGGGCGAGCGCGGCGCCGAACGCGGTCACCTTCGCCACGCCCGGGTAGACGACGACGGCGGCGACCGCGCCGCCCAGCACGGGTGTCCCGCCGAACTCCTTCGCCGTGTTGTGGCCGACGAACACCGCGATGAGCGCCATGAAGGCGGAGGAGAGGGCGGTCAGGGCGGGGGTGATGCCGGGGAGCCACCCCAGGTTCGTCAGCAGGCCGGCGACGCCCGCGACGATCCCGCAGCCGATCAGGGCGGGGATGAGGGGGACGAAGATGTCCGCGACGCGGCGCAGGGCCGTCTTCAGCGGGGTCGCGTTGCGCTGCTTCCGGCGTGCCCTCAGTGCGGCGCCGCGCCGGGCGAGGGCGTCCGCGGTGCCGGCGGGAGCGTCTGCCGGGCCGGGCGACTCACCGTCCGCGGTGCCGGGCGACTCACCGCCCGCCGGGGCGTCCGCCGCCGCCCCGCCGCCGTCCGCCGCAGCCCCGCCGTCCGCCGCCAGCAGCGCCTCGAACGCCTCCGTCACCCGGCCGACCACCCCCGGGCCCAGCACCACCTGGTACGAGTCGCCGCCCTCGACCACCCCGAGCACGCCGGGCAGTGCCCGCAGCGCCACGTCCCGGACCCGGGAGCGGTCGGCCAGGCCCAGGCGGAGGCGGGTCATGCAGTGGGCGACGGAGGTGACGTTCGCGGGGCCGCCGACCAGGGGGAGGAGGGCGGCGGCCGTGGCGGCGGGGTCCTTGGGGGCGTCCTTGTGCACCCCCCGAGCGTGCGGTCAGCCCCGCGCCGCCGCCAGCGCGGCGCGCAGGTGGCCGCCGGAGTCCTCCAGAAGGCGGGCGGCCGTCGGGCCGTCCACGTCGGCCAGCAGGGCCAGGATCGCGTGCTTGACCTCGCCGTCGGTGGCGGTCAGGGCGTGCTCGATGTCGTCGTCGTCGGCGCCGGTGGCGAGGGCGACGATACGGCGGGAGCGGGCGCGCAGCTTCTCGTTGGAGGCGCGGACGTCCACCATCAGGTTCCCGTACGTCTTGCCGAGCCGGATCATCGTGATCGTCGACAGCATGTTCAGGACCAGCTTCTGCGCCGTACCGGCCTTCAGGCGGGTGGAGCCGGTGATCAGTTCGGGTCCGGTGACGACTTCGATGCCGTGCTCGGCCGCGGCGGCCAGGGCGCTGCCCCGGTTGCAGGCGAGGCCGACGGTCAGGGCGCCGAGCGCGCGGGCGTGCTCGACGGCGCCGATGGCGTACGGGGTGCGGCCGGAGGCGGAGACGCCGACCACCGTGTCGTCGGGGGTGAGGGTGAGGGCGTCCAGGTCGGCGCGGGCCAGCTCGGCGGAGTCCTCGGCGCCCTCGACGGAGGTGACCATGGCCTCCGGGCCGCCCGCGATGAGGCCGACGACCTGGCCGGGGGCCGTGTTGAAGGTGGGCGGGCATTCGGAGGCGTCCAGCACGCCGAGCCGGCCGGCCGTACCGGCGCCCGCGTGGACCAGCCGTCCGCCGCGCGCCATCCGGGCGGCCACGGCGTCGACGGCGGCGGCGATCTCGGGCAGCCGCTCGGCGACGGCGGCGGCCACGGTCACATCCTCACCGTTCATCGCCCGCGCGATGTCGAGCGTGGCCCACTGATCGATCTCGGCCAGCTCGGGGCGGAACGCCTCAGTGGCAAGGGTCTCCAACTGCGAACGGAGTTCGGGACGGTGGGGGGTTGAGGTCATGGGAAGCGGCTCTCTTCGACGTTCGGTCCGTGTACTTGCCCAGGGGCGCGGGACTGTATCGGTGTGCGGCTCCGCCGCGTGGGCGCGACCAGCCGCACTCGGCCGTCAGCCGCCCTCCACGATCAGGCCCTACGGTCTCCCGCGCGACCCGCCGTGCCGGTGCGCCAACGCTTCGTAGGACGCCGCCAGAGCCGGCGCCGCCGACTCGTACGTCCGCTGCGCCACCCCCACGAACAGGCAGTCCACGACCAGCAGCTGACTGGTCCGCGACGACATCGCCGCCGGCCGCAGCTCGCTCTCCCGTGACGTGGACGTGGTCAGCACGTGGTCGGCGTACTGCGTGACGGGACTGTCGGGGCGGCCGGTGATGGCGACGGTCGTCGCCCCGCGTTCGAAGGCGGCCCGCAGCGGCTCGATGACGTCGCCGGTCGACCCGGAGTGCGTGATGGCGAGGGCGACGTCCCCGGCGCGCAGCTGCACCGCGTTGGTGACGGCCAGGTGCGGATCGCTCGGGGCGTGGGCTATGAGCCCTATCCGCAGGAGCTTTTGGGTGAGGTCCTGCGCGACCAGGCCGGAGGCGCCGATGCCGTACACGTCGGTGCGGCGGGCGGCGGCGAGGGCGGTGACGGCCGCGCCGAGCTGGACGGTGTCCAGTGAGGCGGCCGTGTCGGCGAGGGTCTGCTGCTCGTCGTAGGCCAGCTTGGCGACGACGTCGGCGATCGGGTCGTCGACCGCGATGTCGGTCGTGATGGCGGGCGCGCGACCGGACTGCTGCTGGGCGGCGAGCCCGGCGAGCGCGAGGCGCAGGTCGCGGTAGCCGGGGTAGCCGAGCAGCCGGGCGGTGCGCACGACGGTCGCCTCGCTGGTGCCCGTGAGCTCGGCGAGGCCGGTGACCGTGAGGGCCGCGCAGCCGGCGGGGTCGCCCGCGACGGCCTCGGCGACCCGCTGCATGGAACGCGTCATCGACGGCGCCAGGGTGCGCACCTTGGCGGCGAGGGCGCCGGGCGCGGGCGGCGTGCCCTTGCTTCCGGCCCCGCGGCGGTCACCGGTCGCACCGCCGCGCGCGCTCCCGAAAGTTTCCTTCACTTCATCGGTCACTCATGAAAGATATTTTCGTTTCGGTCCGCGGGTCAAGAGTGCGCACAATGGGGGCATGGACCCCATCAGCCCCCTGGAGCAGACGCTGCACGCCGCGCGCGCCCTCGTGCTCGCCGACCTGGTGGCGGGCCAGGTCGCCGATCCGGACGTCGTCTCGCTGGTCGAGGAGTCCGTCGTGCAGCGGCGCTGGTGGGTCGAGCAGTGGCCCGAGGGCGCGGAGTTCGTGGCCGGGCTGGTCGCGCAGGACGTGCAGGACGCCCTGCTGGAGCGGCACGGCCGCTGGCCGCTGTGCCCGGTGTGCGGCTCCGGCGACCCGCACGCGCTGGACGTCGAACCCGAACTCGGTCCCGACCCGCACTGGGTGTGCGGCAAGGCGGGGGTGAAGGTCGCGCCGGTCGGCTCGCTGGGCGGTGCCGTCGGCGGCACCCGCCCTTCGTGAGGCGGCACGGTGAGCGTCTACATCGACCCGCCGGCCTGGCCGGGGCACGGCCGCATGTGGTCGCACCTCGTCAGCGACGTCTCCTACGCCGAACTGCACGCGTTCGCCGAGACCCTGGGCGTGCCGCGCCGCGCCTTCGAACGCGACCACTACGACATCCCCGCCCAGCGGTACGCCGACGCCGTGTCCGCCGGTGCGCTGGAGGTCAGCAGCCGCGAGGTGGTGCGGCTGCTGCACGGGGCGGGGCTGCGGCGGCGCAAGGGCTCCGGTCAGCCGCGCTAGCCGCGTCAGCCGCGTCAGCCGCGTCAGCCGCGTCAGCCGCGTCAGCCGCGCGGGCTCCGGAGCTCGTAGGCGAGTTGCTCCTCGTCCCCGGCGACCTGGGTGAAACCGGCGCGGACGATCACGGCCTGGGAGGCGAGGTTGGCGGGCTCGGTCGTCGCGAACACGGACGTCACCTCCTCGCGGGCCAGCGCCCACGCGGACAGTGCCCGCAGGCCCTCGGTGGCGTAGCCGTGACCGCGGGCGGCCTCGGCGAGGTCGTAGCCGATCTCCACGCGGCCGTCCTCGTCGGGCGGGCCGTGGAAGCCCATGCCGCCGACCGCGCGGCCGTCCTCGCGGCGCACCAGCGTGAACACCCCCCACTCCGGCCGGTGCACGCCCGCCTCGTACGCCTTCAGCAGCATTCCGGCGGCGTCCCGGGTGCCCTGGAAGGGTCCGCCCTCGACCCATGCGAAGCCGCCGTCGCCGCCCGCGGCCAGGTCGGTGGCGGCGGCCGGGGTGACGCCCTGGAGGGTGAGGCGCTCGGCCGGGACCACCAGGTTGTTGCGCCAGCGCCACTCGGTGACCGGGGCGCGTCCGGGCAGTTCGCCGCGGCCGGTGGCCCACAGCAGGGTGCGCCAGGGGTCGGCGCCGGGCCTCACGTGCGGGAAGATCCGGGCGAGGACGTCCGCGCACAGCTCGGCGGGCGGTTCGTAGGCGAGGCCGAGGCCCTCGGCGATGTCGTGGGTGTGCGCGAGTACCTCGGTGATGCCCATCGCGGCGAAACCCTCGCGGTTCGCGCCGCGGAACGGGTACGGGTGGAAGGCGCGGACCTCGCGCGGCGTGGTGCGGACGGTCGCGGCGAGCAGCGCGCCGGTCGTCTCGACGACGCGCAGGACGTCTTCGTTGTCCGTGCCGTCGTCGAGGGTGATCTCGAAGGGGACGTAGGCCTCGGTGGCGCGTCCGGCGAGCTGGCCCGCGTAGGCGATGAGGTCGCTCGCGATGTGCTCCGCCGTGTAGCGGCAGCTCCACTCCAGCCGTCCGGCCCGCACCCCCTCCCAGTCCCGGTCCGTCGCCGTCCGCAGCAGCGCGACGGCGCCCGCGACGGCCTCCTCCACCTGTTCCCCGCCCATGTTCCGCATGCCGGGCAGGCTACGGGGCAGGGTCACCGCCCGGCGACAGCATTTCCAGCTCCCCGGTGAGGTTGTAGCGGGCGGTCGCCTCCCACTCCCGCCGCCCGTGCGGGGTGTGGAACAGCCGGGGCAGGGCGAGGAGTTGGCGGAGCACCGCGGCACGGCCCTCGCGGAAGGCGTCGTTCGGCACGAAGTGGTACTCCTCGCGGACGGCCGCCGTGTACGCGGCGTACGCCGAGGGGGGCGAGGCGAGGACCGCCAGGTCCGCGTCGCACAGCACCTGCCCGTCGCGGTCGTCGCCGGCCGGGGCGTGGGTGACGGTGAGCCGGACCAGCCGGGCCACCTCGGCGGTCCTCTCCGCCGGGACCCCGGCCTCGGGCAGCGCGCGCTCGGCGAGGCGGGCCGAGCGCTCCTCGTTCTCGGAACGGTCGGGGAGGTAGACGGCGTCGTGGAACCAGGCGGCGAGACGCACGACGTCGGCGTCGTCCGCGTACTCCTCCAGTACGTCGATGTGGTCCAGGACCGCGGTGAGGTGCGCGAGCGTGTGGTAGCGCCGGGCGGGCTCCTGCCAGCGGGCCAGCAGGTTGTCGGCGTACGGCGCCGGGTCGGGGCGGGCACCGGGGGCGGCGGCTCCGTCCAGGGCGCGGGCGAAACGGGAGCGCAGGGCGTCGAGGTCGGCCATGGGCCCATTCTTCCAGCGGGGCGGCGGCGGGGCGCCGGCTCCGGGACGGGGCGCGAGCAGCCGTGGTGATAGCTTCTCACCGAAACTTGAGACTGTAGTGACGCAGCTGCAGCCGCAGCTGCAGCCGCAGCTGCAGCCGCAGCCGCAGCTGCAGCCGCAGCCGCAGCCGCAGCCGCAGCCGCAGCCGAGCGGAGAGGGTGGCGGACCATGACGGACGCGCGTACGAAGACCCCGCGCGAGCGCTACCGCACACAGGTGCGCGCGGAGATCAAGGAACACGCGTGGGAGCAGATCGCGACGGCGGGGGCGTCCGCGCTCTCCCTCAACGCGATCGCCAAGCGGATGGGCATGAGCGGACCCGCGCTCTACCGGTACTTCGCCGGCCGGGACGAGCTGATCACCGAACTCGTCAGGGACGCCTACCGAAGCCTCGCCGACACCTTCCGGGCGGCCTCCGAAGCGGGCGCCGACCTGGCCGGGCTGGCGCACGCCCTGCGCGCGTGGGCGCTGGACGACCCCCAGCGCTACCTCCTCGTCTTCGGCACTCCCGTCCCCGGCTACCGCGCGCCGGACGACGTCACCCGGGTCGCCGCCGAGACGATGGCGGTCATCATCGACGCCTGCGCCGCACTGCCCTCGGACCACCCCGCCACGCCGTTCGGCACGTACCTCGAAGGCCACCGGCAGTGGGCGGGCGGCCACCACGCCCCGCCCGCCGTCCTGCACCGGGCGCTGACCGTCTGGACCCGGCTGCACGGCGTCCTGTCCCTGGAACTCGCGGGCCACTTCACCGGCATGCGGTTCGACCCCTCCCTCCTCTACGACGCCGAACTGGACGGCCTGCTGGAACGCTGACCGCGGGGCGGGGCCGCCCCTAACGTGGAGCCCATGACGACTCCTGCGGATGTGTACGACGTACGCGACCCCGAGCTGCCCGGGCGGCTGCTGGCCACCGAGCGGGACGAACTGCTGCCGCTGCTGAGGTCCCGGGCGGACGGGGACTTCGCGCTGCCCGTGACCGCGTGTCCGGGCTGGACCGTGCGGGACGTGCTGGCGCACTGCTCCAGCGCGCTGATCCGGGTGGTGGAGAACCGTTTCGAGGACGGCGTCTTCTCGCCCGAGTCCAACGACCGCGACATCGCCGAACGCGCCGGCTGGACCAACGCCCAGGTCCTCGACGAGCTGGAGCGCGGCATGACCGAGGCCGGTCCGGTGATCGTCCGCGCGGGCGGCGCCCTGGACGGGCTCGCACTGGGCGAGTGGGTGCACGCGGGTGACGTGCGGGTGGCCCTCGGCGAGCCGGGGGCGTACGCGGGGCGCGGGCTGCCGGACGCGCTGGCGCTGCTCGGCGCGCTCACCCGCGACCGCGGACACGTGCCGCTCCACGCCGACCTCGACGACGTGGACGAGCCGCTGAAGCTGGGCGAGGTGAGCGGTGAGCGGCCGCCGGGGCGGTTCATCGGAGACGCCGCCACACTCGTACGGCTGTACGCGGGCCGGCCCGTGGACGACGCGGCCGGGTACGAGCTGGCCGGGGTGGAGGCGGCGGAGCTGAACCTCTTCGGCGGCTGAGCGCGCCCGTCCGGGGCGAGGGGGCCCCTGGCCTGCCGTCGGGGCGTAGTCTTGGATTGGACTAGACCTGTAGTAGGCCGACGAATGGGGTCCCATGAGCAAGCGTGCAGTCCTGGAGGTGATCGCCCTCGACGTCGAGGACGCGGTCGCCGCCCAGGCCGGAGGCGCGGATCGCCTCGAACTGGTCACCGACATGGCGGCCGACGGACTCACCCCGTCGACCGCGACCGTCGCCGCGATCCGCGCCGCCGTCGACATCGACGTACGGGTCATGCTGCGGCTCGCGGACGGGTTCGCCGCCGGGGACGTCGAGCGGCTGGCGCGGGTCGCCGCGGAGATGCGGGAGGCCGGGGCCACGCAGTTCGTGCTGGGGTTCCTCGACGCGGACGGCGACGTGGACCTCGGCGCGGTGGAGCGGGTCGCCGAGGCGCTGGAGGGATGCCGGTGGACGTTCCACCGCGCGATCGACCGTGCCGCGAACCGGGACGCCCTGCGCAAGCAGCTCGCGGACTTCCCCGGCCTGGACACCTACCTGACGGCCGGGTCGGCCGGCGGGGTGGACGACGGCCTGACCGTACTGCTCGCCGAGGCCCGGCGGCGGGGCGAGCCGGGGTACGAGCAGCAGCTCCTCGTCGGCGGCGGGCTGCGGCTGGAGCACGTACCGGGGCTGCTGGACGCGGGCATCGACGGCTTCCACATCGGCGGCGCGGCGCGGCCCTCCGGGTGGGACGGGCCGGTGTCGGCGGCGGCGGTCGCGGAGTGGCGGCGGGTACTGGGCGGGTAACCCGCGTGCCCGCGTGCCGCGCTGGACCGCGTGCCCGCGTGCCGCGCTGGACCGCGGGCAGTCGTGCGGCCTCGGGCGGCACGGGTGGGCGCGGCGGCACCCGGCGCGTGCCGGGCCGCGTCACCCGCCCCCCCCGCGCCGGGCCGCGTCAGCCGCCCCCCCGGCGGGGACGCCGGGCACTGCCCGACGGGCGGCAGTGGTGCGGCGTCGGCGCCGACCGCAACCGCGCTACTCCGCCAGCTGCGGCGGCAGGCCCGTCCCGTGCGTCACGATCAGGCCCGACACCGCGCGGGTCAGCGCCACGTACAGCCGTCGCAGCCCCGTCCGCTCGTCCGGCTCGCCGCCGATCACGGCCTGCGGCTCGTCCAGGACCACGTAGTCGTACTCCAGGCCCTTGGCCAGCGAGGCCGGCACCAGGGTCAGTCGGGTGGCGTGGGTCGTCTCCTCGCCCGGCCCGATGAAGCCGATCCCCGCCGCCCCGAGTGCGTCGGCCAGCTCCGGCACCCGCGCGTCGGCGGCGATCAGGCCGACCGAGCCCTCCCGCTCCAGCAGCTCACGGCAGGCGGCCACGACGTCCGCCGCCCCCTCGGCCGTCTCACGGATGTCGAAGAAGCCCGGGTTCTCGCGGATCGACGCCACCGGCGTCAGACCCGGCGCGATGTGCGGCAGCAGCCGGGAGGCGTACGCGATGACGTCCGTCGGCACGCGGAAACCGGCCGTCAGCTCCTCGACCACCGCCTCACCCTTGCCCAGGTGGGCCAGGGCCTCGTCCCAGCTGCGGGTCGCCCACGGCGTGGTGCCCTGCGCCAGGTCGCCCAGCACGGTCGCCGAACCGGTGGTGCAGCGCCGGCCCACCGCGCGGTACTGCATCGGGGAGAGGTCCTGCGCCTCGTCGAGGACCACGTGCCCGAGGGAGTGGGTGCGCTCGACCAGGTCGGTGGCCTCGTCGATCAGCACGGCGTCGGCGGGCGACCACCTGGCGGACTTCACGGAACGGGCCGGCTTCACCCACAGCACCGCCTTCCGCTCGTCCTCGGTGAGGACGCCCTCGGAGTGCTCGGCGAGGAAGTCCGCGTCCGTCAGGAGCCGCAGGACGAGCTTCGCGGGCTCGACCTGCGGCCAGACCGTCTTCACCACCGCCTTCACGGCGGCGTTGCGCGCCACCGCGTTCTGCACCCGGTCGTCCGGCGCCTCACCGGCCCGTTCCATCTGCACCAGCACGGCGTGCGCGATGCGCTGCGGCAGGGCCTCGCGGGCGGCGCCGTAGCGGATGTCGCGGGCGAGCAGCTCGCGGACGATCTCCTCCACCTCGTACGCGGCCACCCGCCAGCGGCGCGAGCCGCGCACCACGACGACGCCCTCGGTGGGCAGGGTGACGTGCGAGTAGAGGGCCCTGCGCAGCACCTCCGCCATGCGCGCGTCGCCCTTGACCACCGCCGTCGCCGCCTCGTCCGCGCCGCGCACCTCGACGTGCGCCACCAGGTCGTCGACGGTGGCCTGCCGGACCGTCAGCTCACCCAGGGCCGGGAGCACTTGCTCGATGTAGTGCAGGAAGGACTTGTTCGGCCCGACGACCAGGGTGCCGGTGCGGGCGAGGCGCTCGCGGTGGGCGTACAGGAGGTAGGCGACCCGGTGCAGGCCGACGGCGGTCTTACCGGTGCCGGGTCCGCCCTGCACACAGACCGAACCGGCCAGCCCGGCGCGCACGATCTCGTCCTGCTCGGGCTGGATGGTCGCCACGATGTCCCGCATCGGGCCGACGCGGGGCCGCTCGATCTCCTGCTGGAGCAGCTTGCTGGTGACCGCCGCCTCGGCCGGGTCGGACAGGTGCTCGTCCTCGTACGCCGTGAGGTCGCCGCCGGTGTAACCGAAGCGGCGGCGCAGCGAGACGTCCAGCGGGTCATTCTTCGACGCGCGGTAGAACGGCTGCGAGACCGGTGCCCGCCAGTCGATCACCATCGGGTCGCCGTCCGCGTCGTGCACGTGCCGCCGCCCGACGTAGAAGCGCTCCCCCTCCCCGCGCTCCCCCTCCCTGCCCTGTGCCCGCTCCGCCCCCGGGGCGTGCAGGTAGTCGAGCCGGCCGAAGAACAGCGGGGTCTCGCTGAGGTCGGCCAGCGCCTTGACGCGCTGCTCGATCTGGCTCTGCAGGACGGCGGCGTTGACCCAGTTCGCGGTGACGTCGGTGATGTCGAGGGACTCGACGTCCTCACGCATGGCGCGCAGGGCGGACCGGGAGGCCGCCAGGTGGGAGCGTTCCTTGGCGAGGGGGGCGTCGTGGACGGGCGTGGACAAGGGGGTGCCTCCGGTGACCTGCGGTGCGGTGGGCGCGGACTGCGCGGTGGGCCGACCGGTTTCCGTCCGGACGGCGGCGCTCCGTGGGGAGGCGGGCAAGAGCGGAGATTCTAGGGGAGCGGGGGACGGGTGGGCCAACGGTTTTTCCGACCCCTAGGGGACGGTCCCCTCCGACCTGGGGGGAGGGCGTCCCCCCGGAGGCGTACACGGCGCCGGAGCGGGTTCGGCCCGCAGACCGATGCCGGTACGGGGCCCGCGGTCGCACCATGGAGGCATGAGCGCAGCAACCATCTCCCCCGCCCCGGCACCGGTCCGCGTGTCCGGTGCCACGCCCGTGGCCGGCAGCCACCGGCACCGGCTCGGTGACACCCTGCGCGCCGTCAGGGTGTTCGCGGGCGCCGCATTCGACGTGGTCGTCCTCGGCGAGTACGGCGAAGAGGCCGGCGTCCGCCGCCGGTAACGCCTGGGACACCGGTGGCGTCAGGGATACCGGTGGCGCCAGGAACACCGGTGGCGCCAGGGACGCCGCCGCTCAGCTCTCCGCCAGCAGTTCGTCCGCGTCCATGATCCGGTACGCGTAGCCCTGCTCCGCCAGGAAGCGCTGACGGTGGGCGGCGAAGTCCTGGTCGAGGGTGTCGCGGGCGACGACGGAGTAGAAGTGCGCCTGGTGGCCGTCGGCCTTGGGCCGCAGCACCCGGCCGAGCCGCTGGGCCTCCTCCTGCCGGGAGCCGAACGTGCCCGACACCTGGATGGCGACCGTCGCCTCCGGCAGGTCGATGGAGAAGTTCGCGACCTTCGACACGACGAGAACGCTGATCTCCCCCTGGCGGAAGGACTCGAAGAGCTTCTCCCGCTGGGCGTTGGACGTCTCGCCCTTGATGACCGGCGCGCCCAGGTGCTCGCCCAGTTCGTCGAGCTGGTCGATGTACTGGCCGATGACGAGGATCTGCTGCCCGGCGAAGCGCCGCACGATCGCCTCGGTCACCTTCCGCTTGGTCGCGGTCGTCGCGCAGAAGCGGTACTTCTCCTCCGTCTCGGCGGTGGCGTACGCGAGGCGCTCGGAGTCGGTGAGATTGACCCGGACCTCCACGCAGTCGGCGGGCGCGATGTAGCCCTGCGCCTCGATCTCCTTCCACGGCGCGTCGAAACGCTTCGGGCCGATGAGGGAGAACACGTCCGACTCGCGGCCGTCCTCCCGGACCAGGGTCGCGGTCAGACCGAGCCGGCGCCGCGCCTGGAGGTCGGCGGTGAACTTGAAGACCGGCGCCGGCAGCAGGTGCACCTCGTCGTAGACGACCAGCCCCCAGTCCCGGGAGTCGAACAGCTCCAGGTGCGGGTAGACGCCCTTCCGCTTCGTCGTCAGCACCTGGTACGTGGCGATGGTGACGGGCCGGATCTCCTTCTTCGTCCCGCTGTACTCGCCGATCTCGTCCTCGGTGAGGGAGGTCCGCTTCACCAGCTCGTGCTTCCACTGGCGGGCGGAGACGGTGTTCGTCACGAGGATCAGCGTCGTCGACTTGGCCTGCGCCATCGAACCGGCTCCGACCAGCGTCTTGCCGGCGCCGCAGGGCAGCACGACGACACCGCTGCCGCCGTGCCAGAAGTTCTCCACCGCCTGCTTCTGGTACGGCCTCAGCGTCCACCCGTCCTCGGCCAGCTCGATCGGGTGCGCCTCACCGTCGACGTACCCGGCGAGGTCCTCGGCGGGCCAGCCCAGTTTCAGCAGCGTCTGCTTGATCTGCCCGCGCTCGGAGGGGTGAACGGCCACCGTGTCGGGGTCGATGCGGTTGCCGACGAGCGGCGCGATCCGCTTCGACTTCAGAACCTCCTCCAGCACCGGCCGGTCGGTGGTCGTCAGGACCAGGCCGTGCGCCGGGTGCTTGGAGAGGGTGAGGCGGCCGTAGCGGTCCATGGTCTCGGCGATGTCGACGAGCAGCGCGTGCGGCACCGGGTAGCGGCTGTACTCGACGAGCGCGTCCACGACCTGCTCGGCGTCGTGACCCGCCGCCCGGGCGTTCCACAGGCCGAGCGGGGTCACGCGGTAGGTGTGGATGTGCTCCGGCGCCCGCTCCAGTTCGGCGAACGGCGCGATGGCCCGACGGCAGTCGCCGGCCCGCTCGTGGTCGACCTCGAGGAGCAGGGTCTTGTCGGACTGGACGATCAGCGGACCATTCACGGGCGGCACCCTTTCGCGTGCGTACGGCCGACAGCGACTCGACGGATCGGCCAAACGTCCAGTGTGCCTGATCGGGAAACCGGGCTACCGGAGACCGAGGTTGTTGATCAGCGGTCCCTCGACGGTGACCCCTTCCGTGACCAGGGACTCGACGCCGGTGACCGGCAGGGGCAGCGGCAGCGCGGCGACCTCGGGAGCCAGCGCGCCGAACAGCGCCGCGGCCGTGATCAGGGCGGCGACGGAGACGGCGACGGCGTTGCGGGCGGCGGAGCGGTCGGATTCGCGGAGCTTGGCACGCATGGGGTGTCCAGCCTTTCGGGGAGTGAGCCAGGGCGAGGGGGGTGAGCCAGGGCGAGGGGAGTGAGCCAGGGCGAGGGGAGTGATCAGGGCGCGGGGAGTGAAGGGGGGAAGCGAGGGGGGATCCGCAGCGGGCCGGGCCCAGGGGACTGGGGACCCGGCCCGCCGACGGGGACGCTGACCGGGGGGATCAGCGGGGGATCACAGGACGGTCAGAGGGTCAGGCCACCGCCCAGGTCGATGCCGACCGCCGCGGCCTCGGCGGCGAACGCCGCGACGAGGGCGGCGGTGGAGGTCAGTACGGTGGCGACGCGGCGTACTGCAGTACGCATCGGGTTCTCCCTTTCGGTTGGATTACCGGTCGATTACCGGGCAACCGGTGGCTGCCCGACCGTCCGCGAACCGATGCGGAATATGAAAAAAGCTCCCTCGCAGGTGCGAATCACCCGGCGTGGCGTGCATGAGTCACCGCGTACACCCGAAAGTGCGCACGCGAGCGGAATCACGGCCGGGCGCGCGTAAAACCCGGGGGATCACGTCACCGCAGGCCACGCCGCCCGTCACCTCACGTCGCGTCGTCGGCGAGTTCGGCCACGCCGGTGATCCGGTGCAGTGGATACGTGCGCACCTCGTCCGCCGTGTGGTCGTACGCCGTCACGAAGCCGCCCTCGACCCGGATCGGGGCGATGACGCGCTGGCTGGCGGCGCCCTCGGCGTTCACGTAGCCGATCCACAGCGCCTCGCCGGTCATGACGGCCGCCTGCACGGTGGCGAGGGTCTCGGCGGCGGAGGTACGGGGCAGCTCGGCGCCCGCGGCCGGGGTGTCGCCCGCCCCGCTCCCGGGGCCCGGCTTGCGCGGGGCCGTGGCGGCCAGGTCGCCGGCCCGGACAGCGCGGATCGCCGCCGTCAGGAGCGTGTCGTCGGGGACCGGCGGACCGTCCGGGACCGGCTCCGGTGCCGTCCGCGGCGGCGTGCGGTGGGCGTCGGCGCGGGCGACCAGCACATCGCCCGCGGCGGACTCGGCGGCCGGCGCGAACCCCATCGTGCGCAGCCCCTCCAAGAGCGCCGCCGGGTCGGCCTGCGCGGCCAGCACGGTCGGCGCGAGGCGGCGCAGGCCGAGGCCGGCGGCCCGCTTGTCGGCGAGGATCTCGTCCAGCGTCGCGTCGTCGTCGCAGCGCACGTACGCCGAGGCCGCGCCCACCCGCAACCGCCCGTGCCGCCGGGCCACGTCGTCGATCAGATAGGTGAGCGGCTGTGGCACCGGTGTGCGGGAGTGCCGGGCGAGGAACGCGTGCAGGTCCGCGGCGGCCTGCCCGGAGTCCAGCGCGCGGCGCACCGAGCCCGGCGTGAACCGGTAGACGGTCGCCCCGCCCTTGGACTCCACGTCCGCGAGCATCCCCAGCACGCCGGCCAGCTCGGGCTCCAGGGGCCCCGGTGCCACCGCCGTCAGGTCGGCCTGGAGCAGCACGTGGTCCAGCGGCTCGGGGAGCAGCGGCGCGAGCAGCCGGGCGGCCCTCGCGGCGGCGGCGGCCTGTTCGGCGGGGGGCAGGGGGGCGGGCGCGGGCGGCGTGCGGTGGTGGACGGGGAGCTTGTCGCCGGGACCCTCGGGCACCCCGGCCCCCTCGGACACCTCCGCCGGACGCGGCTCGGGCGCCCCGGTCAGCGCCCGCCCCGGCGCCGCCAGCGCGCCGCGCCCGGTGATGCCCAGCAGCTCGGCCTCGGACAGCGTCCACCGGGCCAGCCGGGTCCGCAGATCGTCGTCCCGGCCGTCCCTGCCGTCCCGTCGCGGGCCGCGCAGCGGGCGCTCCCAGCGCAGCCGGGCCAGCACCGACTCCTCGGTGGGCGAGGCACCCTCGGGCAGCCCCGCCAGCAGGGCCAGCACCCGGTGCCGTACCTCCGGCGCCGCCGAACGGTCCAGGTTCGGGCCCAGCGCCGAGAGCGTGCGGTCCTTCGCGTCCCGTCCGCCGACCACACCGGAAGTGCGGGTGGCCGTCAGCCATGTCCCGGCGAGCCGCGCCCAGCGCTCCGCGGGGGGCAGCTCCCGCCACTCGTCGTACGCCGGGGTCGCCGCGTACCGCTCGTCGGCCTCACCGTCGGAGGCGATCAGACCGGCCGCGTAGGCCAGCTCGACCCAGAACGCGGCGACCGGTTCGGGCACGTCCAGCGCGACGGCCGTCCGCTTCAGGTCGCGCACGCTCAGCCCGCCGGCCCGCAGCACCGCGGGCCCCCCCTCGTCCCACTCCTTCAGCAGCTCCTCGACCGTCGCCAGCGCCGTCAAGGCCTGCCCGGCCGCGGTGGCGTCCACAACCTGTGGACGGTGCGCGGCGGCGGCCTCCACGGGCGGCGGCACCGGCTCGGGCGTGCGGTGCGCCCGGCCCCCGCGCAGGTGCAGGGCGACCTCGCGGGGCAGGACGACCGTGCCCGGCGCGGTCGGCAGCAGCAGGCCGCGGTCCAGCAGGTGGCGCAGGTGCGGTGCGGGATCGTGGGTGACCTGGCCGTAGGGCGGCCCCCACACCAGCCGCTCCAGCACCTCCAGGGACTCCCCGGGCAGGCCGGCGAGGAGCGCCGTCATCCGCGGCCGGTCGGCGAACAGGGCGCCGAGCGCGGACACGGCGGACACGGAGTCGTGGGTCGAGGGCAGCCCGACCGCGGCGAGGATGTCCTGGATCCGGCCCGGCGACATCCCCGCCGTCGCCTCCCGCACGGTGGGGCCGAGCCCCGTCGGAGACGGGTGCTGCGGGGACGGCGCGAGCAGCTCACGGGCGGTGCGCACCAGCCGCAGCCGGTCGTCGGCGCCCCACACCAGCGCCTGTTCGCGCAGGAGGGCGACGGCCCGGGGCAGGGCCCCCGCGATGACGGGGTCCCGCTCGTCACCGGCCATGAGCGCGAGCAGCTCGTCGTACGGCGCCGGGTCCGCCGCCACCGCCAGCGCCTCAGCCGTCTGCAGCGCGAACCGGTCCAGCCGCTCCAGCGCCCGTACGACCGACGCGCGGGTGCCGGCACGGGTGGCGAGCTGCGTCAGGTCCGTGGGTACGGGAGTGATGAGGTCGGGACGGCTGCGCAGGAGGGCGGCCAGCGAGACGTCGTCCCTGACGCGGAGCGCCTCCGCGAGGGACCGGGGGGCCGCGGACTTCTCCTCGGTGCTCATCCGGCCCACGTTAGCGGGTGGGTACGACGGCGGGGTGCGCGTACGGCGCCGCGGTGCGCGTCCGCCGCGTCCAGGAGGATTCGGTACCTTCGTCCGACGGCGTACCACAACACACCGCCCCGGAGGGCTCCGTGGGGATCGAGAGCGACCAGGTCGTCTACGAGTATCTGAGCCGCGTCGGCGACGTGGCGCAGCAACGGCAGCTGCCGTCGGCCACGCGCATGCGGCTGGTGTCCGAGCTGCGCGACGAGATCGACCGGCACCGTGCCAGGACCACCGTGGACAGTCCCGCCGCCGTGCGCCGCATCCTGGACCGGCTCGGCAGCCCGGACGACATCGTCGACGCGGCGGGCGGCACGGGCGGCGCGGGCGCTGTCCCGAGGCCGTCGGCGCCGAAGTCCGCCGCCGTGCCCGTACAGCCGCGGGGCGAGCAGCGGAAAGCGCGGGGCGAGCAGCGGAAGGCGGAGGGCGAGCAGCGGAAGGCGCAGGGAGAGCAGCGGAAGGCGCGGGGCGAGCCGCGGATGGCGGAGCGGCTCAAGGGCCTGCGCCGGGCCGTACCGCGCCCCCGCCCCGCCACGCCCGAGCCCGAGCCCGCGCCGGCCCCCTCCCCGCCGCACATGGCGAGCGCGCACGAGCTCGGGGACGGCAGCGCCACGCAGCCGGACTGGTGGCGGGTGGACAACGGCCCGTTCGGCGGCGGCGACAGCGTGCCGGGATTCGTCGGCGGTGTGGAGATCCCGGAGCTGCTCAGGCCCCCGCCGAGGGACAGGGACGAGACGCACGGGGCGGCGAAGAAGAACGGGGTGGCCGGGAAGGCGGCCGCGGAGGCGGTGGAGGAGGCCGCCGGGGCACCCGAGGGGGCCGGGGAGGCGGCCGCGGCCCCGCGCCGCCGCCTGCCCCGCCTGTGGCCCGAGGGCGGCTGGAACAACCCGGTGCTGCTGCTCGCCGCCGCCCTGCTGGTCGTCGGCGCGCTCCTCGGCAGCCTCGTTCCGATGGGCCTCGGCTGGCTGATCGTCTACCTTTCCCGCCGCCTGACCCGGGCTCAGGCGAAGTGGGCGGTACTGGGCCTGCCCGGCACGGTCGCCGCCGCCGGCGTCGTCTGGCTGTGGGGCCGCACGGAGGGCCGCTGGGGCGACCCGGTCGCCGAGGGCCACATGAACGACGCCGTCGCCGAGACCTGGCCCTGGGTCCTGCGCGCCGCCGCCGTCGCCACGGCCCTGTACCTCCTGCGGCGCTCGCGCCGCCCCCGGGCCTGACCCGCCCCCGGCGGGCTCCTCCCCGGGCCCCCTGCACAATGGGAGCCATGGCCTCCACGACCCGTCCCGCGCCCACCGTCGGCTTCGATCTCGACATGACGCTGATCGACTCGCGCCCCGGCATCCGCGCCTGCTACCTGGCGCTGACCGAGCGGACGGGGACGTACGTCGACGCCGACCTGGCCGTCACGCGGCTCGGGCCGCCGCTGGTGGAGGAACTGGCGTACTGGTTCCCGGCCGAGGAGATCGAGGCCGTCGCCGACCTGTACCGGGAGATGTACCCGGAGTACGCCGTCACGGCCACGCCCGCGCTGCCCGGCGCCCGGGAGTCCGTCGCCGCCGTGCGCGAGGCCGGCGGACGGGCGCTCGTCGTCACCGCCAAGTACGAGCCGAACGCCAAGCTGCACCTGGCGCACCTCGGCATCGAGCCGGACGCCGTGATCGGCGACCTGTGGGCCGAGCAGAAGGCCGTGGCGCTGCGCGAGCACGGCGCGGACGTGTACGTCGGCGACCATCTCGGCGACGTACGCGGCGCACGCGCCGCCGGCGCCCTCGCGGTGGCCGTGGCCAGCGGCCCGTGCGGCGCCGGGGAACTGCGCGCGGCCGGCGCCGACGTCGTCCTCGCCGACCTGACGGAGTTCCCGGGCTGGCTCGCGGACTACTGCGGCGCCGGCTCCGCCGGGGTGGACGCCGCGCGGGCCTGACGTCGGCCGGCGGCGATCGACTGGAAGACGCCCGCACCGGCGATCAGGAAGCCCACTCCCATCAGCATGCTCAGGACGAACATGTAGGTGGGAAAGGGCGTCGTCCCCAGAAACAGCGGGGCCACCGTGACCAGAGTGGCCACGGTACCGACGAAGAAGACGATCGCACCCGCGCGGATCAGTCGGTCACCGGGCGCGGCGGAATTCGTTTGGGTTTTGTCACGCACCCGACCAGGGTAGTTCCCAGGCCTGGAGAACGACCGGGGGACGTCTTGTCACCGGCCTGAAGACCATTAGCCTTGGTACCGGCGGGTCCGGACGACCCGCCCAAGTGCTATCAAGAGCCGTTTCCGAGCAGTTTTCCGACGAGTACGAGGACGAGGACAGACGTGCCTACCGGCAAGGTCAAGTGGTTCAACAGCGAGAAGGGCTTCGGCTTCCTCTCCCGCGACGACGGCGGTGACGTCTTCGTCCATTCCTCGGTCCTTCCCGCCGGAGTCGAGGCGCTGAAGCCGGGCCAGCGTGTCGAGTTCGGCGTCGTCGCCGGGCAGCGCGGCGACCAGGCCCTGTCCCTGACCCTGCTGGACCCGGCTCCGTCGGTCGCGGCCGCGCAGCGCAAGAAGCCGGACGAGCTGGCCTCCATCGTCCAGGACCTGACCACCCTGCTGGAGAACATCACCCCGATGCTCGAGCGGGGCCGCTACCCCGAGAAGACCGCCGGCAAGAAGATCGCCGGTCTGCTCCGCGCGGTCGCCGACCAGCTGGACGTCTGACCCCGCGCCCCACCCGCTACGGAAACGCCAGCGCGTCCGGGCCGAGGGCCGGTACCAGTCCCTCGGCCGCCGCGCGGGTCAGCAGGCCCCGGACCGCCGCGTAGCCGTCCTCGCCGAGGCCGGCCGTGAACTCGTTGACGTACAGCCCGATGTGCTGGTCGGCGACGGCCGGGTCCATCTCCTGGGCGTGCTCCATGACGTACGGCCGGGACGCCTCCGGGTCGTCCCAGGCCGCGCGTACGGACGCGACGACCGAGTCGGCCAGGCGCGTCAGCGTCTGTGCGCCCAGGGAGCGCTTGGCGATGATCGCGCCGAGGGGGATCGGCAGCCCGGTGGTCCGCTCCCAGTGCTCGCCCATGTCGGCGAGCTTGTGCAGCCCGTAGTTCCGGTACGTGAAGCGGGCCTCGTGGATCACGAGCCCCGCGTCGACCTTCCCGTCGCGCACGGCCGGCATGATCTCGTGGAAGGGCATGACGACGATCTCGCCGACCCCTCCGGGCACGGTGTCCGCCGCCCACAGCCGGAACAGCAGGTACGCCGTCGACGTCTCGCTCGGCACCGCGACCGTGCGCCCGCGCAGGTCGGCGTCCGCCTCCCGGCTGAGCACCAGCGGCCCGCAGCCCCGGCCCAGCGCGCCCCCGCAGGGCAGCAGCGCGTACTCGCCGAGGACGTACGGCAGCACGGCGTACGACACCTTCAGTACGTCGAACTCGCCGCGCTCGGCCATGCCGTTGGTGATGTCGATGTCCGCGAACGTCACGTCGAGGGCGGGAGCGCCGGGGACGCGGCCGTGGGCCAGGGCGTCGAAGACGAAGGTGTCGTTCGGGCACGGCGAGTACGCGATCCGCAGGGACTCGGTCGGCAGGGGCTCAGTCGTCATGTGGATTCCAACTCGTGAGAACGGGTGCGAGCTTCCCGAAGGCGTCCGTCAGGGCCGCGAGCGCGTCGCCGATGCGCCAGGCGGCGCGGTCGCGCGGGCCGACCGGGTTGGAGACCGCGCGCAGCTCCAGGACGGGCACCCCGTGCGCGGCGGCGGCCTCGGCGACGCCGAAGCCCTCCATGGCCTCGGCCAGCGCACGCGGGTGGCGGGCGCGCAGCAGCGCGGCGCGTGAGGCGGTGCCGGTGACGGTGGAGCCGGTCAGGACGGTGCCGGGGCGGGCCCCGGTCGCGGCGGTGACGGCGCGGACGAGGCCGGCGGGCGGGTGGTGGGTGACGGTGCCGAAGCCGAGGTCGGTGACCGGCAGGAAACCGTCGGCCGTCTCGGCGCCCAGGTCGGCCGCGGTGATCTCGTCGGCGACGACGAGCGAGCCGACGGGCGCGTCCGGGACGAAGCCGCCGCCGATGCCGGTCGAGACGACCAGGCCGTACGGCGCGGAGTCGAGGGCCGCGGCGGTCAGGGCGGCGGCGGTGGAGGCGGCGGCGAGGGCGGGGCCGACCCCGGCGGCCAGCAGGTCCCAGCCGCCCGGGAGCCGGTGGAGGGTCACCCCGGGGCGGGACACCTCCGCGCCCCGCCCCGGGAACGCCTGCGCCACCGCGTCCCGTTCGACGGGGACCGCGGTGGCCACGAGGACGCGCACGGAGGACGTGGTCAGCTGTCCTTCTTCAGCCGGAAGGACCACAGACCGGTGGCCGCGTCGCCGGCTTCCTTGCCGTCACCGGCCTTGATGGTGACGAGTGTCGAATCGCCCTGGGCGCCGTACTGGGCGTTGAAGAACACGCTGCCCGGGACGGTGCGGTAGGTGTTGTCCGTGTCGTCGGTCAGCTGCTGACCGTTCATCAGGATCGTCCAGCGCCGGTCCGCGACGTCCGGGTCCACGCCGAAGCGCACGGTGTCGTCGGCGTTGACCGTGATGGACTCGACGTCGTCGTTCTGCAGGCACTTCTGGATCTCGGCGACCTCCAGGACCTTGTCCTCACCGCCGCAGGTGGCCTCGGAGCTGACCGAGTCACTGCCGACCGTGACCGTGGACATGGGCGTCGGCTGGTCACAGGCGGAGAGCAGGAGGAGTCCGGCGGATACGGCGCCGGCGGCGGCGACGGCGCGGCGGCGTCGCACTACGCCGTGTCCGATGGCGGCGGTGCCGCGGGGCAACGTGGTCATGGTGCGAAGGCTATATGGCGCCCGGGGCCCGCCCCCCACCTGGGTACGGCGTGGCGTGGTCACGCCACCCTCGGCCGCGCCCGTCCTCCGTGCCGGGCCGAGTCGATCAGACCCCGTACGGTCGTCAGCCACCCGGTGGCGATGATCGCGGCCGCCACCGACAGGCCCAGCGTGCCGTTCAGCGGCAGCACGATGCCCACCGCCCCGCCCAGCACCCAGGAGACCTGGAGCAGCGTCTCCGAGCGCGCGAACGCCGAGGTGCGGACCTGTTCGGGCACGTCCCGCTGGATCAGCGCGTCCAGGGACAGCTTGGCCAGCGCCTGCGCGAACCCCGCGACCGCGGCCAGGCACGCCACCAGGGCGGTGCTGAAGAACACCGCGGCCGTGACCGCCGCGCCCAGCACGATCGCGACCACCGTCACGATGATGATCTCCGGCGCCCGCGACCTCAGCCACGCCCCGACCGCGGTGCCCAGCGCGTTGCCCGCACCGGCCGCGACGCCCACGATGCCCAGCGACACGGCCGCGCTCTGCCCGGACAGCGGATGCTCGCGCAGCAGGAAGGCCAGGAAGAAGATCAGGAAGCCGGACAGGCAGCGGATGCCGGCGTTGGCGGCCAGCGCGTGCGTCACCGCCGGGCCCACCGTGCGCAGCCCGGGGCGCTTGCCCCGCCGCCGCAGCGGCCCGTGCAGATGGTGCTCGTCCGCGGCGAGCAGCGCCCGGCTCTCGCCGCGCGCCGAGTCCACCTTCGGCGGCAGCGTGAACGACAGGACGGTGCCCGCGACGAAGATCACGAAGGCGCCGTACAGCGGCCAGCGCGGCCCGACCTGCTGGAGCCCCGCCGCGATCGGCGCGGCGACGCCGGTGGCGAGCAGCCCGCACAGCGTGACCCGCGAGTTCGCCTTCACCAGGGAGAAACGGGGCGGCAGCAGCCGGGGCACCACCGCGCTTCTGACCACGCCGTACGCCTTCGAGGCGACCAGCACGCCGAGCGCGGCCGGGTACAGCCCGATGCTGCCGCTGACGACCGCCCCGGACAGCACCAGCGCGAGCAGCGCCCGGGCGCCCATCGCCGTCGCCATCGCCGCGCGCCGGCCGTGCGGTACGCGGTCCAGGAGCGGACCGATCACCGGCGCGAGGAGCGTGAACGGGGCCATGGTGATGGCGAGGTAGAGCGCGACCCGGCCGCGTGCCTCGTCGGTGGGGACGGAGAAGAAGACGGTGGAGGCGAGCGCGACGGTGATCATGACGTCGCCGGCGCCGTTCACCCCGTGCAGCTCGATCAGCTTGCCGAGGCCGGACTCGCCGGCGCCGTGCGCGTGCGTCGCCCGGCGGATGCCGCGCGCGGTTCCGGTCACCGGCAGCCGCAGGGCACGGCCGATCGCCCGGAACCGGGAGCCGGGGCCGCGCCCCCGGCTCCCGCCCTTGAACTCCGTCCGTGCGGCTGCCACCCCGTCATAGTGCCCCGAGAGCGGGGGCTATAGCGTCGATACGGCACGGATGGCGGTGAACGAGTCGGGTGACACCACCGGGGAACACCGGACCGTACCCCGCCGAAACTCCCGTCGGTGTAGGCCCAGCGCACATGAGCAGGTAGCGTGCCTAGCGCGCCGTGGCGAACGTTCTCGGCCGCGCGCCTTACGGGCATCCCGCAGAATGGATGACGTAGGTGTGCCCGAGCGCGATCGGGCGCGGACGTCGACGCGGTCCACAGGTCCGCTCCGTCCGCCCCTCGCAGGCAGCGGCGCACTCGTGAGACGGCGTATGGAGAGAAGCGATACCTGTGAGCGCAGCGACAACGCGAAGCCGCACCCCTGACCGTCTGTGCGCCGAGGCCGTCGACCTCGCCCGCGCGGCAGCCGAGGAGGCCGCCGCACCCGGCGTCGTCGGCGAGCACGCCGGGCTGGTGTCGGAGGGCGACCGGGTCGTCACGCACTACTTCGCCTGCAAGGAGCTCGGGTACCGGGGCTGGCGCTGGGCCGTCACCGTGGCCCGCGCCTCCCGCGCCAAGATCGTCACGGTGGACGAGGCGGTGCTGCTGCCCGGGCCGGACGCGCTGCTCGCCCCCGAGTGGGTGCCGTGGAGCGAGCGGCTGCGCCCCGGCGACCTGGGCCCCGGTGACCTGCTGCCCACCGACGCGGAGGACCTCCGGCTGGAGCCCGGCTGGACCGGTGAGGACGAGCCGCCGCCGAACTCCGCCGTCTCCCACGAGATGGCCGAGCTCGTGGAGGCCGAGGACGCCGAGGTCACGGCCGGACCGCCCGCCGAGCTGTCGGTCGTCCCCGCCCGCGGCACGATCTCCGCGGTCGCCGAGGAGCTGGGCCTGCGCCGTACGCGGGTGCTCTCCCGGTACGGCCTCCACGTCGCCGCGGACCGCTGGGAGGAGGGCTACGGCCCGAAGACCGCGATGGCCCAGGCGGCCCCCGCGTCCTGCGTGAGCTGCGGTTTCCTGGCGCGCATCGGCGGCTCGCTGGGGCAGGCCTTCGGGGTGTGCGCCAACGAGTTCTCCCCGGCGGACGGCCGGGTGGTGTCGCTGGCCTACGGGTGCGGCGGGCACTCGGAGGCGGCGGTGATGCCGAAGCCGCCGCAGCCGGCTCCGCCGGTGATCGACGAGACCAGGGTCGACCCGTTCCCGTTGCGGCCGGCGCCGGACTCCGGGTCGGTCCCGGTGACCGAGGACGAGGCGTCGGCGGAGCTCGGGCACTCGTAGGGCACGGGAGCGTCAGCGGTGACGGCGGGCGCGTTCGCGCCGTGGGCCGCGCACCCGGGCCACCGGCGGCCCTGACGGTCCCGTCCCCGCACTCCGCCGGTGCGGTCGCCGGCCGGCGTCTTCCGGTCGGGGCCGGTCGGGGCAGGCGGGGTCCGTCCGGGGCGCGGGCGCCGGTGGCACGTCGGGTGGGGGAGTGGCGTCGGCCGCCGCCAGGGACGGTGGCACGGCGTCGTCGCGGTACCTTCGTGGTCCGTCGATGAGGAGAGTCACCGTGAGCATGTTCGTGCGGCCTGCCGCCGAGGGCGCGGATCCGTTCGGTACGGCACGTCTGCGGCGCGGGGTGCTGGACGCCTGGGCGACGAGCCCGGCCCGGTTCCGTGAGGACGCCAACGCGGAGGAGGACCTCGTCCTCGGCGGCTACCGCGACCGGCTGGTCGTCGAGCTGGCGCAGAACGCCGCCGACGCCGCCGCACGGGCCGGCGTGCCCGGCCGGCTGCGTCTCACCCTGCGCGACGGTGTCCTCGTCGCCGCCAACACCGGCGCCCCGCTGGACGCGGCCGGCGTCGAGTCGCTGTCCACGCTGCGCGCCTCCGCCAAGCGGGACGCCGGGGACAGCGCGGTCGGCCGGTTCGGGGTCGGTTTCGCCGCCGTCCTGGCCGTCACCGACGAGCCCGCCGTCGTAGGCCGGCACGGCGGTGTGCGCTGGTCCCTGGCGGAGGCCCGTGACCTGGCCGCCGACATCGCACGGCACAGTCCCGGCCTGGGCAACGAGATCCGGCGGCGCGACGGGCACGTCCCGTTGCTGCGGCTGCCGTTCCCCGCCCAGGGCACCGCCCCCGACCCGTACGACACGGCCGTCATCCTCCCGTTGCGCGACACGGCCGCCGCCGACCTCGCCGAGCGGCTCCTGCACGCCGTGGACGACGCCCTGCTCCTCGCCCTGCCGGGCCTGGAGGAGGTCGTCGTCGAGGTCGCGGACGACGTGCGCACGCTCTCCCGGCGTGCCGAGGACGCCCTGACCGTCGTGGAGGACTCCCGGGAGGGCGTCACCCGGTGGCGCACCGTCGCCGCGCACGGGCCCCTCACCCCCGGCCTCCTCGCCGACCGGCCGGTGGAGGAACGGCTGCGCCCCCACTGGTCCGTGACATGGGCGGTGCCCGTGGACGCCGACGGCTCTCCCGCGCGGCCCCGCACCAGCCCCGTCGTCCACGCGCCCACGCCCAGTGACGAGCCGCTCGGCGTGCCCGCGCTGCTCATCGCGTCGTTCCCGCTGGACTCCACCCGCCGGCACGCCGCCCCCGGCCCGCTGACCGACTTCCTGACGGAGCGGGCGGCGGACGCCTACGCGGGGCTGCTCGCCGACTGGCGTCCGGTCGCCGCCGGCCTCATCGACCTGGTACCCGGCCCGCTGGGCAAGGGCGGGCTGGACGGCGCGCTGCGGCAGGCGATCCTCGAACGGCTGCCGCGCACCTCCTTCCTGCCGCCCGCCGCCGGACCGCGCGAGGACGACCCCGACCTGCCCGAGTCCCTGCGGCCCCGTGACGCCGAGGTCGTGGAGGGCGCGGGCAGCGACACCGTGCGGGTCCTCGCCGAGGTGCTGCCGACCCTGCTGCCCGCCGGACTCGAACGCCGGGCGGAGCTGCGCGCGCTGGGCGTGGCCCGGGTGCCGCTGGCCGACGCGATCGACCGGCTGGCCGGGCTGGAGAAAGCCCCCGGCTGGTGGCGGCGGCTCTACGACAGCCTCGCCGGGGTCGATCCCGACCGGCTCTCCGGACTGCCCGTGCCCCTTGCCGACGGCCGCACCACCATCGGGCCCCGGCAGGTGCTGCTGCCCTCCGCGGACGCCGCCTCCCTCGACCCGGAGGTCCTCACCCGGCTCGGCCTGAAGGTCGCCCACCCGGACGCCGCCCACGCTCTCCTGGAGAAGCTCGGCGCCCTTGCGGCCACCCCGCGTGCCGTGCTCACCACCCCGCAGGTCCGGGCCGCCGTCGCCGCGTCCCTGGACGACGAGGGCGCCGCGAACTGGGAGGAGGACGTCCTCGACGCCGACGAACTCGCCGACACCGTCCTCGGCCTGGTCCGCGACGCCGGACTCGACCCCGGCGACGAGCCCTGGCTGGGCGCGCTCGCCCTGCCCGACGAGGACGGCGAACTCTCCCCGGCGGGCGAACTCGTCTTCCCCGGCGGCCCGTTCGCCCAGGTCATGCGCGAGGACGAACTCGCCTCCGTGGACGCGGAGCTGGCTGGGAAGTGGGGGCCCGAACCGCTGGCCGCCTGCGGCGTGCTCGTCACCTTCGCCCTGGTCCGCGCCACCGACGTCGTCCTCGATCCCGACGAACTGGAGCCCCGTGAGGGCGACTTCGCCGAGCCGGACGACGCGGGGCTGCTGGACGCCGTGGACGTGTGGAGCGAGGACGTCCTCGACCGCTTCCCGGACAGTCCCGTACCGCCGGTCGCCACCGAGATCGTCGCCGTGCGCGACCTGGACCTGGTGGCCGACGACCGGTGGCCCGAGGCCCTCGCCCTGCTGTCGCAGCCGCCGCTGCGCGACGCGCTCGTCCAGCCCGTGCGCGTCCTGCTGCCCGACGGCACCCACGAGGTCGTACGGCCGTACACCGCGTGGTGGCTGCGCGGGCACCCGGTGCTCGGCAGGCGCCGCCCGGCGGGACTGCGCGCGGCGGGCGGCGACCCGCTCCTGCGGGGCCTGTACGACGACGCCGACGCCACCGGTTTCGAGGACGAGCAGGTGCTGCGGGCGCTGGGCGTACGGACGTCCGTCGCGGCCCTCCTCGACGAGCCCGGCGGCGCGGCCGAGCTGCTGGACCGCCTCGCCGACCCCGACCGCCCGGTCACGGCCGCCCAACTGCACGCCCTGTACGGCGCGCTGGCCGAACTGGACCCGGAGCAGGTCACCCTGCCGGACGAGGTGCGGGCCGTCGTCGACGGCCGGGTGGAGGTGGTGGACGCCGCCGACGCCGTGGTGGTCGACTCGCCGGACCTGCTGCCCTTCACGTCGGGTGTGCCACTGCTGCCCGTACGGCCGGCCCGCGCCGGGGAGCTGGCGGAGCTGTTCCAGGTGCGGCGGCTGAGCGAGTCCGTCACCGGCGAGGTGGGCTCCGAAGGCGCCGAGCACGACGTGCCGGAGCCGGTGCGGGTGCTGCTCGGGGCGCGGACCCCCGCGTCGTACGTGGAGCACGAGGAGCTGGTCGTCGACGGTGTGGAGATCGACTGGCGGCTGACGGACGACGGCGTGCCGCACGCCGCGACCCTGGAGGGCGTGGCCGCCGCGCTCGCCTGGGCGGCCGGTCAGTGGCCGCGCCGCTTCGAGGTCGCCGCCCTGCTGGAGGACGAGTCCCGCACGGAGGAACTGGCCCGGGACCGCTGGTTCGACTAGGGACCCTATCGACCCTCTCCGCGCACGTGAACGGCCGGCGGGTGAATGTCCTCGGCGCGCTCTTCTGAGCGCAGCGAGGACATTCAGGGCCCGATGTCCACGCTTTCCGGAGGGACCTCACACCGGCAGCCGCCGGTCGACCCACCGCCACGCCAGCTCCAGGACGGCCGCCGCCGCCACCGCGATGCCGACGGCCGTCCACGGCATCGTCACGCCCACCAGCTTCAGCGCGAAGAAGTCCTGGAGCCACGGCACCACCAGCACCACCAGGAAGCCCGCGCCCATCGTCGCCACCAGCGCCACGCGCCACCAGGTGTAGGGCCGGGCGATGATCGCCAGCACCCACATGGAGATCAGGAACAGCGTCAGCGTCGCCGCGCTCGTCTCCGCGTCCAGCGCCCCGGGACCGGAATAGTGCTGCCGGGCGACGAGGTACGTCGTGAAGGTCGCCGCCCCGGCCAGCACCCCGCCCGGGATCGCGTACCGCATCACGCGCCGTACGAAGTGGGGCCTGGCCCGTTCCTTGTTCGGGGCGAGGGCCAGGAAGAAGGCGGGGACGCCGATGGTGAGCGTGGAGAGCAGGGTGAGGTGGCGGGGGAGGAACGGGTACTCGACCTGTGAGCAGACCACCAGGATCGCCAGCAGCACCGAGTACACGGTCTTCACCAGGAACAGGGTCGCGACCCGGGTGATGTTGCCGATGACCCGGCGGCCCTCGGCCACCACCGACGGCAGCGTGGCGAAGCTGTTGTTGAGCAGCACGATCTGGGCGACCGCCCGGGTGGCCTCCGAACCCGAGCCCATGGCCACGCCGATGTCGGCGTCCTTGAGCGCCAGGACGTCGTTCACGCCGTCGCCGGTCATCGCGACCGTGTGGCCGCGGGACTGGAGGGCGCCCACCATGTCCCGCTTCTGCTGCGGGGTGACCCGGCCGAAGACCGTGGCGTCGTCGAGCGCCCCGGCCATCTCCTCCCGCCCCGCGGGCAGCCGGCGCGCGTCGACCGTCGCGCCGGACAGGCCGAGCTTCGCGGCCACCGCGCCGACCGACACCGCGTTGTCGCCGGAGATGACCTTGGCCCGGACGTCCTGGTCGGCGAAGTAGCGCAGGGTGTCGGCGGCGTCCGGGCGCAGCCGCTGCTCCAGGACGACCAGGGCGGTGGGCGTGACGCCCTCGGCCACCCGGGGGTCGTCCAGGTCACGGGTGGCGCGGGCGAGGAGCAGCACGCGCAGCCCCTGCTCGTTGAGCCGTGTCGTCTCGGCGAGGGCGGGGTCGTCCTCGGCCAGCAGCACGTCGGGCGCGCCCAGCAGCCACGTACTGGAGGCGCCGTCGCCCTCGCCGAAGGTGGCACCGCTGTACTTGCGGGCGGAGGAGAAGGGCAGGGACTCGGTGCAGCGCCAGGCCTCGGCGGACTCGGCGACCGGGTACGTGTCGATGATCGCCCGCAGGGAGGCGTTGGGGCGCGGGTCGGACTCGCCGAGGGCGCCGAGGACCGTGCGGACGCGACTCTCGTCGGCGCCGTCGAGGGTGCGCAGCTCGCTGACGTCCATGCCGCCCTCGGTGAGCGTGCCGGTCTTGTCCAGGCAGACGGTGTCGACACGGGCCAGGCCCTCGATCGCGGGCAGTTCCTGGACGAGGCACTGCTTGCGGCCGAGGCGGATGACGCCGATCGCGAAGGCGACGGAGGTGAGCAGGACCAGGCCCTCCGGGACCATGGGCACGATGCCGCCGACGGTCCGCGCGATCGAGTCGTCCAGCTCGTTGTCCTTGGTGAACAGCTGGCTGAGGATCAGGCCGATCGCGGTCGGGACCATCATCCAGGTGACGTACTTCAGGATCGTGGAGATGCCGGACCGCAGCTCGGACTGGACCAGCGTGAAGCGGGAGGCCTCCTCGGCGAGCTGGGCGGCGTACGCCTCGCGCCCCACCTTGGTCGCCCGGAAGGCGCCGCCGCCCGCGACCACGAAGCTGCCGGACATGACCTGGTCCCCCGGCTGCTTGACGACCGGGTCGGCCTCGCCGGTCAGCAGGGACTCGTCGATCTCCAGCCCGTCCGCCTCGACGCACACCCCGTCGACGACGGCCTTGTCCCCGGGGCCGATCTCGATGACGTCGTCCAGCACGATCTCCGAGGTGCTGACCTCGGCGGCCGTCCCGTCCCGGCGCACGGTCGGCCGGGCCTCGCCGATCAGGGCGAGGGAGTCGAGCGTCTTCTTCGCCCGCCACTCCTGGATGATGCCGATGCCGGTGTTGGCGAGGATCACGAAGCCGAACAGGCTGTCCTGGATCGGCGCGACGAACAGCATGATCACCCAGAGCACGCCGATGATCGCGTTGAACCGGGTGAAGACGTTGGCCCGGACGATGTCGGTCAGGGAGCGGCTGCTGCGCACCGGCACGTCGTTGACCTGACCGCGCGCGACCCGTTCGGCGACGCCGGCCGCCGTCAGTCCGGTGGCCGGGGAAGGGGTGGGCAGGGGGTGCGCTGGATCGAGTCGGTCGCCCGCGTCGAGATGCGTCATGCGTTCGACGGTACGTGCGGTTTTGGGGCCTCACCCTCCGGATGGGCGGAAGTTCCGACCACGGGAGGACGGGGCGGCCCGGCGAGTGGTGCCGTAGTACTACGGGGCGTGGACCGCGGGACCGTGCGGGTCCCCGAGCGCGCGCCGGAACGTCAGAGCGGGGCGCCCGTCGAGCCGCGTCTCGCCGGTCCGGACGAACCCGGTGCGGACCAGCACGGCCTGTGAGGCGGCGTTCTCCGGTGTGGTCGCGGCCCGCAGCGCGGTCAGGCCGTACCCGCGCGCGGCGAGGGCGCAGACCTCCCGTACGGCCCGCGTGGCCAGGCCCCGCCCGGCGGCCCGCTCGGCGATCCGGTAACCGAGCTCGGCGACGCCGTGCTCCACGTCCACGATGTTGACCCGGCCGAGCACCTCGCCGCCGGGAGCGACCAGCACGTGGAAGTGGCAGACCCCGGCCTCCTGCTCGGCCAGCCGCGCGCGGAGCATCTCGTCGAACCGGGTGAAGAAGTCCTCGCCCCGGTCGGGCACCGAGGCGGCGAACCACGCCCGGTTCTCCCGCTCGAAGGCGAGGAGGGCGGGCGCGTGGCCGGACCGCAGCCGTTGCAGCCGGGGCTGCCCGGCCGGCCCGTTCGGCGCGGGCAGCGCGGCCGGCCCGTACGGCCGGGGCAGCGCGGTCGGCTCGGTCACGGGCGTCAGGCGCCGTCCCGCGCCGCCCGCTCGAGCGCGGCGTCGCGCCCCCGCACGTACCAGATGCCGATCAGTCCGAGCCCGGCGCCGGCCAGGCAGGTCCACACCCACCAGGCGTGCCCGCGGTCGTCGAACCAGCCGTAGAAGGGCAACTGGACGAGGAAGAGGACGAACCAGAGGACGGTGCCGCCGATGATGGTCGCGACCACGGGGCCTTCCAGGGGCTCCGGCGCCTCGTGCGTGGGTGTCCACTTCGTCATGCGTACAGCTTACGAGGAGGGCCGCCGGTGGGGTGACGGCACGGCGCCACTCCGGGTCTACGCGCGGAGATAGCGATCTGGGGCTCATACGTTCATACTGAATCCGTTTGTCTCTGACCACTTTCATTCGTAGGAAGCACCAATAAGGCCGTGGGGGAACCTGTTGGTGATGAGGTCCCGCATGTCCACCTCGGCCTCCGCCAAGGTCCCCCCGTCCCCCGAGTCGCCGGAGGACCGGCGGCCCCCGCATAACGCGCTCGATCGCTACTTCCGGATCTCCGAGCGCGGCAGCACCCTGCCCCGCGAGATCCGCGGCGGTCTCGCCACCTTCTTCGCGATGGCCTACATCATCGTGCTGAACCCGATCATCCTGGGCAGCGCGAAGGACATGTACGGCAACCAGCTCGACAACGGTCAGCTGGTCACCGCGACCGCCCTGACGGCGGCGTTCACCACGCTCCTGATGGGCGTCATCGGCAACGTCCCGATCGCGCTGGCCGCCGGCCTGGGCGTGAACTCCGTCGTCGCCCTCCAGCTCGCCCCGCGGATGTCCTGGCCGGACGCCATGGGCATGGTGGTGCTGGCGGGTTTCGTCGTCATGCTGCTGGTCGCCACCGGCCTGCGTGAGCGCGTGATGAACGCCGTGCCCTACGGCCTGCGCAAGGCCATCGCCATCGGTATCGGCCTGTTCATCATGCTGATCGGCCTCGTCGACTCCGGGTTCATCACCCGGATGCCGGACGCCGCCCAGACCACCGTCCCGCTCCAGCTGGGCACCGGCGGACATCTGCTGGGCTGGCCGGTGCTGGTCTTCGCCCTCGGTGTGCTGCTCACCCTGGCGCTGATCGTCCGCAAGACCCCCGGCGCGATCCTGATCTCCATCGTGGTGATGACCGTCGTCGCGATGATCATCAACGCGGTCGCAGACATCCCGTCCTGGGGCCTGACCACCCCGGAGTGGCCCGGCAACCCCGTCGCCACCCCCGACTTCGGCCTGGTCGGCGAGGTCAGCCTGTTCGGCGGGTTCGAGAAGGTCGGCATCCTGACCGGCGTGCTGTTCGTGTTCACCGTCCTGCTGTCGTGCTTCTTCGACGCGATGGGCACGATCATGGCCGTCAGCGACGAGGCGAAGCTGACCGACGGCGAGGGCCAGATGCCGGGCATCAACAAGGTCCTGTTCGTCGACGGCATCGCGGTCGCCGCGGGCGGAGCCAGCTCCGCTTCGGCGACGACCTGCTTCGTGGAGTCCACGGCAGGCGTCGGCGAGGGTGCGCGCACCGGCTTCGCGAACATCGTCAGCGGCGCGCTGTTCGCCGTGGCCCTGTTCCTCACGCCGGTCGCCACGATGGTGCCCTCCCAGGCGGCCACCCCGGCGCTGGTCGCGGTCGGCTTCCTGATCCTGGCCGGCTCGATCAGGGAGATCGACTGGAGCGACTTCACGATCGCCGTCCCGGCGTTCGTGACGATGCTGATGATGCCGTTCAGCTACTCGATCACCAACGGCATCGGCATGGGCTTCATCACCTTCTCGGTGCTGCGTCTGGCGGCCGGGCGGGGCCGGGAGGTGCCGGTCACCATGTACGCGGTGTCCGCGGTGTTCGCCTTCTACTACCTGATGCCGGCCCTGGGGCTCACCTGACCGGCGTGATCAGCGCCTGACCGGTGGGGCTCAGGTGACGTCGTAGAACCGTTCCGTCTCCTCCACGGCGGACTGGAACCGCTCGTCGAAGTCATTCCGAATGAGCGTCCGGACGACATAGTCCTGGACGCTCATTCCCCTTTTCGCCGCGTGGTGCCGGAGCCGGTCGAGCAGCTCCCCGTCCATCCGCAGGCTGAGCACGCTGGTCCCCATGGGCACGAGGGTCACCCCCACCGACCGGACGATGCCCTGATTTCCGGAAACAGCTCACTCGTACGGGTGAACCCTGGGTTTCAGTGGCGGGCGTCACGCGTGTGGGTGAGTGAGCGGTGGTATTTCGCGAGACTAATGAGTTAAGCTAAGGAACATGCCGGACCTCAACCATGGCGACGACGCCGCCGCCGTGAACTCCCTGCGCTCCGCCGTGATGCGGCTGTCCCGTCGGCTCAAGCACCAGAGGGTCGACGAGTCGCTGAGCCCCACCGAGATGTCGGTGCTCGGGACCCTGTCCAACTGCGGCAGCGCGACCCCGGGCGAGCTCGCCCGCAAGGAACACGTCCAGCCGCCCTCGATGACCCGCATCGTGGCTCTCCTGGAGGCCAAGGGACTGGTCCGTCTGGAGCCGCACCCCGAGGACCGGCGCCAGAAGGTCGTGACGCAGACCGAGCAGGCGGTGGTCATGCTCGAGGAGAGCCGCCGCAAGCGGAACGCGTTCCTGGCCACGCTGGTCGAGGGACTCGACGAGGACGAGTGGGCGAAACTGCGCGCCGCCGCCCCCGTGCTGGAGAAGCTCGCACACCGGTAAGCAGCATTCGCGAGGAGGCGAACCCTTTTGAGTACGGGATCCGGAGCAGCTTCCGCCCCCGCACCTGACGGCCACGACGACCCGACCACCCCCGACGCCCCCCGCAGGGCGTCGATGTTCGCCTCCCTGAAGGTCAGGAACTACCGCCTGTTCTTCCTGGGCCAGGTCGTCTCCAACATCGGCACCTGGATGCAGCGCATCGCCCAGGACTGGCTGGTGCTCAGCCTCACCGGCTCCTCGGCCGCCGTCGGCATCACCACGGCCCTGCAGTTCCTGCCGATGCTGCTCTTCGGCCTCTACGGCGGCGTCCTCGTCGACCGCCTGCGCAAGCGGCCCACCCTGCTGGTCACCCAGTCCGCGATGGCCCTGACGGCGCTCTTCCTCGCCGTCCTCACCCTGACCGGCCACGTCGAGGTCTGGCACGTGTACGTCGCCGCCTTCGCGATGGGACTGGCGACCGTCGTCGACAACCCCGCCCGCCAGTCCTTCGTCGCCGAGCTGGTCGGCCGGGACCAGTTGCAGAACGCGGTCAGTCTCAACTCGGCCAACTTCCAGTCCGCGCGGCTGGTCGGCCCCGCCGTCGCCGGTCTGATGATCACCGGGGTGGGTACCGGCTGGGCGTTCCTCGCCAACGGCCTGTCCTTCGTCGCGCCGCTGACCTGCCTGGTGCTGATGCGCGCCCGCGACCTGCACGCCGTCCAGCGCGCCCCGCGCGGCAAGGGACAGCTGCGGGAGGGCCTGCACTACGTCGCCGGACGCCCCGAGCTGATCTGGACGATCACCCTGGTCGGTTTCATCGGCACCTTCGGCTTCAACTTCCCGGTCTTCCTGTCCGCCTTCGCCGACGACGTCTTCCAGGCGGGTGCCGGCGCCTACAGTCTCTTCAACACGCTCATGGCGGTCGGCTCGGTCACCGGCGCCCTGCTCGCCGCCCGGCGCGGCACGGCGCGGCTGCGGGTGCTGATCGCGGCGGCCCTGGCTTTCGGCGCCCTGGAGATCGTGGCGTCGACGGCGCCCGCGCTGTGGCTGTTCGCGTTGCTGATGGTCCCGATAGGCGTCTTCAGCATGACGGTCAACGTCACCGCCAACACCAGCATCCAGATGTCCACCGACCCGGCCATGCGGGGCCGCGTCATGGCCCTGTACATGATGGTCTTCCTCGGCGGCTCCCCGGTGGGCGCGCCGATCGTCGGCTGGGTCACGGACACCTACGGCGCCCGGGCCGGCTTCGCGGCGGGCGGCGCCGTCGCGGCCACCGCGGCGCTCGTCATCGGCCTGGTCCTGGCCCGCGTCGGCAATCTGCGCCTGTCGGTCGGCTGGCACCGCGGCCACCCGCAGGTGCGGTTCGTGCCGCGGGAGCGGCGGGGGCAGCTGGCGTCGGCGGCGTAGCCGGTCCGGTCCCGGTCCCCGGATCAGTCGCGGGGGAAGTCGTCGGTCCTGAGGGCGAGGCCGACGACGGTGCCGGTCAGGTCGACGTCCTCACCGAAACCGAAGCTGACGAAGCCGTGGTACTTGCCGTCCTGCGGCAGGGTGTGCAGATGCCACTCGCCCGCGTACGGGTCCACGATCAGGTACACCGGGACTCCGGCGGCCGCGTAGGCGTCCTTCTTGGGGCCGTGGTCGTTGCCGGCCGTGCTCCGGGAGATGACCTCGGCGACGAACTCCACGTCCTCGGGGAGCCAGTGGCCCTTGTCGTCCCGCCGGGCGCCCTCGGCCAGGGCGACGACGTCGGAGGCGAAGCCGTTGAGATGCCCCGGGTAGTCCATACGGACGTCGGACTTGACGCGCTTGCGCGGGTACTTGGTGCGCAGTTGCTCGACGATGTCCAGGATGATGTCCCAGCGGGTGTCCCGCTGCGGCGTCATGAAGATGTGACCCCCGACGATCTCGGTCTTGTATCCCTCGGGGACGGGCATCTTCTCGAGCCACTCGAACATGACGTCCAGAGTCAGCCCGGTGCTCTCTTCGGCCATCTCGATCCTGTCGTCAAGGACAGTCATCGTGGCGCTCCTCCCCGGCCGCCCCCGACGCGAGTGCGACCGCGCGGTACAACGATACGCACGGTGACCAGGCCACGCGCGGACGTACGCGTGTTCTCCGGGGGAGACTGGCCGGCATGAGACTGTTCGCCGCCGTACTGCCCCCCGAGGACGTCGCCGCCGCCCTCGCCGCCGAGGTGGCCGCGTTGCGGAGGCTGCCCGGGGCGGACGGGCTGCGCTGGACCGGCCGCCCGGGGTGGCACTTCACGCTGGCCTTCTACGGGGAGGTCGACGACGACCTCGTACCGGACCTGTCGGCCCGCCTGGAGCGGGCCGCCCGCCGCACCGCCCCCTTCCGGCTGGCGTTGCGCGGGGGCGGTCAGTTCGGGCACGGGCGGGCCCTGTGGGCGGGAGCGGAGGGCGATCTGGCGACCCTGCGGCTGCTCGCCGACCGTGCCGAGTCGGCGGCGCGCAGGGCGGGCGTCCCGATGGGGGAGCACCGGCGCTACAAGCCCCACCTGACGGTGGCCCGCAGCCGGGCGGCGTTCGACGTCGCCCCGTACGTCGGGGCACTGGACGGTTTCACGAGCCGCACCTGGACCGTGACGGACCTGGCGCTGGTCCGCAGCAACCTGCCGAGGTCGGGGGTGCCGGGCGAACAGCCCCGTTACGAGACGGTCGCCCGCAGCCCGCTCGGCGCGTCCGGTTAGGCTCGGGGGCGTGGACCCGAAGACCCGTAACCGGATCATGGCCGGTGTGCTCGTAGTGATGATGCTCGTGGTGGCGGTGGCGGCGGCGCTCGGCTGAGGAGCCGTGAGGCGGCCGCCGCCCTCTCACGCCGTCACCAGGCGAACGCCTCCGGCGAAGGCCCCGGCCCCGGGAAGATCTCGTCCAGCCCGGTCAGCAGCTCGTCCGACAGCTCCAGCTCCACGGCACGCAGCGCCGACGCGAGCTGCTCCGCGGTGCGCGGACCCACGATCGGGCCGGTCACGCCGGGCCGGGTCAGCAGCCAGGCCAGCGCGGCCTCGCCGGGCTCGACGCCGTGCTTGTCGAGCAGGTCCTCGTAGGCCTGGACCTGAGCGCGGCCGGCCGGGTCGGCGAGGGTGTCGGCGGCCCGCCCGGAGGCACGGCGTCCGCCCTGCACCTCCTTCTTCAGGACGCCGCCGAGCAGCCCGCCGTGCAGCGGCGACCAGGGGATGACTCCGAGGCCGTAGTCCTGCGCGGCCGGGATGACCTCCATCTCGGCGCGGCGCTCGGCCAGGTTGTACAGGCACTGCTCGCTGACCAGCCCGATGGTGCCGCCGCGCCGGGCGGCGGCCTCGTTGGCCTGGGCGATCTTGTAACCGGGGAAGTTGGAGGATCCGGCGTAGAGGATCTTGCCCTGCTGGACCAGTACGTCGACGGCCTGCCAGATCTCGTCGAATCCGGTGGCGCGGTCGATGTGGTGGAACTGGTACAGGTCGATGCGGTCGGTCCGGAGCCGCTTGAGGCTGGCGTCGACGGCCCGCCGGATGTTCACGGCGGACAGCTTGTCGTGGTTGGGCCACGCCTCGCCTTCTGCGCCCATGTTGCCGTAGACCTTGGTGGCCAGGACGGTCCTGTCCCGCCGGTCGCCGCCCTTGGCGAACCAGTTGCCGATGATCTCTTCGGTACGGCCCTTGTTCTCACCCCACCCATACACATTTGCAGTGTCGAAGAAGTTGATGCCGGCGTCCAGCGCCGCGTCCATGATCGCGTGGCTGTCGGCCTCGTCGGTCTGCGGGCCGAAGTTCATGGTCCCGAGGACGAGCCGGCTGACCTTGAGTCCTGTGCGTCCGAGCTGCGTGTACTTCATGGTCCCCAAGCCAACGACTTGGAGTGCGCTCCAGGCAAGCGGGTCCGTGCGGTCAGTCGCGGGGGAAGGTGTCGGTTCTGAGGGTGAGGCCGAGGACGGTGTCGGTGAGGTCCAGCTCCTGCCCGAAGGCGACCCTGGTCTCGGTCGTGTAGTCGCCGTCCTTGGGGTGCGTGAAGATGTGGCAGCGCCCCTGGTACGGATCGGCGATGAGGTAGAGGGGGACCTCGGCGGCGGCGTAGGCGAGCTTCTTGGGGCCGTAGTCGTTGGCGGCGGTGCCCTGGGAGATGACCTCGGCGACGAACTCGACGTCCTCGTGGCGCCAGTGGCCCGTGTCGTCCTGCTCGGCTCCGTCGCGGAGCTTGGCCACGTCCGGGCAGAAGCCGTTCTCGTGGCCGGGGAAGTCGATGCGGACGTCCGAGAAGACCGGAACGTCCATGCCGAACCGGTCCTCGATGGGCCGTACGATCCGGCGGATGATTGCCCAATGCGTGTCCCGCTGCGGTGTCATGTGGACGTTGCCCCCGACGATCTCGACCCTGAATCCTTCGGGGACGGGCATGCGCTCCAGTCGCTCGAACCACTCGTCCAAGTGCTGAGTGCTGCTGTCGGCCATGGCGATCCTGTCGTCAGGGAGGGTCATCGTCGCGCTCCTCCCCGGCCGCCTCACGGACGAGTACAGCCGCGCGGTACAACGATACGCACGGCGACCGGGACACAGGAGAACGCGCATATGCCAGAACGGGACCGGGTCCGGGACCGCACCGACCACCTCGTCCGGGCGGTCCGGGCGGTCCGGGCGGCCTACGGGGCCGGGGAGCAGGGCCCGCCCAGCCCCCACTCCTCGTCCATCGCCTCCGCGAACGCCTCCGCGATCTTGTGCTCGCCGCTCTCGTTGGGATGCGTGCCGTCGTACGTGTCCGTGTGGAAGTCGTACGTCGCCGGCGGCGGGACGAGGAGCAGTGAGGAGCGCGGGTCGTCGAGGTCGGCGGTCGTCTTCGCGAGGAGGTCGTTGAAGCGGGCGACCTGCTCGGCGAAGGTCTCGTCGGCCTCCACCCGGATGTTCGGGATGACCGGCATCACGGCCATGCGCACGCGCGGGTTGGCCGACCGCGCCTCGGCGACGAAGGCCCGGACGTTGTCGTTGGTCTGCTCCGCGTTCGTGTAGAAGCCGAGGTCTATCAGGCCGAGGGAGACCAGGAGCACGTCCGCGCGGAAGGCCCGTACCGTCTCGCCGATCAGCGGAGCCATGTGGTGCCAGCCCTCGCCCCAGCCGGCCAGGTGGGCGCGGGGGAAGTCCGGGTCGGCGTAGGCGTACGAGGTGGGGGCGTCCGTCGACCGGTCGTGCAGCGTCTCGCGGGGGCCGACGAACGTGAAGGGACGGCCGCAGGAGTCGCGCAGGTGCTGCCACATGCGGTAGCGCCACGTGTGTTCGCCCGCGCTCCCGATCGTCATGGAGTCACCGACAAACATGAACCTGAGCATCCGCTCATCATGGACGATCGGCCTGGCCGACGCGATGTGAGCCCGACCACCTGGGGAGGCCCGTACCGTGAACGCCCGCGCGGGATGGCAGTCTTGGCGCATGCGCCGATCTTTCGCCCTCCTCGCCTCGGCCCTTCTCGTGGGCGCGTTCGCCGCGCCCGCCTCCGCCGCCGGCGGGGTCGCCGGGAGCGACGGCTTCACGATCAGGGACCCGCGCATCACCGAGTCCAGCGGCCTCGCCGCCTCCCGCCTGCACCCCGGCGTCTACTGGACCCACAACGACCAGGACAACGGGCCGTACCTCTACGCGGTGGACGGCTCCACCGGCGAGACCGTCGCCCGCGTCGCGCTCGCGGGAGTCGGCACGCCCCGGGACGTCGAGGCGATCTCCATCGGGCCGGACAACCGGATCCTCGTCGGCGACATCGGGGACAACGACGGCGTGTCCTGGCCGCACGTGTGGATCTACGAGCTGCCCGAGCCGACGGAGCTGAAGGACCAGACGGTCAAGGCGACGCAGTACGTCGTGAAGTACGCGGACGGCTCCCGGGACGCGGAGTCGATGGTCGTCCACCCGAAGACCGGGCGGGTCTACATCATCGACAAGAACGAGGACGGCGGGCACCTGTACGAGGGTCCGGCGAAACTCTCCGCGTCCGGCACCAACGTCTTCCGGCGTGCCGCCCCCGTCGAACTCTGGTCCACCGACGCCGCCTTCTCCCCGGACGGCGAGCACCTCGCCGTGCGCGGCTACCTCGGGGGCGTCTGGTACGACTGGAACGGCGGGCAGATCCAGCGCAAGGGGCGGATCAGCGTGCCGCTCGGCCAGGGCGAGTCCGTCACCTACACCACCGACGGCGAGAAGCTGCTGCTCGGGATGGAGGGCGCGTCCAGCCCCGTGAAGGCCGAGGACGCGCCCGGGGGCGGCGGCGGGGCGGGAGGCTCCGACGCCTCCGGTGAGGGCTCCGGCGGGACCGACGGGCCGGACGGGCCGGACGGGACCGGCGGGGACACCCTCAAGGTCGGGGCGGTCGGGCTGGTCGTCGCGTGCGCCGCCGTGTTCTTCGGGCTACGACGGCTCTTCCGCCGCCGCTGAGCCGTTCGCCGCGCGGCGCGCGGCCACCAGCGCCTCCAGCCCGTCCAGGATGCGCTGCAGCCCGAACCCGAAGTGGTCGAAGTCGGGGCCGAAGCTGTCCTCGGACAGGGAGGCCAGGGCCGGGTAGCGCCCGCTGGTCATGGCCTTCTCCAGCACCGGCTGCTGGGCGGCCCAGAACTGCGCGTCCGTCATCCCGGAGCGGCGTTCGGCCTCCGCCTCGTACACCTGCGTGCGGGCGGCGCCGACGACGTACCCGTCGATCATGATGATCACCGACACCAGCTCGGGGTCGGTCAGACCCATCGGCCTGATCCGGGTGAGCACCTTCTCCATGCCGTCCAGGGCGCTCGGGCCGAGGACCGGGCGGGTCTGGTTGACCTCCAGCAGCCAGGTGTGGCGGCGGTAGAGGGCGAGGGTGGCGCGGCCGAGTGCCTCCAGCGCCGAGCGCCAGCCGCCGTCGCCGAAGTCGCCGGGTTCCTCGGACGTGCGCTGCACGCGGTCCAGCATCAGGTCGATCAGCTCGCCCTTGCCGGGGACGTAGCGGTACAGGGACATGGTGCCGGTGCCCAGCTCGGTGGCGATCCGGCGCATGGAGACCGCGCCGAGCCCGTCGCGGTCCGCGACCTCGACGGCGGCCTCCACGATCCGCTCCAGCGTCAGACCCGGTTTGGGCCCCCGGCTGGGCCGCCTGCCGGTGTCCCACAACAGGTCGAGGGTGCGCCCGATGTCACCGCTGCCGCTGCTCTCCGTAGCGCTTGCCATGAGGTCAGTCTAGATCCCGGAGACAAAACCGGGTACGCCGTACGCGCAGAACTGGGTACGGTGTACTCGGAATCGGGTACGGTGTACTCAGTGAGGGAGTGAGAGGGGGACCCATGAGCGACGGATACGCGGTACGGGCCGAGGGGCTGGAGAAGCGGTACGGCGAGAAGCGCGCCCTCGACGGCTTCGACCTGGCCGTCCGTGAGGGCACCGTGCACGGCCTGCTGGGGCCGAACGGCGCCGGGAAGACCACTGCCGTGCGCATCCTGTCCACGCTGATCCGGCTGGACGGGGGACGGGCCGAGGTGGCGGGCCTCGACGTCGGCCGGCAGGCGCGCGAGGTACGGGCGCGGATCGGGGTCACCGGGCAGTACGCGGCCGTGGACGAGGTGCTCACCGGCCGGCAGAACCTGGAGATGTTCGGACGCCTGTTCCACCTGGGCGGAGGGAGGGCCCGCGCCCGCGCCGTCGAGCTGCTGGAGCAGTTCGACCTGACCGACGCCGCCGACCGGGGCGTCGGCAAGTACAGCGGCGGCATGCGGCGCCGCCTCGACCTCGCCGCGTCGATGATCCTCGCCCCGTCCGTGCTGTTCCTGGACGAGCCGACGACGGGCCTCGACCCCCGCAGCCGCGGCGAGGTCTGGGACTCCGTCCGCGCGCTGGTGGCGAACGGCACGACCGTGCTGCTGACCACGCAGTACCTGGAGGAGGCCGACAGGCTCGCCTCCCACATCACCGTCATCGACCGGGGCAGGTCCATCGCCGACGACACCCCGGACGGGCTGAAGAACCTGGTCGGCGGCGACCGCGTCGAGGTCGTGGTCGCCGAGCGGGCCGAGATACCGAGGGTGGTGAAGGTGGTCGCCCGCGTCTGCGACGGCGAACCCGAGGCCGACGAGGGGTCGCTGCGGGTGCACGCCCCGGTCACCGACCGGGTGTCCGCTTTGACCGAGGTGGCGCGCACCCTCCAGGACGAGGGTGTCCGGGTGGAGGACATCGGGCTGCGCAGGCCGAGCCTCGACGACGTGTTCCTGCGCCTGACCGGACACCGTACGAGTGCCGGACACCGTACGAGTGCGGAGAAGGAGGCGGTGGCGGCATGAGCGCCCTCGACCTGACCACGGGTGCCACGCGTGAGCGCGGCCGTCTGTACTGGCTCCTCGCCGACTGCGGCAACATCGTCCGTCGCGGCCTGACCCACTACCAGCGCCAGCCCGTCAACATCGCCTGGCAGCTGGGCTTCCCGATCCTGTCCGTCCTCCTCTACGGCTACGTCTTCGGCAGCGCGATGACCGTGCCGGGCGGCGGGGACTACAAGGACTTCCTGATGCCGGGCATGTTCGTGATGAGCATGGCGTTCGGCTTCATCAACACGGCGACCGTCGTCGTGTACGACTCGACCAAGGGCGTCATCGACCGGTTCCGTTCCATGCCGATGTCCTCCTCGGCGGTGGTGGCGGGACGCGGGGCGACCGACCTCGTGGTCGCCTGTGCCGAGCTGGCCATCATGATGCTGACGGCGCTGGCCATGGGCTGGCGGCCGGACGGCGGCTGGGGCTTTCTGGCCGCGTTCGGGCTGTTGCTGTGGCTGCGGTTCGCGCTGATCTGGGTCGGCGTGTGGCTGGGCCTGCTCGTTCCCAACCCGGAGGCGGCGGGCGGCCTGTTCGCGGTGGCGTTCCCGCTGACGATGATCTCCAGTATCTTCGTCGCCCCGCAGCTCATGCCGGACTGGCTGGGCTGGGTGGCCGCCTGGAACCCGATCTCCTCCACGGCCGCGGCGGCCCGCGAGCTGTTCGGCACGCCGGTCGGGGGCGGCGACTCCTGGATCGAGCAGCACGCGCTGCTGATGGCGGGCGTGTGGCCGGTGGGCCTGACGGCGGTCTTCCTGCCGCTGGCCGTGCGGCGCTTCCAGCGGCTGAGCCGATAGGGGCGGGAGAGCGATGAGGGGCGCCCGGCGAATGCCGGGCGCCCCTCATCGTCGTCCTGCGAGAGTGGTGATCAGAGCTTCTCGATCACGTAGTCGACGCACTTGGTCAGCGCCTCGACGTCCGCCGGGTCGATCGCCGGGAACATCGCGACGCGCAGCTGGTTGCGGCCGAGCTTGCGGTACGGCTCGGTGTCCACGATGCCGTTGGCGCGCAGCACCTTGGCGACGGCGGCGGCGTCGATGTCGTCGGAGAAGTCGATGGTGCCGATGACCTGCGAACGCTTGGCCGGGTCCGAGACGAACGGGTCGGCGTACTTGGCCGCCTCCGCCCAGGCGTACAGGCGGGACGAGGAGTCCTTGGTGCGGCCGGTGGTGAAGTCCAGGCCGCCCTGGCCGTTCATCCAGTCCAGCTGCTCGCCCAGGAGGAACAGGGTGGCCAGCGCCGGGGTGTTGTACGTCTGGTTCTTGCGGGAGTTGTCGATCGCCGTCGGCAGCGAGAAGAACTCCGGGACGTGCCGGCCGCTCGCGTGGATCCGCTCGGCGCGCTCGATCGCGGCCGGGGAGAAGACGCCGATCCACAGGCCGCCGTCGGAGGCGAAGGACTTCTGCGGGGCGAAGTAGTAGACGTCGGTCTCGGCGATGTCGACCGGCAGGCCGCCGGCGCCGGACGTCGCGTCGACCAGCACGAGGGAGCCCTCGTCGGCGCCGGCGACCCGCTTGACGGGCATGGCGACGCCGGTCGAGGTCTCGTTGTGCGTGAACGCGTACACGTCCACGCCGGCCTCGGCCCGCGCCTCGGGGTGCGTGCCCGGGTCGGAGGAGACGACGGTCGGCTCGGCCAGCCACGGGGCGAGCTTCGCGGCCTTGGCGAACTTGGAGGAGAACTCGCCGAAGCTCAGGTGCTGCGACTTGTTCTCGATCAGGCCGTGGGTCGCGACGTCCCAGAACGCGGTGGAGCCGCCGTTGCCGAGGATCACCTCGTAGCCGTCGGGGAGCCGGAACAGCTCGCGGATGCCCTCACGGACCTTGCCGACCAGGTTCTTCACCGGGGCCTGGCGGTGGGAGGTGCCGAGGAGGGACGTACCGGTGGCGGCCAGGGCGTCCAGCGCCTCCACCCGCACCTTGGAGGGGCCCGCGCCGAATCGACCGTCCGCGGGCTTGATGTCAGCAGGAATCTGGATCTCAGCCACGAGCCGGAGGGTATCCCGTCGGCCAAACCGGACGAAGACATGTCCGTCCGATGAGACGAGATCTCCACCTCGCGGACCTGTACTGAGCTACAAGACCCCATCCTGGACGCATGACCGATCTGGAGGCAGCACTGCGCACGGCCGTCCGGGGCGAGGTCGGGTTCGACGTCACCTCCCGGGCCCTGACCACCATGGACGCGTCCAACTACCGCAGGGTCCCGCTCGGTGTGGTGGCACCGAGAGACGCCGACGACGTGGCGGCCGCGCTGGAGGTGTGCCGGGCGCGCGGGGTGCCGGTCGTCGCGCGGGGCGGGGGGACGTCGATCGCGGGGCAGGCCACCGGCACGGGTGTCGTCCTGGACTTCACCCGGCACATGAACCGGCTGGTCTCGCTCGACCCGGCGACGCGAACGGCAGTCGTCCAGCCGGGTCTGGTCCTCGACAGCCTCCAGCAGGCCGCCGCCCCGCACGGCCTGCGCTTCGGCCCCGACCCCTCCACCCACAGCCGGTGCACGCTCGGCGGAATGATCGGCAACAACTCGTGCGGCTCCCACTCGGTGGCTTGGGGCACGACGGCGGACAGCGTGCGCGAGCTGACGGTGCTCACCGCGCGGGGGGAGCGGCTGCGGCTCGGGCAGGAGTGGGCCGGGGCGCCCGAGGGCCTGCGCGAGCTGGTCGACGGTGACCTGGCCCGCCTGCGCACCGGCTTCCCCGACCTGCCCCGCCGCATCTCCGGCTACGCGCTGGACGCGCTGCTGCCGGAGAAGGGCGCGGACGTGGCCCGCTCCTTCTGCGGCTCGGAGGGCACGCTGGGCGTGCTGACCGAGGCGGTGGTCCGGCTGGTCGAGGCGCCGCGCGCGCGGGCGCTGGCGGTGCTCGGGTACGCCGACGAGGCCGGGGCGGCGGAGGCTGCGGCCGGACTGCTGCCGCTCGGGCCGCTGACGGTGGAGGGCATGGCGGCGGACCTGGTGCCGGTGCCGGCCGCGGCCGGGCTGCCCCGGGGCGGGGCGTGGCTGTTCGTGGAGACGGGCGGGGAGACGGAGGCGGAGGCACGCGCGCGGGCGGAGGCCGTGGTCCGTGCGGCGGACGTCGTGGACGCGCTGGTGGTGACCGACCCGGCCGGGCAGCGGGCGCTGTGGCGGATCCGGGAGGACGCGAGCGGCACGGCGACGCGGATGCCGGACGGAGCGGAGGCGTGGCCCGGCTGGGAGGACTGCGCGGTGCCGCCGGAGCGGCTGGGCGCCTACCTGCGGGACTTCCGGGGCCTGCTGACCGCCCACGGTCTGCGCGGCACCCCGTACGGGCACTTCGGCGACGGCTGCATCCACGTACGCATCGACTTCGACCTGCTGACGGAGGCCGGGGTCGCCGGCTTCCGCCGCTTCTCGCAGGAGCTGGCCGACCTGGTGGTGGCGCACGGCGGCTCGCTGTCCGGGGAGCACGGGGACGGGCAGGCGCGGGCGGAGCTGCTGCCGAGGATGTACGGGCAGGAGACCGTCGCCCTCTTCGAGCGCGCGAAGGCCGTCTGGGACCCGGACGACCTCCTCAACCCGGGCATGCTGGTCCGCCCTGCCCCGCTCGACGCGAACCTCCGCTTCTCCGTCCTGCCGCGTGAGCCGGTGGACGTGGCGTTCGGCTACCCGTCCGACGGCGGCGACTTCTCGGCGGCGGTACGGCGCTGCGTCGGGGTCGCCAAGTGCCGTACGACGTCGGCGGCCGGGGCCGGGGTGATGTGCCCGTCGTTCCGGGCGACCGGTGAGGAGGAACACTCCACGCGCGGGCGTGCCCGGCTGCTGCACGAGATGCTCGCCGGTGAGCTGGTGACCGACGGCTGGCGCTCCACGGAGGTCCGCGACGCCCTCGACCTGTGCCTGTCCTGCAAGGGCTGCCGCTCCGACTGCCCGGTCGAGGTCGACATGGCCACGTACAAGGCGGAGTTCCTGCACCACCACTACGCCGGCCGCCGCCGCCCGGCCGCCCACTACGCGATGGGGTGGCTGCCGGTGTGGCTGCGGTGGGCGGCGCGTACGCGTACGGCGCCGGTCGTCAACGCGCTGGCGTCCGTGGGGCCGTTGGCGGCGGTGGCGAAACGGCTGGGCGGGATCGCGGGGGAGCGGGAGGTGCCGCGGCTGGCGGGGGAGACGTTCAGCAGGTGGTGGCGCGGGCGGCGTGCGGGTGCCGGACGGTCCGGGCGGCCGGGGACCGGGACTAGTACCGGTGCCAGTAGCGGGGCCCGTACCGGTGCCAGTAGCGGGACCCGTACCGGTGCCAGTACCGGGACCCGTACCGGTGCCAGTACCGGGTCCGGGTCCGGCGATCTGGTCGTCCTGTGGCCGGACACCTTCACCGAGCACCTGTCACCGGCCGTGGGCCGGGCGGCCGTACGAGTGCTGGAGGCGGCGGGGCTGCGGGTCGCGTTGCCGCCGACGCTGCGGCCGCGGGGCGGGCGCGTCGGGGACGGCACGACGAAGTCGCCGACCGCGCTGCTGACGGCCCGCCGGGGCCGGGTCTGCTGCGGACTGACATACGTGTCGACGGGCCAACTGGACCGCGCCCGAGCGGTGATGCGCCGCACCCTGGACCTGATGGCCCCGGTGCTGGAGACATCCGCGCCGGTCGTCGTCCTGGAACCGAGCTGCGCCGCCGCCCTGCGCACCGACCTGCCCGAGCTGCTGCACGACGACCCACGGGCGGCTCGGCTCGCCGCCCGGGTCCTGACCTTCGCGGAGGCCCTGGAGCGCCACGCCCCCGGCTGGACCCCACCCGCCCTGGACCGTCCGGTCACCGGCCAGACCCACTGCCACCAGCACGCGGTCCTGGGCGACGCGGCCGACCGCCGCCTGCGCGAGGCGGCCGGCCTCACCGGCGAGCTGAGCGGAGGCTGCTGCGGCCTTGCGGGCAACTTCGGCTTCGAGGCCGGTCACTACGAGGTCTCCGCCGCCTGCGCTGAGGACCAGCTGCTCCCGGCGGTGCGCGAGGCGCCGGAGGGGGCGGTGGTCCTGGCGGACGGCTTCTCCTGCCGGACACAACTGGAGCAGCTGGGCGGGGTGCGGGGGCGGCATCTGGCGGAGGTGCTGGCGGAGGGGCTGGCGGGGGAGTGAGTGCCGGGCGGGGGCCGGTGGTCCCTACGGCCGGTGGAACTCGACCTCGGGCCGGGAAGGCGTGGGGCCGTCGAGTACCGGCTGGGGAACGCCACGCAGATGGAGATCGAAGAAGGCGGCGACATAGTCGCGGGTGAGAGACCAGCCTCGCTCACCTGGGAGCGGATACTCCGCATCCGTCACGCCCAGCTGGTACCCCAGCCAGGAGAAGTCGGTGAAGGAGTAGTGCCCGGCTCCCTCGACGGTGAGCCACCGCTTCCAGCCGTGCAGGCGGTTCCAGGCGCCGGGCCAGTCGCTGTCGCCGCTGCCCGGACGGTGGACGGACTCCGCGCCGACCATCATGAACGGCCGTCGGCCGAGTCCGGCCCCGGCGTCCTCCACGAAGAAGCTCCCGTCGAGATCGACACCCGCCCGCACACGCCGGTCGGCTGCCATGGTCGCCGCGGCGGCCGCTCCTCCGATCGAGTGCCCGGCGATTCCGATCCGCCGCGAGTCGATCACGCGGGACAGCGCGCCGGCGGTCCTTCGGTCCGTCAGCTCGTCGATCACGAACGACAGATCGGTGGCACGCCCGCGTACGACGGCCGCCTGCTCCGGACCCGGATCGACCTCTTCGCACGCCACGCAGGGCAGCATCCGGCCGCCGGGGAACTCCGTACCGACGGACTCGTACGCGTGGTCCACGGCGGCGACGACGTAGCCGCGACTGGCCAGGTCCTCGGCGAGCGAGGTGAGCGTGGTGCGCGGCATCCCGAAGCCGGGGGACAGCAGTACCAGGGGGAACCGGCCCGGTGCCCAGGGAGCGGAGACCCGGCCATGCGTACGCGTTCCGGCGATCGTCGCGGCCGGTACGACCCCGTCGAGTCCTCTGTTCTCCAGAAGGAGTTGTGCCTCGCCCTCGGTCATGTACGCGGCCGGTGGTCCGCCCCCGGCCGGGCGGGCGGGGTAGGACACGGACACCAGCAGCTCCCGGCCCTCCGCCGTCGGCACCCAGGGGTCCGCGCGGTGCCGGTCGACGAGGTGCAGGGTGTGGTGGCCCACGGGATGGGGGCCGGTGGGGGTGGGCAACTCCAGGCCCGCGGTGGCAGGTGGGGCCTGGCCCGTCCGGGCCACCGGGCGGACGTCCTGAGCGGCCGAGGCCGGCGCGGCGCCCAGCAGCGGGAGGGACAGGGCGCACGTGAGCAACGTGGCCAGAGCGGTTCTGCGTGATCGCCTGTTCATGTGTTCGAAGGTAGGTGCGAACGGTGCCCAACGCGTCAGGCTTCGGCGGGACTTGGCCGTACGACCGTGGCATGATCCCGACGGCCGGGATGGGACCGTGGGATCACACGGGTCCCCCGGTGCGGATGGGCGGCGGAGGGATCGCCCGGTAGGGCCCGTGGGACGGACCGGGGTGGTGCCGGCACCACCCCAGGGGCGGTGGCTGACCGGCTGCTGTCGTGATCCGTAACTTCCTAGTGTCTTCCTCATGTTGAAGAAGACAGCACACGCAGCCGTCGCCCTCGCCCTGACCGCGGGCACCGTGGCCGCGGCGGGTACCGCCACCGCGGCGGCAGGACGCGACGCCACCGCGGCGGCAGGACGCGACGGCGGGGTCGTCGTACGCACCGACAAGGGTTCGCTGCGCGGGACTGCCGCCGGCGCGGTAAGCACCTTCCAGGGCATCCCCTACGCCGCCCCGCCCACCGGGGAACGCCGCTGGGCGCCCCCGGCGCCCGCGAGACGCTGGCACGGGGTGCGGGACGCCACCGAACCGGGCGCCGCCTGCCCCCAGACCGGGGCCGTCCCGCCGGCCGGCCCCGCCTCCTCCACCGAGGACTGCCTCTTCCTCGACGTCACCGTTCCGCGCGCCGCGTCCGACAGGCCGCGAGCTGTGATGGTCTACCTGCACGGTGGTGACCACACCGACGGCTCGGGTGCCATGCACGGCGCCCGGAGGCTGGCCGCCCAGGGCGACGTGATCGTGGTGACGGTCAACTACCGCCTCGGCGCCCTGGGGTATCTCGCCCACCCGGACCTGGAACGCCGGGCCGAGTCCGGCAACTACGGCTTCCTCGACCAGCAGGCGGCGCTGCGCTGGGTGGAGCGCAACGCCGCCGCCTTCGGCGGAGACCCGCACCACGTGACGCTCTTCGGAGAGTCCGCCGGCGCCACCAGCACGTGCGCCCACCTGGTCGCACCGTCCTCCGCGGGCCTCTTCGACCGGGTCGTTCTGCAGAGCGGTGCCTGCCTGCGCCCCGACGCGGCGCGTGAGCGCGCCGACGCCCTGAGCGATGGCGAGGACGCCGCCGAGGCGATCGGAGAAAGGGCCACGGGCAGCGGCGGGACGGCGGACTGGCGTACGGCGGACCCCCGGCACATGGTGTACGTCTTCGGGCGGGGTCCCTTTGCGTACGGGCCGGTCTACGGCGGCAAGCTGCTGCCGCGCAGTCCGCAGGAGGCCTTCGCCACCGGCAGGTACAACAAGGTGCCCGTGCTGCAGGGCATCAACCGCGAGGAGGACCGCGCGATGGTGTACGGGGCGGAGCTGGCCAAGAGGCACGCGACCCAGGACCCGCAAGCCACCCTCGACGAGGCCGACTACCGCGCCCGCCTGGAGGAGGACTTCGGCCCGGAGAAGGCCGCCGCCGTCGCCGCCCGCTACCCCGTCTCCGCGTACGGCGGCAGCGCGGCCCTCGCCCTGTCGGCGGTCCTCACCGACGCCGGCCAGGCCCGCCACACCGTCGACACCGGCCGCGCGCTCGCCCGCGGTGGTGCCCGGACCTACACCTACGAGTTCGCCGACCGGGAGACCCCCTGGTACGCCGATGCCGAAACGTACGCCAAGCCCTCCTTCCCGATGGGCGCCGCGCACACCTTCGAGCTCCCCTACCTCTTCGAGCTCACCGAGTTCGAGCCGCTCACCGAGCCCCAGCGGGCTCTGTCGGACGCGATGATCCGCATCTGGTCCGACTTCGCCCGCAGCGGCGAAGCCCCGTGGAAGGCGACCACTCCCGCCGCGTTGAACGCGCAGTCCCTCGCGTCGGGACCGGGCGGCATTCGCCCGGTCGACTTCGCGAAGGACCACCAGTACGACTTCTGGAAGTCCCTGGGCTGACCCCGGCCGCACGGAGGTCCGAGGAGTTCGGCGCCCATGCCGAGCTGGTGGACTCGGTGGTGTCGGCCAGCCGTGACACGGGCCCGCCGTCGTTGCCGTGTCGAATCCGTGCCATGACGCGAGAGTGATCGGAACCGCGTGGCGCGGCCGGAGCGTGATCGTCCGTATGGACGGTTCGGATGATCGAGCGGAAGTGCCACGGCGACGGGTCGGCAAGCGACCCTGGGTGATCGGCGGTGGGGCGGCCGTCGTCGCGTCGGCGGTCGCCGTGGGTGTGGTGGTCGCGGACAGCGAGCCGGCCGACATCGCCGCGCCGTACGCGTGCCGGACGCCGGCCCACGGCACCGCCGCGCCCGCGTCGGGGCGGCCCGCCCCGGAGGGTGCCGCCGATTTCGACGGTGACGGTCATCCCGACCTGGCCTTCGGCTCGATGGGGAGTGTGAAGGGCGGGAGCGGCGGCGGGAGTATCGAGGTCGCGTACGGGGCGGGGGACGGGACGGGGGTCGGCCGGTGCCAGTACCTCACCCAGGACGATGCCGGGATACCCGGGAAGAACCGCGACGAGGCCTTCTTCGGGTCGGACGTGGTGGCCCGCGACCTCGACGGGGACGGGTACACCGACCTCGCCGCCTCCGTCTTCGACTGGAAGCCGAGCGTGATCGCCATGTGGGGCTCCGAGGACGGGCTGTCGCGCGCCGCCCGGGTGCCGGGGACGGACGTCAGTCACGTCGCCTGGGACAACGACCCGATCCTGGACGAGCAGCTCGCCGCCGGTGACTTCGACGGTGACGGGCACGCCGACCTGGTCTTCGGGCTCGGCTCCGACAAGGGGCTGCTCAAAGGGCCCTTCGGACGCGACGGCACCCCGGCCGGGACGGGCCGCGTCCCCGCACCACGCCGTCCCGCGCCGGACGTGGCCACCGCGAACTACGGCGACCTCGTCGCCGGGGACCTCGACGGCGACGGCATCGACGACCTGGTGAGCTTCCACGACGCCGACACGGGACCCGAGGTGCCCTGGTCAGCAAGGAACCAGCCGCTGAGCTACCTTCGCGGCGGCCGGGACGGCTTCACGCAGCCGGAGGGCACCCGGCTCCCCGACGCCGGGGAGGGGGCGATCGGTGACGTGGACGGCGACGGCTACGACGATCTGGTCCTCAGTCCCCGGGGCGGCGACGCGAGCCGCAGCTCGGTGACGGTGGTGTACGGCTCCGGGGCCGGGCCGGGGAAGCGGACGACGACCGTCGACCGGGACACTCCCGGCGTGCCCGGCGAGGAACCCCTGGACGAGGACGCCGCCTTCTCCACCCTGGACACCGGGGACGTCAACGGCGACGGATACGCGGACGTGGTGGCCGGGGCGCCCCGGTGGGACGTGTACGGGGAGCCGGGCCCGGAGCAGGTGCTGTTCCTGGCGGGTGGACCGGACGGGCTCAGCGGTGAGGGGGCCCGGTTGTTCGACGGGGACGACCTCGGCGCCGTCCCGGGCGGGGACGCCGATTTCGGTGCTTCGGTCGGCCTCACCGACCTGGACGGCGACGGCCGTGCCGACCTCGTGGTGACCGCGCCGGGCAGCGACAGCGTCGACAGCCTCGCGTGGCTGCTGCCCGGCACGGCGAAGGGACCTGCCACCGAGGGCGTCACCCGGCTGTCCGGGGACACCTTCGACGACACCGAGGGGCTGGGCCTGCTGATGGGCGGCGGTGAGATCGCCCGCTAGACAGTCCGTCCCCCGTCGTGGGCGATCTAGGACAGGATCTGACCTCTATGAGTCATAGCGTGGTCTCGACCGACGGAGCAGAACACCGGAAGGCGGAGACCATGACCACTCTCGACGAGTCGACCACCCGCGACCTGACCACCGGCGACCCGGCCGAGGCCCCGGCCGTGACCGGTGAGCGCGCCGACCTGCTGGAGATGCTGGCCCACCAGCGGCACTTCCTGCGCTTCACCACCCGTGACCTCACCGACGAGCAGGCCGGACTCCGGACCACCGCGAGCGAGCTCTGCCTGGGCGGCTTGATCAAGCACGTGTCCTCGGTCGAGCGGAGCTGGGCGGACTTCATCGTGAACGGCCCGTCGGCGATGGGAGACTTCACGGCCATGACCGAGGCCGACTGGGCCCAGCGGGCCGACGAGTTCCGGTTGCTGCCCGGTGAGACGCTGGCCGGGGTCCTGGCCGACTACGCCGACGCGGCCCGCCGGACCGACGACCTGGTCGCCACGCTGCCCGACCTGGGGGCCACGCAGCCGTTGCCGAAGGCCCCGTGGTTCGAGGCCGACAGGCAGTGGTCGGCCCGCCGGGTGCTGATGCACATCGTCGCCGAGACCGCTCAGCACGCCGGCCATGCCGACATCATCCGCGAGTCCCTGGACGGTGCCAAGAGCATGGGCTGACCGGCGGCGTCCGGTCGCAGAGCTGTCGTACGGCTGACGTATCACTTCAGGAAGCGGTACTTCAGGTGGGTGGCCAGGGGCGTCTCGACGACCCTGACCTGTTCGAGGCGGCGCCGCCCCGCGCCCGGCCCCTCGAAGAGGCGCAGCCCGTCACCGAGGAGCACGGGCACCACGTGCAGCTGGAGTTCGTCGATGAGCCCGGCTGCGAGGTACTGCCGCACGGTGCTCGCCCCGCCGGCGATGTCGACGTTCCGGTCCCCGGCGGCGGCCTTCGCCCGCTCCAGGGCGCTGTGGATGCCGTCGCTGACGAAGGTGAAGGTGGTGCCGCCCTCCTTCACCAGGGTGGGGCGGGGCCGGTCGGTGAGGACGAAGACCGGGGTGCGGAACGGCGGGTTGTCGCCCCAGAACTCCTCGCCCGTGTCGTACATCATCCGGCCCATGACCACCGCTCCGGTGGCGTCGAACCACTCGCGGATCAGCTCCGAGTCGCGGTTCTCCACCCCGCCCGTCATGCCCTGGCGTTCCCGCCAGCTCGCCAGGGTGTGGATCCAGTCGAAGATGGGGTCGGCACCGTCGCCGCCCGGGTTGTCGAGGGTGACGTTCGGGCCTGCGACGTAGCCGTCGAGGGTGATGGCCATGTCCGCGGTGACGGTCATGAGGGGTGCTCCCGAGGTCGTGGGGTGTGGTGCCTTCACCCTCACGTCGATCGGGAGACCGCGTTATCGACACCGTCCACGGGGGCGGTTCAGGGCGCCGTCTCGCCCCGTACCAGCGGGTGGCACACCGGCTGGACGCCCTCGGGAAGGTCGTCCGGGCGGCACCAGCGGGCCTCCAGGATCTCGAACGGGTCGATGCGCAGCTCGCCGCCCAGCAGGCGGGCCTCGTAGGCCACTTCGAGGCGGGTGCGGAAGCCGCTGTTCAGCATGACCAGGCGGCCGGCCTCCACGTCGAGGCCGGTCTCCTCCCTGACCTCGCGGACCACGGTCGCCCGGAAGTCCTCGCCCTTGTGCGCGAAGCCGCTCGGCAGGCCCCACTGGCGGCCCGGTGGCCACATCCGGTGCTTCAACATCAGGACCCGCCCCTCGTCGTCGCGCACGACGCCGGTCACGCCGACGACGAACTTGGCGTTGAGCAACCACATGACGCGGCTCTGGAAGGGACGCAGGAGCCGCCAGAGACGGGCAAGGAGTCGTCGCACGGGACCTCGGCAGATGTGGTGGGGCGGCGGGCATCGGCATTCGCCCTGGGGACGGTACCCGCCGCGGCGCCCGGCCGACCGGGTCGTCGCGTACGCGTTGACATCCCGCAGCCAGGAGAAGAGCGCGGTGCCCGGCTCACCGTCTCGGGCGTGCTCGTACGCGTGCTCGTACGCGGGGTCGGGCCGGGGGCCGGGGACGGAGGCGGGGCCGGGGGCGGGTCGAGGACCCGGTTCACGTGCCTGGAAGCGCCGTCGGCGGCGGTGCCCGGCCCGGCGGTGCCCGGCCCGGCGTTCACCGGCCCGGCGTTCACCGGGCCGGGGAGAGGGTGTCCGGTCCGGATGGCGGACGGGGTTGACCCGGGCGGGGCGAGGACTCATCGTCAGGTGCGTAAACATTGCACGGTCCTGTCCGGAGGTCATTACCCTGGAACGGTCGGCGCACTGCGATACGCGATGCCCGGCAGGAGTTCCGTTCCCGCCCACGTCCCCAGGAAGGCCCCGTGACCTCCCCCAGCGCCGCCACCCCGTCCACCCCGGCCGCCGCACCCGTGGCGGGCCCGGGGCCTGCTTCCGCCCCGACGGGCGCCCCGGGCGGCCGGGGCACCCTGGGACCGGTCGGCCTGGTCCTCGCCGGTGGCCTCTCCGTGCAGTTCGGCGCCGCACTGGCGGTGAGCCTCATGCCCCGGGCCGGCGCGCTCGGCGTGGTGACCCTCCGGCTGGCCGTGGCCGCCGTCGTCCTGCTCATCGTCTGCAGGCCCCGGCTGCGCGGCCACTCCCGGTCCGACTGGGGCACGGTCGTCGTCTTCGGCATCGCCATGGCCGGCATGAACGGCCTCTTCTACCAGGCCGTCGACCGCATCCCCCTCGGCCCCGCCGTCACCCTGGAGGTGCTCGGCCCGCTCGCCCTCTCCGTCTTCGCCTCCCGCCGCCTGGTCAACCTCGTCTGGGCCGCCCTCGCCCTGGCCGGCGTCTTCCTCCTCGGCGGCGGCGGCTTCGACAGCCTCGACCCGGCCGGTGCCGCCTTCGCACTGGGGGCGGGCGTGATGTGGGCGGCGTACATCGTCTTCAGCGCACGCACGGGCCGCCGCTTCCCGCAGGCCGACGGGCTGGCCCTCGCGATGGCGGTCGGGGCGGTGCTGTTCCTGCCGCTGGGCATCGCCGAGTCGGGCGGCAAGCTCATCGAGCCGACGACGCTCGCGCTGGGCGCCGGGGTCGCGCTGCTCTCCTCCGTGCTGCCCTACACCCTCGAACTCCTCGCCCTGCGCCGCCTGCCCGCGCCGACCTTCGCCATCCTCATGAGCCTGGAGCCCGCCATCGCCGCGGCGGCCGGATTCCTCATCCTCGACCAGGCCCTGTCCGCCACCCAGTCCGCCGCCATCGCCCTGGTCATCGCGGCCAGCATGGGCGCGGTGCGGACCCAGGTGGGGCGTGGCAGCCGGGGCAAGCGTGAGCTGCCGGGACCGGAGGCCGACGTGCGGTGACCCCGCCGACCGTTCAACTGAGCGGAGCGTGAACACTTTCCTCGAAAGTGTTCACGCTTTTTTTGTGCACGCAGCACGCAGCACGCGGCACGCAGCGCCAGGTCCGCGCCCGCGCCCGCGCTGCCTTCGCCACCGAGTCACCGAACCGTCCGGGCGGAAAATCATGCAAGCATGCTTGATTGCTTACGCGGCCGCTGCCATGCTCCTCACCACACCGCGCCGCACGCCGCCGTGCCCGAGGGGAGCGCCCGTGTCCGACCCGACGCCCGTGATCGACGACCTGCGTGAGGAGAGCGAGGAACTCGACGCGCTGGTCGCCCGGCTGAGCCCCGGGCAGTGGGCGCTCGCCACCCCCGCCCCGCGCTGGACGGTCGCCCACCAGATCGCGCACCTCGCCTGGACCGACCGGTCCGCGCTCCTGGCCGTCACCGACGAGGACGGCTTCCGCACCCTGGTGGAACAGGCCCTCGCCGCACCCGGCCGGTACGTCGACGACGGCGCCGAGGACGGCGCCCGGCAGGCCCCCGCCGAGCTGCTGGCGGCCTGGCGCAAGGGCCGCGCCGCCCTCGACGAGGCGCTGCGCGAATCGGCCCCCGGCGCCCGCTTCCCCTGGTACGGCCCGCCCATGGCCGCCGCCTCCATGGCCACCGCCCGGCTGATGGAGACCTGGGCGCACGGCCTGGACATCGCGGAGGCCATCGGTGTGACACGTCCGCCCACCGACCGCCTGAGGCACGTGGCCCGCATCGGAGTCCGCGCCCGGGACTTCGCCTACGCGACGCACGGGCTCACCCCGCCCGCCGAGCAGTTCCGGGTGGAGCTCACCGGCCCGGGCGGGGACCTGTGGACCTACGGCCCCGAGGACGCGGCGCAACGCGTCACCGGCCCCGCCCTCGACTTCTGCCTCCTCGCCACCCAGCGCGCCCACCGCGCCGACCTCGCCCTGCGCGCCGAGGGCCCGGACGCCGGCCGCTGGCTGGACATCGCCCAGGCCTTCGCCGGGCCGCCGGGAGCCGGGCGGGCACCGAAGGGAGCCCTGCGGTGACCGTGCTGCGCGTCGGCAACGCCTCCGGCTTCTACGGCGACCGCTTCGACGCCATGCGCGAGATGCTCACCGGCGGCCCGCTGGACGTCCTCACCGGCGACTACCTCGCCGAGCTGACCATGATCGTCCTGGGCCGTGACCGGCTGAAGAACCCGGACGCCGGGTACGCCCGCACCTTCCCGCGGCAACTGGAGGAGTGCCTGGGCCTCGCCCACGAGCGGGGCGTGAAGATCGTCGCCAACGCCGGCGGGCTCAACCCCGCCGGACTCGCCGACGCCGTGCGCGCCCTCGCCGACCGCCTGGGCATCCCCGTACGGGTCGCGCACGTCGAGGGCGACGACCTCACCGCCGTCCACCCGGGAACCCTGACCGCCCACGCCTACCTCGGCGGGTTCGGTATCGCCGAGTGCCTGCGCGCGGGCGCCGACGTCGTCGTCACCGGGCGGGTCACCGACGCCGCCCTGGTCACCGGGCCCGCCGCCGCACACTTCGGCTGGGCACCCACGGAGTACGACCGGCTCGCGGGCGCGGTCGTCGCCGGACACGTACTGGAATGCGGGGCGCAGGCGACCGGCGGCAACTACGCGTTCTTCGACCAGCACCCGGGCGACGTGCGCCGCCCGGGCTTCCCCCTCGCCGAGCTGCACGCCGACGGCACCTGCGTCATCACCAAGCACGACGGCACCGGCGGCTTCGTCGACACCGGCACGGTGACCGCCCAGCTGCTGTACGAGACGGGCGGCGCCCGGTACGCGGGGCCCGACACCACCGCCCGGCTGGACACCGTACGGCTCACCCAGGACGGACCCGACCGCGTGCGGATCGAGGGCGTGCGCGGCGAGGCCCCGCCGCCCACCCTCAAAGTCGGCCTCGGCCGGCTCGGCGGGTTCCGCAACGAGGTCACCTTCGTCCTCACCGGCCTGGAGATCGAGGCCAAGGCAGCGCTGGTGCGGGCGCAGATGGAACCCGCCCTGGGCAAGGTCTCCGACGTCCGCTGGGACCTGGTCCGCACCGACCGGCCGGACGCCCCGACCGAGGAGACGGCGAGCGCCCTGCTGCGGCTCGTGGTCCGGGACGCCGGACGGCAGGCCGTCGGGCGGGCGCTGAGCGGCGCCGCCGTCGAGCTGGCCCTCGCCAGCTACCCCGGCTTCCACGTCCTCGCGCCCCCCGGGGAGGGCGCGCCCTACGGCATCTTCGAGGACGGGTACGCGGCCCACGACACGGTCGACCAGGTGGCGGTCCTCCACGACGGCCGCAGGGTCCACGTACCGCCGGCCCAGGACACCGCCGTACTCGACGCCGTACCGGAACCACCGCTGCCGGAGCCGCTCCCGCCGGGGCCCGCACGCCGCGCCCCCCTCGGCCTCGTCGCCGGCGCCCGCAGCGGCGACAAGGGCGGCACCGCCAACGTCGGCGTCTGGGTGAGGACCGACGACGCCTGGCGCTGGCTCGCGCACGAGCTGACCGCCGACCGGTTCCGGGAACTCGTCCCCGAGGCCCGCGACCTGCCCGTCACCCGGCACGTGCTGCCGAACCTGCGCGCCCTCAACTTCGTCGTCGACGGCATCCTCGGCGAGGGCGTCGCGGCACAGCACCGCTTCGACCCGCAGGCCAAAGCGCTCGGCGAATGGCTGCGCGCCCGCCACCTGGACATCCCGGAGGAACTGCTGTGACGGTCCTGCCCTCCGCCCTGGACCCGGCGGCCCCGGACCACCGGGCCAACCGCGAGGCCATGCTCGCCAAGCTCGCCGACCTGGACGCCGAACACGCCAAGGCCCTCGCGGGCGGCGGCGAGGAGTACGTCGCCCGGCACCGGGGACGCGGCAAGCTCCTCGCCCGCGAGCGCGTCGAGCTGCTCCTCGACCCCGACACGCCCTTCCTGGAGCTGTCGCCGCTCGCGGCGTGGGGGAGCGAGTACACGGTCGGCGCCTCCCTCGTCACCGGCATCGGAGTCGTCGAGGGCGTCGAGTGCCTGATCACCGCCAACGACCCGACCGTGCGCGGCGGCGCCAGCAACCCCTGGTCGCTGAAGAAGGCCCTGCGCGCCAACGACATCGCCCTCGCCAACCGGCTGCCCTGCATCAGCCTCGTCGAGTCCGGCGGCGCCGACCTGCCCTCCCAGAAGGAGATCTTCGTCCCCGGCGGCGCGATCTTCCGCGACCTCACCCGGCTGTCCGCCGCCGGCATCCCCACCGTCGCCGTCGTCTTCGGCAACTCGACCGCCGGGGGCGCCTACATCCCCGGCATGTCCGACCACGTGATCATGGTCAAGGAGCGCGCGAAGGTCTTCCTCGGCGGACCGCCGCTGGTCAAGATGGCCACCGGCGAGGAGAGCGACGACGAGTCGCTGGGCGGCGCCGAGATGCACGCCCGCACCTCCGGCCTCGCCGACCACTTCGCCGTCGACGAACCGGACGCCCTGCGCCAGGCCCGCCGCGTCGTCGCCCGCCTGGGCCACCGCAAGGCGTACGCCGACCCGCCCCTCGCCGAGCCGCCCGAGTACGACCCCGAGGAACTCCTCGGCATCGTCCCCGGCGACCTGCGCACCCCCTTCGACCCGCGCGAGGTGATCGCCCGGATCGTCGACGCCTCCGACTTCGACGAGTTCAAGCCCCTGTACGGGACGAGCCTGACGACCGGCTGGGCGAGCCTGCACGGCTACCCGGTCGGCATCCTCGCCAACGCCCGGGGAGTCCTGTTCAGCGAGGAGTCGCAGAAGGCCGCCCAGTTCATCCAGCTCGCCAACCAGCGCGACATCCCGCTCCTCTTCCTCCACAACACCACCGGCTACATGGTCGGCAAGGAGTACGAGCAGGGCGGCATCATCAAGCACGGCGCGATGATGATCAACGCGGTCTCCAACTCCCGCGTCCCGCACCTCTCCGTCCTCCTGGGCGCCTCCTACGGCGCCGGCCACTACGGCATGTGCGGCCGCGCCTACGACCCGCGCTTCCTCTTCGCCTGGCCCAGCGCCAAGTCCGCCGTCATGGGCCCGCAGCAACTCGCCGGCGTGCTCTCCATCGTCGCCCGCCGGTCGGCCGCCGCGAAGGGACAGCCGTACGACGACGAGGGCGACGCGGCGCTGCGCGCCATGGTGGAGCAGCAGATCGAGTCCGAGTCGCTGCCGATGTTCCTGTCCGGGCGGCTCCACGACGACGGCGTCATCGACCCGCGCGACACCCGCACCGTCCTCGGCCTGTGCCTGTCCGCCGTCCACACCGCTCCCTACGAGGGCGCGCGCGGTGGCTTCGGCGTCTTCCGAATGTGAGGGGTGAGGGACCAGTGATCACTTCCGTACTCGTCGCCAACCGGGGCGAGATCGCCTGCCGCGTCTTCCGCACCTGCCGCGAGTCGGGCATCCGGACGGTCGCCGTGCACTCGGACGCCGACGAGAACGCCCTCCACGCGCGCGTGGCCGACGCCGCCGTACGGCTGCCGGGCGCGGCCTCCGCCGACACCTACCTGCGCGGCGACCTGATCGTGAAGGCCGCGGTCGCCGCCGGCGCCGACGCCGTCCACCCCGGCTACGGCTTCCTCTCCGAGAACGCCGGCTTCGCACGCGCCGTCACCGACGCGGGCCTGACCTGGATCGGGCCGCCGCCGGAGGCGATCGAGGCGATGGCGTCCAAGACCCGCGCCAAGGAGCTCATGGGCATCGCGCCCCTCACCGACGTCACCGAGGCCGACCTGCCGGTACTGGTGAAGGCCGCGGCCGGTGGCGGCGGGCGCGGCATGCGCGTCGTACGGCGCCTCGCCGACCTCGACGCCGGACTGACCGCCGCCCGCGCGGAGGCCGTGAGCGCCTTCGGCGACGGCGAGGTGTTCGTCGAGCCGTACGTCGAGAACGGCCGCCACGTCGAGGTGCAGGTCCTCGCCGACACCCACGGCACCGTGTGGGCGCTCGGCACCCGCGACTGCTCCCTCCAGCGCCGCCACCAGAAGGTCGTCGAGGAGGCCCCCGCACCGGGCCTGACCGCGTCACTCACACAGGACCTGTACGAGCAGGCGGTCCGCGCCGCCCGCGCGGCCGGTTACGTCGGCGCCGGGACCGTGGAGTTCCTCGTCGCCGACGGCAGGGCGCACTTCCTGGAGATGAACACCCGCCTCCAGGTCGAACACCCCGTCACGGAGGCGGTCTTCGGCGTCGACCTCGTCGCCCTCCAGATCCGGATCGCCGAGGGCCACGCCCTGGAGGCCGAGCCCCCGCCCGCGCGTGGCCACGCCGTCGAGGCCCGCCTGTACGCCGAGGACCCCGCGAGCGGCTGGGCCCCGCAGACCGGCCGCCTGCACCGCCTCACCGTCCCCGACGGCATCCGCCTGGACACCGGCTACACCGACGGCGACGACATCGGCGTCCACTACGACCCCCTGCTCGCCAAGGCCGTCGCCCACGCACCCACCCGCGCGGAAGCCGTCCGCCGCCTCGCCGGCGCTCTGGAACGGGCGGCGGTCCACGGCCCGGTCACCAACCGGGACCTGCTCGTCCGCTCCCTGCGGCACGAGGAGTTCACGTCCGCCCGCATGGACACCGGCTTCTACGACCGCCACCTGGCCGACCTGACGTCGCCGGCCCCGGACCCCCTCGCGCCCCTGGCCGCGGCCCTCGCCGACGCCCACGGCCGCTCCCGGTTCGGCGGCGGCTGGCGGAACGTCCCGTCACAGCCCCAGCTCAAGCGGTACGCCATGGCGGGCGAGGAACACGAGGTCCGCTACCACCACACCCGTACCGGTCCCGCCGCCGACGGCGTACGCGTCGTCCACGCCGACGCCCGCATCGTCGTCCTCGAATCCGACGGCGTACAGCGCCGCTACGAGGTCGCCCGCTACGGCGACCAGATCCACGTGGGCACCACCCGCCTCACCGCCCTGCCCCGCTTCCCCGACCCCACCGCCCAGCACGCCCCGGGCTCCCTCCTCGCCCCCATGCCCGGCACGGTCGTCCGCGTCGCGGAGGGCCTGACGGAGGGCACGGCCGTCCAGGCCGGCCAGCCCCTCCTGTGGCTGGAGGCGATGAAGATGGAACACAGGATCACCGCCCCGGTCACCGGCACGCTGACCACCCTCGACGCCGAGCCCGGGAAGCAAGTGGAGGTCGGTGCCCTCCTGGCGGTGGTCGAGGCAGACGCCGTCAGGGGCGCGGGGCCGCATTGAACATGCGGCTTCGCCGCGTGGGCGCGACCAGCCACGACGAGACCCGCACCCGAAGGAGCACAGTGACCACACTCATCGAGTCCGAAGAGCACACGTCCCTCCGCCGAGCGGTATCCACCTTCGCCAGGAACCACCCCCGCACCCCCGGCACCGACAACAAGCACTTCTGGCAGGAAGCCGCCAAGCTCGGCTACATCGGCGTCAACCTGCCGGAGGCGTACGGCGGTGGCGGCGGTGGAATCACCGAACTCGCCCTGGTCCTCGAAGAGATGGGTGCCGCGGGCAACCCCCTGCTGATGATGATCGTCTCCCCGGCGATCTGCGGCACCGTCATCGCCCGCTTCGGCACCGAGACCCAGAAACGGGCCTGGCTCCCGTCCCTCGCCGACGGCACCCGCCTCATGGCCTTCGGCATCACCGAACCCGACGCCGGCTCCAACAGCCACCGCATCACCACCACCGCCCGCCGTGACGGCACCGACTGGCTCCTCACCGGCCGCAAGGTCTTCGTCAGCGGCGTCGACATCGCCGACGCCACCCTCATCGTCGGCCGCACCGAGGCTGTGCCTGCTGAAGAGGGCCGCACCGGCAGGGTCAAGCCCTGCCTGTTCATCGTCCCCCGCGACACACCCGGCTTCGAGCGCCGTCGGATCGACATGGAACTGAACGCCGTCGAGAAGCAGTTCGAGCTGACCCTCGACGACGTACGGCTGCCCGCCGACGCGCTCGTCGGTGGGGGCCCCTCCCACGCTTCCGGCAGTCAGGGAGAGGACGCGGGTCTCCTTCAGCTCTTCGCCGGGCTCAACCCCGAGCGCATCATGACCGCGGCGTTCGGCATCGGCATGGGCCGCTACGCGCTCTCCCGCGCCCTCGACTACGCCCGCGAGCGCACCGTCTGGAAGACCCCCATCGGCGCCCACCAGGCCATCGCCCACCCCCTCGCCCAGGCCCACATCGACCTCGAACTGGCCCGCCTGATGATGCAGAAGGCGGCGCACCTCTACGACGCCGGTGACGACATGGGCGCCGGCGAGGCCGCCAACATGGCCAAGTACGCGGCGGGGGAGGCCTGCGTGAAGGCCGTCGACCAGGCCGTGCACACCCTCGGCGGCAACGGCCTCACCCGCGAGTTCGGGCTGGCCCGGCTGATAACGGCCTCACGCGTGGCGCGCATCGCCCCCGTGAGCAGGGAGATGATCCTCAACTACGTCTCCCACCAGACCCTGGGCCTGCCCAAGTCGTACTGACCCGTACTGACCCGTACTGACCGTACTGACCCGCGCTGTCCACGGGGGCCGCGTCGGCCGCGTACGACAGGAGCCCCCATGAGCCCGGTCGGCCACGCCCGCGAACGCGGCGTCCAGACCCTCACCCTCGACTCCCCGCACAACCGCAACGCCCTCTCGGCGGCCCTCGTCGCCGGCCTGGCCGGAGCCCTCGCCGAAGCGGGTGAGGACACCGGCGTCCGCGCCGTCGTCCTCACCCACACCGGCAACACCTTCAGCGCCGGCGCCGACCTGCGCGACCCGCCCGGCCCGGACGCCCTGGTCGCACTGCTCCGGCAGATCGTCGCACTGCCCAAACCGGTCGTCGCCCGCGTCACCGGGCACGTCCGCGCGGGCGGCCTCGGCCTGCTCGCCGCCTGCGACATCGCGGCCGCGTCCACCGCGTCGACGTTCGCCTTCACCGAGGTCCGCATCGGTGTGGCCCCCGCCGTCATCTCCCTGCCCCTGCTGCCCCGCACCGACCCCCGCGCCCTCGCCCGCTACTGCCTCACCGGCGAGCGCTTCGACGCCGCCGAGGCCGCCCGGACCGGCCTGGTCACGGCCGCGGGCGACGACGTGGACGCCGTACTGGAACCCGTACTGGACGGTGTGCGCCGCGCCTCACCACAGGGCCTGGCCGAGACGAAGCGGCTGCTCACGGCTAAGGTGCTGGAGGCCTTCGACCGGGACGCGGCCGGCCTGACCGCGCTCTCGGCCCGGCTGTTCGCCTCCCCGCAGGCCCGCGAGGGGATGACGGCCTTCCTCGAAAGACGGGATCCGGAATGGGTGGTGTGAGCGGCGCCGCGAACACGGCCGACCGCGCGGAGCGCGTTCCCAAGCAGGACCGCAGCCGGGCCACCCGGCAACGGCTCCTGGAAGCCGCCGTGGCCTGCCTCGCCGAACGCGGCTGGGCGGGCTCCACGGTCTCGGTCGTCGCCGAACACGCCGGCGTCTCCCGCGGCGCCGCCCAGCACCACTTCCCGACCCGCGAGGACCTCTTCACCGCGGCCGTCGAGTACGTGGCGGAGGAACGCTCGGTCGCACTGCGCGCCCTGTTCCCGCAGGGCGCGGCCGCGGCAGGCCGCCGGGCGGTGGTCACCGCCCTCGTCGACCTCTACACCGGCCCGCTGTTCCGGGCCGCCCTCCACCTGTGGGTGGCCGCCTGTGACGAGGAGCAGCTGCGCGGCCGGGTGACCGAGCTGGAGGCCCGCGTCGGCCGCGAGGCCCACCGCACGGCGGTCGACCTCCTCGGCGCCGACGAGACCCGCCCCGGCGCCCGCGAAACCGTCCAGGGCCTCCTCGACATGGCCCGCGGCCTGGGCCTCGCCAACCTCCTCACCGACGACGGGGCCCGCCGGGAACGAGTCGTCGAGCAGTGGGCCCGGCTGCTGGACGGGGCACTGGACTGACGCTCACGGACTGAGCCGCTCCACCCGCCACTCCCCGTCCGACTCCGCCACGTACCGCAGCCGGTCGTGCAGCCGGTTCTCCCGCCCCTGCCAGAACTCCACCGTCCGCGGCACCACCCGGAACCCGCCCCAGTGCGGCGGCACCGGCACCTGCTCGCCCTCCGGATAGCGCGCCGCCAGCTCGGCGTACGCGGAGTCCAGGGCCTCCCGGCCCGCCACCACCGAGGACTGGACGCTCGCCCAGGCGCCCAGCTGCGAGCCGTGCGGGCGGGTCCGGAAGTACGCGGCGGTCTCGTCCCGCCCGGTACGCCGCGCGACCCCCGTCACGATGACCTGCCGGGCCATCGGATGCCAGGGGAACAGCAGCGAGACGTGCGGGTTCGCGTCCAGGTCGCGTCCCTTGCGGGAGTCGTAGTTGGTGTAGAAGACGAACCCCTGCTCGTCGAAGTGCTTCAGCAGCACCGTGCGTGAGCTGGGCCGGCCCTCCGCGTCCGCCGTGGAGACCACCACGGCGTTCGGCTCGAACAGCCCGCCCTCCGTCGCGGCCTGCCTGAACCAGGCCGCGAACTGCTCGACGGGAGTCGCGGCGAGCTCGTCCTCCAGAAGTCCGTCGGCCCGGTACTGCTTGCGCATCGAGGCGAGATCGAAAAGGCCGGCGGGGCCGGCGGAGACGGCATCACGGTCGGTCACGCGGCCATCCTGCCGCATCCGCGCCGCGCCCCTGGCGGTGTCCTTCGTCACCCAGTGGCACTGAGTGCCGCAACCACTCCCCAAACGTGGCACTCAGGGATATCGTGCTTGGTCCCGGCCCGGTTGGATGACCGCCGACCGTACGGGGCATCACAGGGGTGACCGACAGGACCGCGAGTCGAGGACACGACCGTGGATCCATCGGGGCGACCGCACCGCCCCCCGCACAGGTCACCACACGTCACGATCACGAGGAGCCGCCTGATGTCCGACTTCGTACCCGGGCTCGAGGGAATCGTCGCGTTCGAAACGGAGATCGCCGAACCCGACAAGGAGGGCGGCGCGCTGCGCTACCGCGGCGTCGACATCGAGGATCTGGTCGGGCACGTCTCCTTCGGCAACGTCTGGGGCCTGCTCGTCGACGGCGCCTTCAACCCCGGCCTGCCGCCCGCCGAACCCTTCCCGATCCCGGTCCACTCCGGTGACATACGCGTCGACGTCCAGTCGGCCCTCGCCATGCTCGCACCGGTCTGGGGCCTCAAACCCCTCCTGGACATCGACGCCGGGCAGGCCCGCGCAGACCTCGCCCGCGCCGCGGTCATGGCCCTCTCCTACGTCGCCCAGTCCGCCCGCGGCCAGGGCCTGCCCATGGTCCCGCAGCGCGAGATCGACAAGGCCCGGTCGGTGGTCGAACGCTTCATGATCCGCTGGCGCGGCGAACCCGACCCCAAGCACGTCGCCGCGGTCGACGCCTACTGGACCTCCGCCGCCGAGCACGGCATGAACGCGTCCACCTTCACCGCCCGCGTCATCGCCTCCACCGGCGCGGACGTGGCGGCGGCCCTCTCCGGCGCCGTGGGCGCCATGTCCGGCCCGCTGCACGGCGGCGCCCCCTCCCGCGTCCTGCACATGATCGAGGAGATCGAGCGCACCGGCGACGCCGAGGCCTATGTCAGGAAGACCCTGGACGCCGGCGAACGCCTCATGGGCTTCGGCCACCGCGTCTACCGCGCCGAGGACCCCCGCGCCCGCGTCCTGCGCCGCACGGCCCGCGAACTGGGCGCCCCCCGCTTCGAGGTCGCCGAAGCCCTGGAGAAGGCCGCCCTGGCCGAGCTCCACGCCCGCCGCCCCGACCGCGTCCTGGCCACCAACGTCGAGTTCTGGGCGGCCATCGTGCTGGACTTCGCCGAGGTCCCGGCGCACATGTTCACCTCGATGTTCACCTGCGCCCGCACGGCCGGCTGGTCGGCCCACATCCTCGAACAGAAGCGCACCGGCCGCCTGGTCCGCCCCTCCGCCCGCTACGTCGGCCCCGGCTCCCGCGACCCGCGCGAGATCGAGGGCTACGCCGACATGGCGAACTGACCCCGACAAGGCGAACCGGCCCCCAAGGGGGCCGGTGAACGCAGACGACCCGCGAGTCTGGTTCCTCCGCCAGGAGGAGCCGGCCGGACGTACCGGCGACTCGCGGGTCGGGTGACTGCTGGGATTGGGGCCGGCTGCACGCGTCTGTCACGCACTGGTCCGGCACCGCACTCCGTGTGGTGACGGGCCGCTAGCCCGCAGCCACCTCACGCGTCCGGTTGTCATACATTCGCCGGATCACCTCCCTTCGGTGTGGAGCCCACACTAGGAACGCGTCGCACCTCGATCAACCTTTTTTTCAGAGCCGCTGACGCACCGGCTCGGCACGGGTTCCGTACGCATAGCCGTCGCTCCGCTGAAGCAGCCGCAGATGCCCGTGGGATCGGCACGGCGCTCTACGAGGCGGGTCTCGCGCACGTGCGGGGGCTCGGCGCGCGGGCGGTGGAGACCGTGGTGCTGGCCGCGAACGCCGACGGGTTGCGGTTCGCCCGCGCGCGTGGGTTCGTGGAACGGGAGCGGTACGTGCTGGACGGCGAGAGCGACGAGTGGGTCGATCTGCGGCTCGCACCGCACCCCTCATGACGGGGGCGTATGCCGAGTTTCCGCAGTACAACGATTTCCGCGAACTTGCGGGAACTCGATGTGTGCTGCATCACGTTCGAGTTGAATGAAGGCCAGTGATGGCCAGTGAGCGAACCGGCGTACGGTGCGGCGGACGCAGCCTGCAGGGGGTCCAGGTGAGTGCATCCCGGCGTAGTGGGACCACCGACGAGCTGGGACCGGACGAGCCGGAACAGCCCGAGCGGGACGGCGCGGACCTGCTGGCCGCGCTGCTCGACGGGATGGACGCCGCCTTGTGCGCGTTCGACGCGGACGGTGTCGTCACCCACTGGAACCGCGAGGCGGAGCGGATCCTGGGCTGGACCGCGGCCGAGGCCGTGGGACGGCAGGGTTTCGCCGGGTGGGCCGTGCGCCGGGCGGACGCGGGCGAGGTCGAGGAGCGGCTGCTGTCCGCGATGCGGGCCCCGGGGCGGCAGGTGCACGAGTTCGCGCTGCTGACCAAGGACGGCGGGCGGGTGCTGGTGCGCACCCAGTCGGCGGCCGTACGCGGTCCCGACGGCAGACCCGCCGGGGTGTACTGCGCGTTCAGCGAGGTGCACGCGCAGATCGACCTGGAGCGGTCCATCGCGCTGAGCGAGGCCCTGCTGGAGGACGCGAGCTGGGGCGTCGTGCTGGTGGACGTGGACCTGCGCCCCGCCGTCGTGAACGCCCACGCGGCGCGGGCCCTGGGCACCGGCCGTACGTCGGTGCTGGGCCGGCCGCTCGGTGACCTGCTCGCCCAGGGAGTGGAGGAGCTGGAGAACGCGCTGACGCATGTGCTGGCGGAGGGCGCGCCGCCCGCGCCCGCCGAGGTGTGGGTGAGCGTGCGGACCCCGGAGGGGGAGCGGCGCCGGTGCTGGCGCAGCGGGTTCGTGCGGCTGGCGTCGCCGCTGGCGGAGGAGCCGGTGCCGTTGGGGGTCGGCTGGCTGTTCCAGGACGTCACGGAGTCGAAGCAGGGCGAGCAGGACGCGGCGCTGCTGCGGTTCCGGGCCAACCAGCTGCACCGCGCGGCGCGTGCGGCGGCCGAGTGCGAGGACCCGGCGGAGGCGGCGGTCGTCCACCTGGACTTCGCGCTCGCCGGGTTCGCCGACCACGCCCTGATCGACCGGGTCGTGGGCGGGGCGGTAGCCGACACCGACGCGTCGGAGCCGGTCCGGCTGGTGCGGGTCGCGGCCACGCCGTCCGGTGCGCCGGGACCGAGCGTGCCGGCCGGGACGACCGGGATGCCGGTGCGCTACGGCGAGAGTCATCCGGCGGTGCAGTGCGTGGAGCGGGCGGGCTCGGTGCGGGCCAGTGCCGGTGTCCGGGCGGTGCCGGCCGAGCGGGTGCGCGAGTGGGCGGCGGCCCGGCAGTGGCCGGCGGACACGGTGCACGGCCTGTGCGCGGTGCTGCGCAGCCGGGGCCGGACGCTGGGCGTCGTGACGTTTCTGCGGGGCTCGGGACGGAGCGCGTTCGAGAGGTCCGACGCGATGTACGCCGAGGATGTCGCGGTCCGGATCGCGACGGCACTGGATCTGGCCGGCGCGGTGGAGAAGCGGTAGCGGGGTGCCCGGGCGCGCGGCCCCGCTCAGCGGTGACCGCGTCCGCTCAGCGGCGGTAGAAGATCCGGTCCCGGTACTGCTCCAGTACCCGCCCGTTCCATTCGTGGCCGCCGTCCACGTTGCCCGAGCGCAGCAGCGGCGGTTCGATGCCGCGGTCGGCGAGGGCGGCGGCCGCCGTGGCCATCACGGCCTGGAGGAGGGCGCTGGTGACGACCGTGGAGGCGGGCGCGAAGGGCGCCGGGACGGTGTCGAGGGTGAGCTCCGCGTCGCCGACGGCGATCTTGGAGTCCAGCACGATGTCGCAGTGGTCCTTGAGGAAGGTGCCGGAGGCGTGCCGCGACTTGGTCTCGGAGGCGTATGCCACCGAGGTGACGCCGATGACCCGCACGCCGAGCGCGCGGGCGTTCAGGGCCATCTCCACGGGCAGGGCGTTGCGCCCGGAGAGGGAGATGACGACCAGGGCGTCGCCCTCGCGGAGCGGCGAGGAGTCGAGCACGGCGCTCGCGAGGCCGTCCACGCGTTCCAGGGCGGAGCCGAGCGTCGCCGGCATCACGTCGACGCCGACGACACCGGGCACGGCGAGCAGGTTCATCAGGGCGAGACCGCCCGCGCGGTAGACGACGTCCTGGGCGGCGAGGGAGGAGTGACCGGCGCCGAAGGCGAAGAGCCGGCCGCCGCCCTGCACGGTGTCGGCGAGCAGCGTGCCGGCCGCCTCGATGGTGTCGGCCTCCTCGTCGCGGACGCGTCGCAGGAGGTCGATCGCCGCGTCGATGAACTGGCCGGCCGGCTTGCGGTCGCTCATGCGGGGCCCCTTCGGAGTGGCGGCTGTGGCTGCGTCGCGGATCACCGTGCGGTCTGGACCAGTGTGGTGTCAATACGGCGGTGGGGGGCGCACGGACCCGGGTTTCCGCGGCGAGGCACGGTTGTCGGTGGTATGCGTCAGAATTGGAAGCAGGGCCAGCGCACGCGCCGGTGGGCCGTAGCCTCCGGCAATCTCATCAAGGGGCACGTATGTCCGGACTGATCGACACCACGGAGATGTATCTCCGCACCATCCTCGAGCTGGAGGAGGAAGGTGTGGTCCCGATGCGCGCCCGGATCGCCGAGCGGCTCGACCAGAGCGGCCCGACGGTCAGCCAGACGGTGGCGCGGATGGAGCGCGACGGTCTGGTGTCCGTGGCGGCGGACCGGCATCTGGAACTCACGGAGGAGGGCCGTCGGCTGGCCACCCGCGTCATGCGCAAGCACCGGCTCGCGGAGTGCCTGCTCGTCGACGTGATCGGGCTGGAGTGGGAGCAGGTGCACGCCGAGGCGTGCCGCTGGGAGCACGTGATGAGCGAGGCCGTCGAGCGCCGCGTGCTGGAGTTGCTGCGGCACCCGACCGAGTCGCCGTACGGCAACCCGATCCCGGGCCTGGAGGAGCTGGGCGAGACGGACGTCGCCGATCCGTTCCTGGACGAGGGCATGGTGTCGCTCGCCGACCTGGACCCGGGTCTGGAGGGCAAGACGGTCGTCGTGCGCCGTATCGGCGAGCCGATCCAGACGGACGCGCAGCTGATGTACACGCTGCGCCGGGCGGGTGTGCAGCCCGGCTCGGTGGTGAGCGTGACCGAGTCGGCGGGCGGTGTGCTGGTGGGCAGCAGTGGCGAGGCGGCCGAGCTGGAGGCGGAGGTCGCCTCCCACGTGTTCGTCGCCAAACGCTGAGCGGCACCGGAGCGTCGGCTTCCCGCCACGCGGGGGGAATCCGCACCCCCGCGCGATCGCGCCGATTCCGGATTCCAGTGCGCCGAATCGCAGCGCCCGGACGCTTCGCGTGCAAGGCTGGGGCGTGAGGCATATGACGTAAGGGGCTCTTGGCCGCGGTGGTCCGACAGCGATGCCGCCCCGGTCGGAGAGGGGGAGGGCGTTGCCGGAGAGAGTGAGAGGGCCCCGGCGCCGTGTGGCGCCGGGGCCTGTCCTCCCCTGTGCTGACCCGGAGCCCCGAGCTCCCAGGGTCAATCCCCTCGGACCGTTTTCCCCGAGCGGTCCGCCTCCCGATGAAGATCTCCCCCCGGCGGCGGCGATCAATCCCTGAGGGGTGTCACTCGAACGAGGGGTGTTGCCCGCCGAGGCAGTAGTTTCGAATGAGCATTCGATACCCTGCGGACGTCGAACGGCCGTGGACGCGACGGCAGGAACGGCAAGGCACGGCAGGACACGGTTCACAGGACCGGCCGGCCCGGGAGGGGCGGGCGGTCCGAGCGGAGCTTGGGGGTGCCAGGACCTATGGCGCGGCGCATCGACGTGACCGGCGCGGGCGGCGTACGCCTCGCGGCCTGGGAGTTCGGCGACCCTCCCAAGACCGACCGGACGCATGACGAGTCCGGTGATCTCCCGGGCGTGCTGTTACTGCACGGCCTGATGGGCCGCGCCTCGCACTGGGCCCGCACGGCCCGCTGGCTCTCCGCCCGCCACCGGGCCGTCGCCCTCGACCAGCGTGGCCACGGCCGCAGCGACAAGCCCCCGCGGGCGTACACCCGGGAGGCCTACGTCGAGGACCTCGAAGCCGCCCTGGAGCAGCTCGGCCTCGGGCCGGCCGTCCTGATCGGCCATGCCATGGGCGCGCTGACCGCCTGGCAGCTCGCCGCGAAACGTCCCGACCTGGTCCGTGGCCTGATCATCTGCGACATGCGGGCCTCCGCCCTCGGCGGCGCCTCGCAGCACACCTGGGCCGAATGGTTCCGCGCCTGGCCCGCCCCCTTCGCCACGCTCGCCGACGTACGCAAGTGGTTCGGCGAGGACGACCCGTGGGTGGAGCGCCCGAACCCGGCCCGCGGCGACTTCTACGCCGAGGTGATGGCCGAGTCCCCGGACGGCTGGCGGCCCGTCTTCGAACCGGAGCAGATGCTCAGGTCCCGCGAGACCTGGGTCCACGACGCCCACTGGGAGGAGCTGGCCCAGGTCCGCTGCCCGGCCCTGGTCGTCCGCGGCCTCGACGGCGAGCTGGGCCGTGCGGAGGCGCAGGAGATGGTCCGTGTACTGCCGCGCGGCCAGTACGCGGAGGTCGCCGACGCCGGCCACCTCGTCCACTACGACCAGCCGGAAGCGTGGCGGGCTGCCATCGAGCCCTTCCTGGACAGCCTCCGGGAAAGCTGACCACGGCCGACCCTCTCCGGCGGCTGTCACCGCTTGCCGGCCGTCATTCCTTGCCGGCCGCCGTGAGGATGTCCGGCGGCCGCCCCGCCGTACGCGTGCCCACCGGCACCGGCAGCCGGCCCGGCAGCCGGCTCCCTCGCTGACGCACCGTCAGGTCGTCGGCGCGGTCACGGGAGCGCACAGCAGGGCCGCGCCGGCCCGGACGAAGAGGCGCCCGCTCCTAACGATCCCTGCCGCAGGCGTACGCCAACGGCGAGACCAACTCCTCCACGTCCGGCAGCCATCGGTTCGCAGGCGTGGGCCGGCACACCCACTGCACAGCCCCCCGCGTCCCGTACCGGGTGGGCGGCGCGGCCACATACGTGCCTTCCCCCAACGCGGCCAGGTCGAGGGACGACGGCGACCACCCCAGCCGCCGCACCAGGTCCGGCACCTTCACCGCGGCACCCGGCAGGACGAAGAACCGCATCCGCCGGTCCGGCGTCAACGTCACCGGCCCGAGCGTCAGCTCCATCCGCTCCATCCGGGCCAGCGCCAGGAATCCCGCCGTCTCGGGCACGTCGATCGCGTCGAACGTCCGCCCCGTGGGGAGCAGGATCGACGCCGTCGGCTGCTTCTGCCACATCCGGCGGGCGACGGTCGCGCTGCCCGTCGCCTGCGTCGCCCAGTCCTCGCGCGCCGGGTGCGCGCCCGGGGCGGCGCACGCCGGGTCCGCGCAGGAACAGCACTGCATCCCGTCACCGGCTTCCAGCCAGGTGCCGGGAAACACGTCCCAGTGGCGCTCCTCGGCATAGCGTACGGCGGTCTCCAGCAGCGACGTACCGCGCTGCTGGGGGATCTGAGCGGCTTCGGTGCCGGGGATGGTCTCTTCCACGTGGAACTCAACTCCCGTGCTCACCGGGGGTTACGGGGGGTTGCGCGCGCGGGGAGGAGCATCGATTCCGCATCCGGGGCGCATGGGTGCATGCGTGGGGGCGCGCGGGAGGATTCGTCACGGGAGCTGGGTAGCCACGTCTGGGGCCGGTACCGACCGCCGCCCCGGCAATCCTCGCAAGCTTCGCAAGTCTCGCATTGTCGGCACATCGACGGGGCATTGATCTGCACGGCGGAACCTCTTCCTCCGCCGGGACCGCACCGAACCGCATGAGACCGCATGGGGGTACGCCATGGCCGCAAGGCCTCTCGTCGCGCGGCAGCCGAACGAACGACTGCAGGCGCTCATTCAGGAAGCGGGCTGCTCGAACGCGGGCCTCGCCCGCCGGGTCAACATGTGCGGGGTCGAGCACGGGCTCGACCTGCGGTACGACAAGACCTCGGTGGCCCGCTGGCTGCGCGGACAGCAACCGCGCGGCCGGGCACCGGCGATCATCGCCGAGGCGCTCGGACGCAAGCTCGGCCGCACGGTCACGATCGACGAGATCGGCATGGCCAACGGCAAGAACCTCGCGTCGGGCGTCGGCCTCCAGTTCTCGCCGACGGTACTGGGAGCCATCGAGCAGGTCTGCGAACTGTGGCGCAGTGACGTCGGGCGCCGGGACTTCCTGTCCGGCTCGTCCGTCGCCGCGTCCGCGCTGGTCGAACCCAGCCGTGACTGGCTGATTTCCGCCCCCGATCCCCAGGTCTCGCGCTCGGCCGGGCCGCGGGTGGGCCAGTCCGACGTGGCGGCGGTCCGGGCGATGACACAGGCGCTGGTGGACCTGGACCACCAGTACGGCAGCGGGCACGTGCGCCCGGTGGTCGTGCACTACCTGAACAGCGTCGTGTCCGGTCTGCTGGCGGGTTCCTACCGGGAGGCGGTCGGGCGGGACCTGTTCGCCACGGTGGCCCGACTGACCGAGCTGGCCGGGTACATGGCCGTCGACACCGGGCAACCGGGCCTCGCCCAGCGGTACTACATCCAGTCGCTGCGGCTCGCGCAGGCGGCCGGGGACCGCGGGTTCGGCGGGTACGTCCTCGCCGCGTCCATGAGCCATCTGGCCGCGCAGCTCGGAAACCCGCGTGAGATCGCGCAGTTGGCGCGTGCGGCGCAGGAGGGCGCGCGCGGACGGGTGACACCGCGCGCGGAGGCGATGTTCCACGCGGCCGAGGCCCGCGGCCACGCGCTGCTCGGCGACGTACGGGCGGCCCACACGGCGGCCGGGCGGGCGGTCGGCGCGATGGAGACGGCCGATCCGGACGCCGGGGACGACCCGGTGTGGATCGCGCACTTCGACGAGGCCTATCTCGCCGACGAGTTGGCGCACTGCCACCGGGACCTCGGACAGGCCGACGCGGCGGCGCGGTACGCGCGGCAGTCCCTGGACGGACACCCCGAGTCGCGGGCGCGCAGGCGGGCCATCGGGCATGTGCTGCTCGCCACCGCGCAGGTGCAGCAGCGCGAGGTCGAGCAGGCCTGCACCACCGCGACCAAGGCCGTGGAACTCCTCGAGACGCTGCGCTCGAACCGGGGCGCCGAGTATCTGGAGGACTTCCAGACCCGGCTGGAACCGTACCGGGAGGAGGCGGTGGTGAGGGAGTTCGGGGCGCGGCTCGACCTGCAGGTCGCGGCGTGAACGAACGGGCCGCGGGCGCCTGTACGGTCGGCAGCCATCGGCGCGGGGAGCGGGAACGCACATGAACAGCGTGCCGCGGCCCGGTTTTGTTACAGCGGTCACAGGGAAGGAGTTGACGCCCGGTGCTGCGTGGCAGTGGGCTCCGGGGACCCGGTAGCGTGAGCCGACGATTCCGAAGGTCCCCCATTCGTAGGAGTCCCGGTGACGCAGAGTGGACAGGGCGAGGAGCCCTCGGCGCGGCAAGCGCACGAAGGCATCGTGCTGCCCTCGGACGGCGGCGAGCCCTTGCTGCCGGGCTCGGCAGGCGGACCCGCCGGCCCGCAGGCCGGACAGCCCGTGCCCGCATCGGCGCCGCCCGGCGGTCAGGCCTGGGACCAGCCGTGGGGCCCCGGGCAGCAGCAGCAACCGTCCCCGGACCAGGGCTGGAACACGCCGCCCGGCGCCCAGCCCTGGGGGTCCCCGGAGACCGCCCAGCCGCCCGCTCCGCACGCCTGGCCCGCGCAGAACGGCCCGGCTCAGGCTCCCGGCGCCCTGCCGCCCCAGGCCGGCCCGGGCCCCCTGCCGCCCGAGGGCGCGCAGGCCCCGGCCTACGGCGGCCCGGCGGCCGGCGGCCACCCCTACGGCGCGCAGCCGCCGTACGCGTCCCAGGCGCACCCGCAGCACGGCCTGCCGCACGCGCCCCAGCCGTCCGCGCCGCTGCCGCCCGTGGACGGGGGAGCCACCCAGTACCTGCCGCCGGTCGGGATGCCCGTGGACGGGGGCGTCACCCAGTACCTGCCGCCCGTCGGGGCACCCGCGGACGAGGGCGCGACGCAGTACATACCCCCCGTGGCGCCGGGAGCGCTGCCTCCGGAGAGACCCGCGCAGACGTCCGCGGAGTCGACGCAGTTCCTGGGCCGGGCCCCGCAGTACTCCGCGCAGCCCGCGCCCGGCCACCAGCCCGCCGCCCCCGCCGCGCCCACCCCCAGCCCCGACGCGGAGGCCACGCAGTACATCGCGCCCGTGCCCGGCGGCCCCGCCCCGGGCCCGTACGGTGCCGCGCCCGGCGGTGACGAGGGGCGGCAGCCGCCCGCCGAGTTCGACAACCTCTTCCGCGGCGCCCCGGGCGCCGACGGTCCGGCCTCGTCCACCCAGCAGATGCCCCGCTTCGACGAGCCGCAGCCTCCGCGCCCCGGCGGCCGGTCCACGTACGCCCCGCAGGGCCCGGGCGGTGGTGACGGCCGACGGCGCGGGCACGACGGCGGTGGCGGCCGGGGTGGCCGCGGCGGCGGGCGGACCGGGTCGCGTCTGCCGCTGCTCGCTGCGGTGGGCGTCGGTATCGCCGTCGTCGGGGTCGGCGCCGGCGCGATGATGGCCGGCGGCGGTGGCGAGGAGGACAAGGGCGCCAACCAGACCGTGTCCGCCACGGCTCCGGCGTCCGAGTCCGCGTCGGCCTCCGCGTCGCCGTCGGTCGATCCGGTCCGGCAGCAGGCCGTGGAGCTGGACAAGCTGCTGGCCGAGAGCGGCAGCGGCCGGACCACGGTGATCAACGCCGTGGCCGACGTGAAGTCCTGCAAGGAGCTGCCGCAGGCGGCCAAGGACCTGCGCGAGGCCGCCAAGCAGCGCGCCGGGCTGGTCACCAGCCTCTCCCAGCTGTCCGTGGACAAGCTGCCCCGGCACACCGAGCTGACCACCGCCCTCACCAAGGCGTGGCAGGCCTCGGCGTCGGCCGACAACCACTACGCGGCCTGGGCCGACCAGGCGGCAGGCAAGAAGGGCTGCAAGAAGGGCCAGGCCCGCGGCACCAGTGAGACCCAGGCCGGCCACCGGGCGAGCGGCACGGCGAGCAAGGAGAAGGCCGTGGCCGCCAAGCTCTGGAACGCCATCGCCACGCAGTACGGCCTGACGGAACGCCAGCCGACGCAGCTCTGACCCGGCCGGGCGGGCTGCCCGACGGTCCAGCGCCCCGCGCCCCGGTCTGCCCCGGGCCGGCGGCTCGCTCAGGTCACGTCGGTGTTCCGCAGGGTGCGGGTGGTGTCCAGGGCGCCCTCGCGGGCCGAGACCAGGCGGCCCTGCCGTACGACCTGGAGGGTGACCTCGGTGTTGACCAGGCGCGGGAAGCCGACCGAGGCCAGCTCGCCCTGGAACTCCCACTGAAGCGGCGGCGTGAGTCCGCCCGTGCCGACCTTCAGGCCGTCGTCGAGGGCTCCGGTGACGGTGTGGGCGCTGACCTCGCCGTCGCCGAGCGCCTCGACGACCCCCTTGAGGACGGTGTACGCGATCCAGGTGGTCTGCACCCCGGCGTCGGCGGCGTCGACGGTGTTGTCACCGAACGCCTCCTTCGCGATCACCTTCTTCATCCCGTCCCAGGCCGGATCGCTCACCGCCGGGTACCAGCCGGTGACGTACGCCCCCTCGTAGGGCCCGGACGCGCCGCCGCTCGCGTTGACGGTGGTCTGGTCGACGCTGCCGAGCACGGTCGCGGTCCGCACCTCGGGGTGGTCCTCGCGGGCCCGCCGGAAGGAGTCCATGAAGGTGCCGGTGCGGTCCCCGAGGACGGGCACCACGCACCCGGGTTCCGCCGGGTCGGTGGTCGTCCGTTCCAGCGCCTGCCCGGACTGGCCGTCGTACTCGGTCGCGTCCTCCGCCGCCCGCTGGTCGTGGGCCCGGCCGTGCCCGCCGGAGGTGAGTCCCGAGTCGAGCAGCGTGGGCAGCTGATCACCCGCGATGGTGTCGGGGCGGACAAGGGTGACGGGCCCGCAGGAGTCGGCGAGCGCGCTGCCGAGACCGGCCAGCAGCGCGGGCTGGCCGCCGTTGACCGGGTAGGACAGCGGGCTGGTGAACTCCGTGTTGGTGAGGCCGTAGCCGCCGAGGTACGGGATGCCGGCGCCCTCCAGTACGGGCAGGAAGGAGTCGGCGTGCTGGCTGTAGGAGCCGACGACGGCGACCACGTTCTCCTTGACGGCGCGGCGGGCGCACTTCGCGGCGGTCACGCTGTCGTTGTGGTCGTTGCAGGTCAGGACGTTGAGCTTGCGGCCGTCGAGGCCGCCCTGGTCGTTGATCCAGCGGGCGTAGGCCCGGGCGAAGGCGGGCATGCCGGGTTTGTTGGTCGCGCCGGTGTCCTGCGGCGCCCAGGTCATGACGGTGATCGAGTCGTCCCCGGAACCCCCCGTGGTACCGGGGACGACGCCACAGCCGACGGCGAGCGACGCGCACGCCACCAGCGCACCCGCCGACAGCGCGCCGGTGCGGGTGGCCCGGGCGCGCCCGCGGGGGCCGCGGAGGAAGCTGCTGCGAGTGGGTCGCCTGCCGGTCATGTACCCGCACGATTCCGCCACACGGCTAACCTGGGAGTGACCTGCGGTCAACGCGTGGTGACGTGGGGGTGAATTGCGGGGGCCGGTGGGGCACGAGTGAAGGGGAACGTACGATCGATGACCGTGCAAGATTCGGAGAACTCTTCTCGTCGCGGCCGTCGCTCCTCCACCATGGGCGGTATGCCACTCAACGACATGCCGTGGTGGCGCTGGCGCAGCCAGGTGCGCTCCGCGCTGCACATGCTTTCCGCCCCCGCCTTCCAGCGGAACGTCTGGCTGGCCGGTGTGGACGGCTACGGAGACGTCACCGACGCGGTGTACCGGCTGGTGGAGGACACCTGGCTGGACCACTGGTCCGCCGAGAAGTACGTGGGCACGGTCTTCCGCGACTCGCAGGAGGCGGCCCTCGTCGACAGCGCCGTGCTGCGCGTACTGCGGATCATGCACCAGGTGGGCCCGGACGCGCAGGTGAACGCGTACCTCGACCACCCGGACTGGCCGGAGGCGGTACGGGCGGCCCGGGACGCGCATGTGCGGCTGGCCACCGGTGACGGCGAGGATCCGGAGACGGAGCCGCGCACGCTCGAGCTGCTGCGGCTGCTGACCCGGTCCGTCTGACGACGCCGTCCGGGTCCCGCCTGTCGGGACGGCACTCGGTCCCAGGGCCCGGATATGGGACCCTGTCCTGCATGAACGAGCAGTCCTCCGCGGCCGTCCCCCGGGCCGCCGCCCCGGCCGACCAGTACGTCCTCACCCTGTCCTGCCCCGACAAGCAGGGCATCGTGCACGCCGTGTCGAGCTATCTGTTCATGACCGGCTGCAACATCGAGGACAGCCAGCAGTTCGGCGACCACGACACGGGACTGTTCTTCATGCGCGTCCACTTCTCGGGCGACGCCCCGGTGACGGTGGACAAGCTGCGTGCCAGCTTCACGGCGATCGGTGACGCCTTCCACATGGACTGGCAGATCAACCGGGCCGACGAGAAGATGCGCATCGTGCTCATGGTCAGCAGGTTCGGGCACTGCCTGAACGACCTGCTCTTCCGGGCCCGGATCGGCGCGCTGCCGGTGGAGATCGCGGCCGTGGTGTCCAACCACACGGACTTCGCCGAGCTCGTCGGGTCGTACGACATCCCCTTCCACCACATCCCCGTGACGAAGGACACCAAGGCCGAGGCGGAGGCGCGCGTCCTGGAGATCGTGCGCGAGGAGAACGTCGAACTCGTCGTGCTGGCCCGCTACATGCAGGTCCTCTCGGACGATCTGTGCAAGCAGCTCAGCGGCCGGATCATCAACATCCACCACTCCTTCCTGCCGAGCTTCAAGGGCGCGAAGCCGTACCACCAGGCGCACGCGCGGGGCGTGAAGCTGATCGGCGCGACCGCGCACTATGTGACGGCCGACCTCGACGAGGGGCCGATCATCGAGCAGGAGGTCGAGCGGGTCGGCCACGACGTCACGCCGGACCAGCTGGTCGCCGTCGGGCGGGACGTGGAGTGCCAGGCGCTGGCGCGGGCCGTGAAGTGGCACGCCGAGCGTCGGATTCTGCTGAACGGGCGGCGGACGGTCGTTTTCGCCTAGTGGCTCGGAGGGTTCTGGTTCGCGGGTGGTCGTCGGCCGCCCGCGCAGGTCCCCGCGCCCCTCGAGTACGTGCGGTGAACGCCCTTCGGAGGTGTGGGGAACCGCGCGACCAGCCCCTACATCCGGCTCAGGCTCGCCGCCGCGAACAGCACGTCCCTGATCGCTTCCCGGTCGCCCACCTGGCCCGCCGCCGCCTCCGCCGGAGGCACGTGTCCCGCGGCCAGCCGGCAGAACTCCACGCCGTCCAGGGCGACATGGGCCACCTCGTGCTCGGCGGAGCCCACCGCGCCGGGGGAGTCGAGCGGGATGAGCCACTCGCCGCCGCCCGAGCCCTCGATCTCCAGCCGCAGGCTGCGGCCCGGCTCGCCCGCCGTGACCAGGTGCGGGCGGGCGCCGGGCGCGGCCGGCCCGGCCCGGCGGCGGGCCGCCAGGACGTCCGGCAGCATGCGGGCCGCGAGGTCGATCATGCGGTTCAGGTGACGTGCGGAGGGCGGCTTGTACGGGTAGTCCACCGCGTCGGCGATGTCCTCGGCGTGCACCCAGCACTCGAAGGCCCGGTCCAGCATCGCGTCGTGCAGCGGCAGCTCGAAGTCGCCGTAGGAGACCGGCATCCGGCCCGCGCCACCGGTGAACGACACCGTCCGGACGATGCCGTGGCTCTGCTCGCGCCAGGGCGCCCGCACCGCGCGGGTCGGCGGGTAGTGCGAGGCCCGCCAGTACGCCTCCGTACGGCCGGCCGGGGTGGGGGTGGGCGTGGTGATGTCGCCCAGCGGGTCGGCGAGACCCAGGGTGAGCGCGACCAGCCCGTCGACGGTCAGCAGGTGCGCGATGACCCCGGCGACGGTGGTACGGCGGCTCGTGGCGCCGTCGGCCTCGAACCAGCGCAGCCGGACCGGCGCGTGCCATTCGGCGTCGCCGATGTCCTGCAGCAGCGCGTCCAGCCGCGCGGCCTCGGCGTCGTAGGGACCGGCCCACTCGGGTACCGGGATCCGCGGCGGGCGCCGCTCCAGGCAACCGTCCAGGACGCGGGTGCGCAGAGCGGGGTCCAGGTCGAGGCTCTCCGGCCGCTGGAGCAGCCCGACGGCCTCGCGCAGCCGCAGCGCCTCGTCGGCGCAGGCGTCGCACTCACCGAGATGCTCCTCGACGGCGGCGGCCTCGTCCGCCGAGCAGGCGGCCAGCGCCCACGCCCCGAGCAGCGACGTCAGCACCTGATGCTCCAACGCGACCGGCCCACCCGGCACCGCATCGGGCCGGGCCCGGCGACCGTCCTTCCCGTCGTGCGCCTCCTTCATGCCGCGCCCCCGTACCCCGGCGGAGCCCCGGGCGTGTCCGGGGCGGCGGCTTCGCGGGCGGTGGACAGGAGCTGGAGGCCCAGGCGGAGGCGGCGGCGGGCCTCGTCCTCCGTGACGCCCAGGTCGGCGGCGGTCTGGCGGTAGTCGCGGCGCTGGAAGTAGGCCAGCTCCAGGGCGGCGCGCAGCGGGGCCGGCATGGACTGGACGATGTAGTCGGCGCGGGCGGCGACCGAGGCGTGGCGCACCTTGCTCTCCAGCTCCTCGGTGGTGCCGGGACCGCCGCGGGCGAGCGCGGCAGTCTCGGTGGCGCGCAGCCGCTGCACGGCCAGGCGGTGGGTCAGCGTGGCCAGCCACGTGCGCAGCGGGCCCTGCCGGGGGTCGTAGGCGTCCGGACGCTCCCAGACGTGCGCGAAGACGTCGCGCGTGATGCGGTCGGCGGCCCGCTCGTCACCGAGTACGCGGTGGGCGAGGCCGTGCACGAGTGAGGCGAACCGGTCGTAGAGCTCCCCCAGGGCGGCGGCCTCGCCGCGTGCGAGCCGCTGCTGCATCTTGCGGTCCCACCGCAGTGGTACGTCCCTCTTCGTCATGCGGCCCCTTCACCCCCTGGCCGGTTTCCTGCCCGATCCGTCGTCGTGCCCGGTCGGTCCATGGTCGTTCCACCCGGTGCCGGTCTCCAGGCTGTGGCCATCGTGTCCCCGAATGTAATCGGCACGTCCGACACCGCACGCCCCTTTGTGCCAATCCACGCCCCCGGCGGGCCGCAGGTGGTAAACGCTCCGGTCCGCCTCCCCTACCCTCTACCGTGCGACCGGATTCGATTGTTTTCGATCGAACGGGATCGAAAACGTCTGAAACAAGCCACTCCTGACCGAGCCCCGTTTCCGGCCGGGCGTTTGCGGGAACGGCCGGTGGGCAGGTGCGCGCCCAAGAAGCGTAAGCACGGCTTCCGTTTCAGGTGGTTCCGGACGTTCCGACGAATGAAGGGCATGGTGGTGACGTTCAACGTAACCGGCGGCGAGCAGGGTCAGTGGGCCGTGCTCCAGGTGTCGGGCGAACTGGACCTGGTGACGTCACCGGTGCTGCGGCAGCGCGTGCACGACGAGGTGGCCGAGGGGCGGCACAGCCTTGTCCTGGATCTCTCCGAGGTCCTCTTCTGCGACTCCAGCGGGGTCGGCGTACTCATCGCCTCCCGGCGGCTCATCCGCTCCTGCCAGGGCCGGCTGCGGCTGATACTGCCGGCCCAGGGTGCCGTCGACGGCTCCCACGTCAACCGCGTCCTCGGCGCGCTCGGGGTACGCCGGCTCTTCGACGTCCACCCCGATCTCGCCTCGGCGACCGGCGACGGGCCGCGCTCGCTCTCCGCGTAGATCCCGCCCGCGGCCGCATCCCGCGTCGTACGCTCCGAGCGAGACGCAGACCACCGACACCGACGTGAGGCGGCGGGAGAAAACAATGGTCAACAGCGAGTACGAGCGCAGGATCGCCGCGAGGTTCGCCACCTTCGACCAGGACGGCAACGGCTACATCGACCGCGCCGACTTCAGCGGAGCGGCCAAGGCGCTGCTCGCCGAGTTCGGCACCACCGCCCGGTCCGACAAGGGACAGGCCCTGTACGCCGGCGCGGAAGCGCTCTGGCAGGGCATGGCGGGCATCGCCGACCGGGACGGCGACCAGCGCATCACCCGCGAGGAATTCGTCACCGCGGCGGTCAAGCGGCTGCGCGACAACCCGGACCGGTTCGCCGAGATCGCGCGTCCCTTCCTGCACGCGGCCCTGGAGGTCGCCGACACCGACGGCGACGGGGCCGCCACCGTCGAGGACGCCGCACGTGTGCTCACCGTGCTCGGCGTGCCCGGGGACACCGCCCGGTCGGTCGCGGCCGCGCTCGACGCGGACGGTGACGGCAAGGTGGGGGAGGCGGAGGTCGTCCCGGCGTTCGCCCGCTACTTCACCGTGCCCGAGTGACGCGCCCGCGCCCGAGAGACCGTGCCCGAGCAACCGCGCCCGAGTGACGCGCCCCCGGGCGACGGGTCCGCCCCGTGGGCGCCGGCGGCGTGACGGGTGTCGCGGATCGTGGCAGGGGGGCGTCACGGAGCGTTGATACCGGGTTGTGTCCGCCGCGTGACCGGTCACGGCCCGGAGTCGGTGCCACACTCCGGTACCTTGTGTGGGATGCGAGTGGTCCCGAGCGCCAGCCGTGCCGGAGTTGCCCCTGGGGCGGCTCCGGAACCGGCGGTGTGCGCCTTGCCCCGCAGGGTGGAACGGCCGTCGGCCGCCACCTGTTCGACTTCCCGGAACGAGCGTCGCACAGTATGCCGCACCGGTACTCCTTCGCGCTGGAATATGCCCGAAGCGCTTGTTGGCGTGACTGTACGTCAACCATGCTGTGCCGAAAGGGATTCACGTTCCGTGACCCGTGACCCGGCCGTTGTTCTGGCCATGCAGAGAATGGCTACGATCGTGGCCCTCATGTGGCGCGAGCCTTTGTGTCCGCCGGTTCGGATGGTGTGAGCGGTGCAGGTGCTTCAAGTGCAGCTGGAGGTCCGGCCCGACCCCTCGGAAGTGGGGCGTGCGAGGCGGTGGGCGCGCTCGCGTCTCGCCGGGGCCGGGATACGGGCGGACGAACCGATCGCCGAGACGCTGGTCCTGCTCGTCTCCGAACTCGTCACCAATGCCGTGGTGCACACCGGCCGTTCGGCCGTGCTGCGGCTGGTGCTGCCGGGAACGGTCACCGAGGAGACCGAGGAGGCCACCGTCCGCCTCGAAGTGGACGACACCAGCGACCGGGCGCCGGTGCCCCGCTGCGTGAACGGTGAGGCGACGGGCGGCCGGGGTCTGGCCCTGGTCGACGGCCTCGCCGACCGCTGGGGCTGGAGCCGGGAGGGCACCGGCAAACGCATCTGGTGCGAACTGGACCGCTGCAGCGAACGCGAGGAGACCGCGCCGCCCTGCGGGAGCGGCGGCGGCGCGGTGGCGTACGACGGGTTCGCGTACGAAGTGGTGTAGCGGCGGCGCGGGATGCGCCGGGTGCGCTGAGAGCCCTGCTCGCTCCGGGGCCGATGCGGCAGTGCGCCGGGCGTGCTTCCGTGCGCGTCCCGCACGAACGGAACATAAGTGATGAATCGCCCTGAGTCGGTTGACGGATCGTGACCGTCTCCTCACGCTTGTAGGCAACGATTCGCCGCGAGGGGACGACGAGGGCCCGGTGACGGAGACCTCGACGAGCGTGGGTCGTGATTCGGCGGCGGTTCCCTCGGGGGCGACGGGAGCCGGGCGGGAGCGCCGGAGTCGGGTGGCGGCGCGCGCGGTGCCATGCTCGGGGCGGACAGCGCCGCGCCGCCGTTCCGGCGATTTCGAAGAGGGTGCCGAAGGCGCCGCTCACTGTCCACAGGGTGTGGACAACTCGGCCCGGAAGGTCCGCCGGTACGCGGTCGGCGTGACCCCGAGCGTCGCCTGCAGATGCTGCCGCATCGACTGGGCCGTGCCGAAGCCCGCGTCGCGGGCCACCTGGTCGACGGAGAGCGCGGTGGACTCCAGCAGGTGCCGGGCCCGTTCGACGCGCTGCCCGGTGAGCCACTGGCCCGGGCTGACACCGACCTCCTCGCGGAAGCGGCGGGTGAAGGTGCGTACGGACATCGACTCCTGGGCGGCCATGTCCCGCAGCTGGATCGGCTCTTGCAGGCGGCCGAGCGCCCAGGTGCGGGCGTTGGTCGTGGAGGACTGCTGCGGATCGGGCACCGGCCGCTCGATGTACTGCGCCTGCCCGCCGTCGCGGTGGGGCGGCACGACGGTGCGGCGGGCCACGTCGTTGGCGACGGCGGTGCCGTGATCCCGGCGCACGATGTGCACGCACAGATCGATCCCGGCCGCGACCCCGGCCGAGGTGAGCACGTCGCCGTCGTCGACGAACAGCACGTCCGGATCCACCCGCACCTTCGGGAACAGCCGCTGGAAGTGCTCTGCCGAGGCCCAGTGCGTCGTCGCCGGCCGGCCGTCGAGGCACCCGGCGGCGGCCAGGACGTACCCGCCCGTGCAGATCGCGACGAGCCGGGTGCCGGGCCGGACCAGCGCCAGCGCGGCGGCCAGCTCCTCGGTCAGCACCCCCTCCTCGTACACCGGGCCCAGCTCGTAGGAGCTCGGGACGACGACCGTGTCGGCGGTGGCCAGGGCCTCGGGGCCGTTCTCGACCAGGATCGTGAAATCCGCGTCGGTGCCGACCGGACCCGGCGGACGGACCGAGCAGGTGACGACCTCGTACAGCGGGCGCATGCCCTCGCCCCTGGCGCGCCCGAAGATCCGCTGCGGGATGCCCAGTTCGAAGGGGAGCAGGCCGTCGAGAGCGAGGACGACGACGCGGTGCGGCCGGTGCGGCGGACGCGGCCGGGGCGGGCGGTACGTGCGATCGGACGGCATGGCCCGATCCTAGCGAACCATGTCCTTCGGGCCACTCGATCGGACGGGCCCCGCGCCGGGAAGCTCATGGACATGACCCAGACCACCGACGCCGCCGCGGCATCCGCGCCCGGGCCGGGACCCGCCCTCCCGCGCCGCCGCGGCCGGGTGCACCGCGCCTGGTGGGTCGCCGCCGTCACCTTCGTGACGATCATCGGCGCCGCCGCCTTCCGCTCCCTGCCCGGCATCCTCACCGACCCGCTCCAGGAGGACTTCGGCTGGTCGCGCGGCACGATCGGCGCCGCCGTCTCCGTCAACCTCGCGCTCTACGGACTGACCGCCCCCTTCGCGGCGGCGCTCATGGACCGCTTCGGCATCCGCCGCGTGGTCGCGGTCGCCCTGATCGTGATCTCCCTCGGCTCGGGCCTGACGGTGTGGATGGACTCCGCCTGGCAGCTGATCCTCTGCTGGGGCCTGCTGGTCGGCCTCGGCTCCGGCTCGATGGCGCTGGCCTTCGCCGCCACCGTCACCAACCGCTGGTTCACCGAGCGCCGCGGCCTGGTCACCGGCGTCCTCACCGCCGCCGCGGCCTCCGGGCAACTGGTCTTCCTGCCCCTGCTGTCCTGGATCGTGGAGACGTACGACTGGCGTCCCGCGGCCGTCACCGTCGCCCTGGCCGCCCTCGCCGTCGTCCCCTTCGTCTGGCTCCTCCTCCACGACCACCCGGCGGACGTGGGGCAGAAGCCGTACGGAGCCAAGGAGTTCGTGCCCAAGCCGCCCCCCGTGCCCGGCGCCGCGCGCCGCGCGCTCACGGTGCTCCTGTCCGCCGTCCGCACCGGCCCGTTCTGGCTGCTGGCCGGCACCTTCGCCATCTGCGGCGCCTCCACCAACGGCCTGATCCAGACCCACTTCGTGCCCGCCGCCCACGACCACGGCATGCCGCTGACGGCCGCCGCCTCGATGCTCGCCGTGATCGGCGTGTTCGACGTGGTCGGCACGGTCGCCTCCGGCTGGTTCACCGACCGCTTCGAACCGCGCCGCCTGCTCGCCGTCTACTACGCCCTGCGCGGCGTCTCCCTCCTCTTCCTCCCGATGCTGCTCGCGCCCAGCATCCACCCGCCGATGGTCTTCTTCATCGTCTTCTACGGCCTCGACTGGGTCGCCACCGTCCCGCCCACCCTCGCCCTGTGCCGCGAGCACTACGGCGACGACAGCGCGATCGTCTTCGGCTGGGTCCTCGCCTCCCACCAGATCGGTGCCGCCCTCGTCGCCTTCCTCGGCGGCGCCGCACGCGACCACTTCGGGTCGTACGACGTGGTCTGGGTCGCGTCCGGCGCCCTGTGCGCGGCGGCGGCGCTGATGGCACTGGTGATCCGGCGGCACGCGGCTCCCCGGTCGGATTGAATGGCCCGATGGTCCAGACACGTATGCGCACCCTCGCCCCCTCCCTCACCGAACCGCGTGGACACGGGCTCCACCTCCGGTCCTGGGACGCCGCTTGCGACGCCGACGTGGAGACGTGGCTGCGCGGACACCTCGACCCCGAGTTCCGGCGCTGGAACACACCGCTGACACTGTGGACGGACCTCAGCGGCGCCCGGGAGTCGCTGAGGGCACGGGCGGGGCAGGCCGCGGAGGGCAGGTCCGCGTCGTTCCGGATCACCGACGCGGAGAGCGGTACGCCGCTGGGTCACATCGGCTTCAACGAGATCAACCAGCCGCTGAAGCTGGCACGGGTCGGCTACTGGGTGCTCCCCGAGGCCCGCGGCCGAGGCGTCGCCACCCGCGCCCTGCTGCTGGTGTCGCGCTGGGCCTTCACGGAACTCGGCCTGCACCGCCTGGAACTGGGCCACGCGGACGGTCACGACGCGTCCTGCCGGGTCGCCGAACGCGGCGGATACGCCTACGAGGGGACGATGCGCGGGGCGATGTGGGAGGCCGGCCGGCACGACGTGTTCCGGGACGCGCACCTGCACGCGCGGCTGGCGACGGACGAGGAACCGGCGGGGTCCGGCGACGTGCGGTGAGCACCGCTCACGGCCACAGCGACCGTGTGCTCCAGCCGCCGTCCTCCGCCCGCCGGTAGACCAGCCGTACGTGGCGGCGGCGGGCGTCCCCCTGGAAGAACTCCACCTCGTCGGGGAGCAGCCGGTACAGCGTCCACGACGGAACGGGAGCGTCCGGCTCCTGACCGGCCCGCTGCCAGGCCGCCTCCGACGCGCGGGCCAGTTCGTCCGGCGAGTCCAGTTCCGCGCTCTGCCGGCCGGTGAGGGCGGCGGCCAGGGCGCCGGTCGACCGCGCGTGCAGGTCGGCCTGCGCCTCCGCGGCCGGGGCGACGGCGACCGGGCCGCGCAGGCGCACCTGACGGCCCAGCACCGGCCAGTAGAGGACGAGGGCGGCGTACGGGCGGGCGGCGAGGTGGCGGCCCTTACGGCTGTCGGCGTGCGTGGCGAAGGACCAGCCGTCCGCGTCCGCACCGTGCAGCATCACGACGCGTACGTCCGGCAGGCCCGCCGCGTCCGACGTCGCCAGGGACATCGTGTGCGGCTCCGTCTGACCGGCCGCCACCGCGTCGGCGAACCACCGTGTGAACAGGGTCAGGGGGTCGCCGGGCGCGGTGGCCGGGTCGAAGGGCGGCAACTCGGTGACCGCGGGATCCCACACCCGCAGTGACCTCAGCAGCTCGTGAAGGTCGGTTTCCATGCACCGATTGTCACGGTGCCGCGGGCGCCGCGGGTGCCGCGGGTGCCAGGGATGCCACGGGTGCCAGGGATGCCACGGGTGTCAGGGTGCCCCGGGTTCACACCGAGCCGAGGTCGGAGGAGACCCAGCGTTCGGGCCGCATGCGGACGATGACCTGATCGCCGTGGTCCGCGGAGGCGAAAGCGACGTAACCGTCGACCTTGTCGGCCGGGAGGTAGCGGGCCGCCAGCTCCCGCAGATGCTCCTCGGTGGCGGTGACCGTCTCGACGACCGGTCCCTCCACCGACACGTACCGGATGGTGGGCTCCAGCCGGTCGACCATCAGGGAGAACCGGCCCGCCGCCTTGATCAGCTCGTTCTTGCGGCTGTCCAGCCCGGTCATGATCCACGCTTCGCCGCCCGGCTCGTACTGGTACCAGATCGGCACGGTCAGCGGGGCACGGCCCGCTCCCGCGTCGACCGCGAGCGCGGCGACGTGGGGTTCGGCCAGGAACTTCTCACGCTCTTCGCGGGTCAGGGCCATTCCGGTCTCCTCCAGCGGTACGGGCGTCGATGTGGGCACAACACCGGCCGGGCGGCCCGCTGTTCCCGTTCGCCGGACATCCGCCCCACGTCCGTGAGGACAGGCGCCCGGGTCGGCACGGAGGCGGCGAATCCGGCCGTGTGGCGGACGGCGGCACGGCACGCCCTGTGCGGCGGTCCCAGGCGACAGTCTGCACGGGCACCGGCGGGTGCGCATCCCGGGTGGGCCGGCCGCGCGGGTGCGGCCGGGCGTCCCGCCGTGTCACCGGCGGCTGCGCGTGCCGGAGCGGTCGGGGCGGTCGGCGGATGCCGTGCGGTGGGGAGCCGGCCGCGGTGGGGCCGGACTTCGAGGCGCTGGTCTTCGTGCCGACGCGGCAGGAGGGCCGGGACACGGCCGCCGAGTCCGGGCGGGCGGTCGGCGGTGGGGCGCAGGCGCGGCGGCTGACGTCGGCACCGGTGACGAGGCACGCGGTGCGGGACCGGCCGCTGCCGGCGTGACGCGGAGTGTGGGGGGCGCGGGGCGGCGCAGATGACAGGTTCGGCTGCTGGGCGCGCTACTTGGCGGGCTTCTTGCCGGTGACGCCCAGGTACGTCAACAGGGCGAGGTGCGGCCGGAGTTCGGCCTGCTTGACGCCCCAGGAGGTGAACCCCTTCTGGTGCGAGGCGGCGGCCGCGAGCATCACGACCAGTGAACCGGCGATCGCCGCGGGGTTCAGGTCCTTGTCGACCTTGCCCTTGGCCTGCAGTTCGGCGACCGAGTCCGCGAGGGAGGTGTTGACCGAGTTCAGGATCCTCATGCGGATCTTGGAGAACCGCTTGTCACCCTCGGCGGCGCCCAGGTCGACGACGCGCAGGATCGCGTCGTTCTTCCGCCAGAACTCCATGAATCCGTCGACGAGTTCCTGCGCCGTCTGCCAGCCGGCCCTGCCGGTCCACGAGCGGCCCGCCGTCAGCTCGGCCAGCCCGGAACTCTCGGCGGCCATGCGCTCGGCGATCTCCAGGACGGCGCCCTCGACGTCCGGGAAGTACTGGTAGAAGGTCGCGGGCGACGTGCCGGCCTTGCGGGCGACATCGATGACTTTGACATCGCGATAGGGGGAGGAGCTGAGCATGTCGCTGAGGCAGTCGAGCAGTTTCTGCCGGGTCGCCTGCCCACGTCGACCGGCCACGCGGCCGTCGACGGTACGCACTTGTCCTGTCATGCCGTCAGCTTACCGACGGGTGATCCGAGCGCGATTCGGCCGACTGCAAATGGGGTGCGCGTGCGAAGAGAGACTGGTGTGCCTGGTCTGCGCGGTGCGGACGGCGCGGTTACTTTGACGGCATGGCCGAAAACGGTGCATCCGCGAAGCGGACATCCAGCGACCCGTCCGCGTCACCCTCACCTCCCTCCGCGTACCCGGAGGGCGCCCCCTGCTGGGTGGACGCGCAACTCTCCGACGTAGCGGCCGGCAAGCGCTTCTACGGCGAACTCTTCGGCTGGACCTTCGAGAAGGCGTCGCGGGGCGCGGAAGGCGCGGAAGCGGAAGGAGGGACCGTGTGGGCGCGGCTGGACGGTGATCCCGTCGCCGCGCTGTCCCGCAAGACGGACGGGCGGATGCCCACCGTGTGGTCCGTGTACTTCCACACCCCGGACGCCGCGGCACTGGCCGAGCGGATCCGGGCCGCCGGCGGGCAGGTCGTCACCCCGCCGCACCCGGTCGGCGACCTGGGCACCACCGCGCTCGCCGCCGATCCCGACGGTGCCGTCTTCTGTCTCTGGCAGCCGGGCCGCCACCCCGGCTTCGGACGCCGGCGTGAGCCGGGCACCTTCGCCTGGGCCGAGCTGTACACCCGGGACACCGGGGCCGCCAACACCTTCTACGGCGACCTCTTCCGCGACGCCCTCTTCGGTCCGGACGCCTCCCCCGACTTCGGCCGCGCTCCGGTCTCCGACGTCTTCTCCGCCGAGATGCCGCCGCACTTCCTCGTCCACTTCCTGGTCGAGGACTGCGAGGCCGCGCTCGGTGCGGTGGCCCGGCTCGGCGGGCGGGTGCGGGTGCCGCCGTTCGAGACGTCGTACGGGAGGGTGGCCGTGGTCTCGGACGGCCAGGGGGCGTCGTTCGCGCTGCTGCAGCGCTGAACGGTCCGCAAGGGCCGAGTCGCCGCCGCGTCCTCTACCCTTTTGCCCGGGACCGTGACCGGACATCCTGATTGTCCTCAGGTTCGCCACCAGCGCCCGGGACAGGAAGAATCGGGGTGCGTGGCGCCACGGAGGTGCGGTGGTGAGACGCTGCACTTCGGTCGCGTACATATGTGGGTGGCGCGGCCCGTACGGGGAGGTGGCAGGCAAGTGGTGGATCAGCTGACGCAGCACGATCCGCGGCGGATCGGGCCGTTCGAGGTGCTGGGGCGGCTCGGCGCCGGCGGCATGGGGCTGGTCTATCTCGCGCGCTCGGCGTCCGGCCGGCGTGTGGCGATCAAGACGGTCCGGACGGAGCTGGCGGAGGACCAGCTGTTCCGCGTCCGCTTCACGCGCGAGGTGGAGGCGGCCCGCGCGGTCTCCGGCTTCTACACGGCGGCGGTGGTCGACGCCGACCCGCGCGCGGCGGTCCCGTGGCTGGCCACGGCGTACGTCCCCGCGCCCTCCCTCGAGGAGATAGTGAACGAGTGCGGGCCGCTCCCGGCCCAGGCGGTGCGCTGGCTGGCGGCGGGCGTCGCGGAGGCGCTGCAGTCGATCCACGGCGCCGGACTCGTCCACCGCGACCTGAAGCCCTCCAACGTCCTCGTCGTCGAGGACGGCCCCCGGGTGATCGACTTCGGCATCGCGTCCGGCGTCTCGAACACCCGGCTGACGATGACGAACGTCGCCGTCGGCACCCCCGCCTACATGTCCCCGGAGCAGGCGAAGGACTCCCGCAGCGTCACCGGCGCGAGCGACGTGTTCTCGCTCGGCTCCATGCTGGTCTTCGCCGCCACCGGGCACCCGCCCTTCCACGGCGCCAACCCGGTCGAGACGGTCTTCATGCTGCTGCGTGAGGGCCCCGACCTCGAGGGCCTCCCGGACGAGCTGCGTCCGCTCATCGAGTCGTGCATGCAGATGGAGGCGACCAACCGCCCCAACCCCGCCGACCTCCAGTCACAGCTCGCCCCGCACCTGTTCGGCTCCGGCTCCGACGACAGCGGTACGGCGTCGGCCTGGCTGCCCGAGCGGGCGGTGGGCATGATCGAGAGCCGCCGGGGCGGCCGCCCCGCGGCCAAGCTCGCCACGACGGCCGGCGGTCGCGGCGTCGGAGGCGGCGGTGCCGCAGGTGCCGGCGGTGCGGGACCGGCCGGTGCCCGTCCCGCCGTGCCCGCGCCTCCGCTCCCGCCCCCGCCCTCGCACGATCCCGTCGTACCGGCGCCGCCCGTCCACGCACCGCCGGTGCCCGCGCCCGCCGGCGCCCCCGACACCGGTCCGGTCCGGCTGGCCGGGGGCTCGGTGTCCATCGGTCCCGGCCCGCGCGTCGCCGACATGCGTTCCGCGGCCGTCGCGGCGCCCCCGCCGGAGTCCGCGCTCGCCGCGTCCTGGTCCCGTCCCCGCCCGGGTGTCAACGGCGCCGACCCCGCCGTACCGGCACCGGCCCCGCCCGCCCCCACCGCGCCTCCCGAGGCGTCACCGGCGGGCTGGCGTCCCTGGCGCTTCCGCATGTCCAACGACGTCTGGGGCACGCCGTCCGTCGCCGGGGACCTCGTCTACGTCACCTCCTTCGAGGTGCACGCCCTGGACGTGGCCACCGGGCGCCGCCGCTTCAAGACCCGGGACGTCGCCTGGTCGATGGCGGTCGCGGACGGCCGTATCCACGCCTCCGACGGACCCACCCTCTTCGCCCTGGACGCCCGCGGGGGCGCCGACCTGTGGCGCGTGCAGACCGACGCCTGGGTGTACTCCCTCCAGGCCGACCGGGGCACGGTCGTCACCGCGACCCGCGGCGGCGGCGTCCAGGCGTACGAGTCCTCCGGCGGCCAGAAGCTGTGGGAGATCACCGGCGCACAGACCGACTTCGAGTCCCCGGAGGCGGGCGCCGCCGTCCACGACGGGACGGTGTACGTCTGGCAGGACGCCCGGCTGCGCGCCCTGGACGCCCGTACCGGCGACGAGCGCTGGTCGTACCCGATCGGCGACGCCGCGTCCTGCGGCGGGGTGCCGGTCCGTGTCGCCCACGCCCCCGACGGCTACGTCTACGTCTCGGCCGGCACCCGGGTCCTCGCCCTGGAGGTCACCACCGGTCACGTCCGCTGGCACTTCGAGGCCCCGGCGGTCTTCCTCGCCCCGCCCGCCTTCGTCCCCGGCCCCGCGGTGACCGGCGGCGGCGTCTACCTCGCCGACTACCTCGGCACGGTCTACGCCCTCGACGCCACCGACGGCCGCGACCGCTGGCGGATCGCCACGGAGGCCCGTTCCTCGACCGACCCGGTCCTGGTGGCCGCCGGTCACGTCCACGTGGGCAGCGGCAAGGGCCTCTACACGCTGGACGCGGTCACGGGCACGCCCAAGTGGCGCTTCCAGGCGGGCGGCGAGATCGTGGGCGCCCCCGCGGTCGCCGAGGGCCGCATCCACTTCGGCTCGACCGACCACCTGCTCTACACCCTGAAGGCCGACGACGGCCGCCTCCGCTGGAAGCTGGCCACGGGCGGCGAGATCACCGGCTCCCCGGTGGTGAGGGACGGCATCGTGTACGCGTGCAGCAAGGACCGCTGCGTCTACGCCCTGGACGCGGAGAAGGGCACGGGTACGGCCCGTACGACGTGAGGGCCGGGGGTGTCCGCCCCACCCGGGGCTCCCGGCCGGAGGCGACCGCGGACACGCGTCGGCCGCGGCGGCTCCCCTCCGCGCCGCCGCGGCCGATCCCCGTGCCGGAACAAGGTCTACTTGCCGTCAAGGTCCAGGGCGGGCGGGGCCGGCATGGGGTTCTCCGCCATCGTCCTGACCTCGGGCTTGGCCGGTCCGCTGGGCATCGGGTTCTCCAGCGTGGTGGCGCCCCCGTCCTTCGGCGGCGCCGGCATGGGGTTCTCCGCGAGCGTCCTGACGCCGTCGGTGGCCGCCTCGCCCGTGGCCGTCGCTTCCGTGCTCTTCTGGTGGTCGCTCATGGGCTTGGTCCCTCCGCTGTGATGGCATGTGGCGAACACCCGCCCGGGGCTCCCCCATGGCTCGCCGGGCGGGCGTTCGGAGCCGCACCATAACTGGTCGGGCCCCTGGTCAGACCGTCTGCCCCCCGACGCGACGGTGTGACGGGTACCACCATGCCGCGAGGCGATAAACGAATACTGAACGCCCGTCGTCCCGGGCGCGGTTCAGGCGGCCGACGCGGGAGCGAGCAGGGCCCTCGCCTCGTGCGCCTCGTCGGCGCCCTCCTGCTCGTAGAGCCGGAGCGCCTTGCTCCAGCAGGCCCTGGCCCGGTCGGTCTGTTCCAGACGGGACAGGGCACGGCCCAGCAGGGTCAGCGCGTTGCCCTGCATGCGGTCACCGCCGATGCAGCCGAGCGCGAGGGCCTGTTCGGCGTGCTGGGCGGCCTGGGCGGGCCGCCCGGCCGAGAAGTGCACCTCGGCGATGCGGAAGTTCGTCGTTCCCTCCCACAGCCGCTGCCGGTGTGCGGTGAAGATCGTCAGGGCCTCGGAGAAGTGTCCGAGCGCCTCCGTGTGCCGGCCGGCCCGGCCGAGGGCGATGCCCAGCGCGTAGTGGCTGTTGGCGAGGCGCACGGTCCTGCCGAACTCGGCGTGCGCGTCCAGCCCCCGCCGTGCGAAGTCGACGGCCTGCGTGACATCGCCGACCCCCAGGTGGGCACGTGAGAGGTTGCACAGGGCCGTCGCCTCCGGGGGCCGGTTGCACAGCGCCCGGAAGCCGTCGATGGCCCGCTCGAAGTACGGCTTGCTGTCCCCGTGCCGCCCCTGGTGCAGGCAGATGAGTCCCAGGCTGTTGGCGACCCAGCTCACCGCGACGGCGTCCTGAACGGACTGGGCCAGTCGCATCGCCAGCCGCGACTCCTCCTCCGCCTGCGGGATGCGGCCGGTCACCAGGAGGACGTCGGTGAGCACCGTCCGGGCCCGTCCCTCGGCCAGGGTGTCGCCCGCCGTGCGCGTCGCCTCGCACATGCTCCTCGCCGTCGTCTCGTACTGGTGCGAGTCGGCACCGGACTCGGTGAGGTCCTTGGCGGCCCACAGCAGGTCGACGCCCCGCCGGAGCCGGTCCGAGGCAGCCGTCTGCCGCACGCATGCCAGCAGGGGCGCCGCCTCCGTGTACAGCCAGTCCAGCGCCGCCGACCCCTCGGTGAACGTCAGCCCGGGATACTCGGTCGCCTCCAGGCCGTCCACCAGCCGGTCGCCCGGCCGCTCGATCGCGTACACCCCCGCGGCCGTGGCCAGGTAGAAGTCCAGCAACCGCGACAGCGCGGCCCCCCGCTCGCTCGGCGGATGCTCGTCCCTCTCGGCGCACGCACGCGCGTAGAGCCGCACCAGGTCGTGGAACCGGTACCGGCCCGGCGCCGCCGATTCGAGCAGCGACGTGTCCACCAGGGACTCCAGCAGGTCCTCGGTGTCCTCCACGGGCAGGTCCAGCACCGCCGCCGCCGCCGCGAGGGAGATGTCCGGCCCGTCGGCCAGCCCGAGCAGGCGGAAGGCGCGGGCCTGAGCCCGTTCCAGCTGGCCGTAGCCCAGCTCGAAGGTGGCCTTGACGGCCAGGTCCCCGGCCTGCAGCTCGTCCAGCCTGCGCCGTTCGTCCGCCAGCTTCGCCGCGAGGACCGACACCGTCCACGTCCGGCGGGCCGCGAGGCGGGACGCCGCGATGCGGATCGCGAGGGGCAGGAAACCGCAGGCGCCGACCACGTCCAGGGCCGCTTCCCGCTCCGAGGTCACCCGCTCCTCGCCCACGATCTTCGTGAAGAGGGCCAGCGCCTCGTCCGGGGACATCACGTCCAGGTCGACCAGGTGCGCCCCGGCGAGGTCCACCATCCGCACCCGTGCCGTCACCAGCGCGGCGCAGCCCTCCGTACCGGGGAGCAGTGGCCGTACCTGGGCGGCGTCCCGGGCGTTGTCGAGGAGGACGAGGACGCGACGGCCGTCCAGGACCGATCGGTACAGGGCGGCCCGCTCCTCCAGGGAGTCGGGGACGGCCGAGTCGTCCGTGCCCAGGGCGCGGAGGAAGGAGCCCAGTACCGTCTCCGGCTCCGCCGCCCGCGCGCCCGCGCCCTGGAGGTCGACGTACAGCTGTCCGTCGGGGAAGGCGGCCCGCGCCCGGTGGGCGACGTGCACCGCGAGGGTCGTCTTGCCGACGCCGCCGATGCCCGCGAGTGCGGAGACCGCCATGACGCGGCCCGTGGCGCCGTCCGCGGAGGAGGACAGTACGTCGCTCAGCTCGCGTACGAAGGACGCGCGTCCCGTGAAGTCGGGCACCGTGGCGGGGAGTTGCGCCGGCCGTACCGGGGCCGCCGCCGTCTCCGCGGCCGGCGTCGATGGTTCGGCCAGGCCCGGGTCGGCCCGGAGGATGCGCTGCTGGAGCTCCTGGAGGCCGGGGCGCGGGTCGACACCGAGTTCGTCGGCGAGCAGGCGCCGGGTGTCCGCGTAGACGGCGAGGGCCTCCGCCTGGCGTCCGCTGCGGTACAGGGCCAGCATCAGCAGTTCCCGCAGGCGTTCCCGCAGGGGGTGTGCCGCCGTGAGCGCCGTCAGCTCCGAGACGGTCTCCGCGTGGCAGCCCTGCTCCAGGTCCATGTCGAGGCGGGTCTCGAGGAGTTGGAGCCGCCACTCCTCCAGACGGACGCGCTGTGTCTCGGCATAGGGTCCGGGGACGCCGGCCAGTACCTCGCCGTCCCACCGTGCCAGCGCGCGGCGCAGCACGTCACGGGCGTGGCACAGGTCCCCGGCCCCCCGGGCCTTCTCGGCCTCGGCGGCCAGGTCCTGGACCACCGCGAGGTCCAGCGCCCCGTCGTCCAGGCCCCGCACGGCGTACCCGCCGGACTCGCTCACCAGGACCCCCGGGTCCAGGACCTTGCGCAGCCGGGACGCGTACGTCCGCAGCGCCGCCAGCGCCTGCGACGGCGGTTCCTCGCCCCACAGGGCGTCGATCAGCTCGGCCGCCGTGGCCGTACGGCCCTCGCGGAGCAGCAGCGCGGCCAGCAGGGCGCGCTGCTGCGGGGAGCCGGTGGCCAGCGGTTCCTCGCCGCGCCAGGCGCGTACGGGTCCCAGTACGCAAAAGCGCAGCGCCGCCGGCTTCTCCGGTTCCGCCGGGGATCCGGGACGCCGCTGCTCCGGTACGCGCGGTACACGGTCCATGCAGTCCCCCTAGGCATCCTGAGCAACTACGTCAGTTTGCCTTGTTCATGCCGACCTCGTCAGCCGTGGGAGACACCGATCACAGGTCCCTCACCTGCTCCCTCGCCCCTCCAGGTCCACCCGCACCGACAGAAGCCCCGTCCCCACCCCCATGGCGCGCACCGCCAGGCTGTTGAACCGGGGCAGGCGCCGCAGGCGCGCGACCGGGTCGTCGTCGGGCAGGGGGTGCGCCGTTCCCGTGTACCAGCGGCCCCGGACCCGCACCCGTACCCGCGGATCGGCCCGGATGTTGCGGACGTACTGGGACCGTTCGCCGAACTCCGACACCAGCCAGAAGGAGTCTCCCGCCAGGCGGCCGCCCACCGGCGTGCGGCGGGGGAGGCCGGAGACGCGGCCGGTGGTCTCCAGCAGGGTCTGGGCGGGCAGGCGGCGCAGGACGGCGTTGAGGCGGCGCTGGACGGCCGTGACGGCCCGGTACTTCCTCTCGGCGAACGGCGGCTTCCCGGCGTTGGGCGACATCGACATCGTTCGTTCACCCTCCTGTCTCGTGTGCCTCCATGTTCCCCGGAAAACCTCAGGGGAAGGGTGAGGGCAGGGCCGAGAGACGGGTGGTGCGGGTGTGCGGGTCGTGACCTGGAACGTGTGGTGGCGGTTCGGGCCGTGGGCCGACCGTCAGAAGGCGGTCCTCTCCGTACTGCGGGAGCTGCGGCCGGACGTCGTCGGCCTCCAGGAGGTCTGGGCCGCCGCCGACGGCGCGAACCTCGCCGAGTGGCTGGCCGGCGAACTCGGCCTGCACTGCGCATGGGCGGCCTCCGAGGCCCCCGAGCGGTGGCAGCGGCGGATCGGCGACGACACGGTCGGTATCGGCACCGCGGTGCTCAGCCGCTGGCCCGTCGTGGAGCGGGCCGCGCTGCGGCTGCCCGCCCCCGAGGAGATCGACGACGGACGCCTCGCGCTCTACGCCCGCCTGGACGCGCCCGGCCACCCGGTCCCGTTCTTCACCGCCCACCTGAACTCGGGCGGCCACGCCTCGAAGGTGCGCCGCGAACAGGTCGCCGCGCTCGCGGAGTTCGTCGCCGGGCACCGCCACGGCACCGCCTTCCCGCCCGTCGTCACCGGGGACTTCAACGCCACCCCCGAGTCGCCGGAGGTACGCCTCCTGCGCGCGGGACGGCTCCAGGACGCCTGGGAGTACGCCGACCCCTCGGCCCCGTCCGCGACCTGGGACGGGGCCAACCCGTACATCCCCGACGGGCCGGTGCCGGGCGCCCGGATCGACTACGTCCACGTGGGGCCGCCCGGCCCGGCCGGACTCGGCCGCGTACGTGCCGTGCGGCGGGCGGGCGACGGCCCCGTGGACGGCGTGTGGCCCTCCGACCACGCGGCGGTCGTCGCGGACCTGACGGGGTGGTGAGCCGCCGGGCGGGGGAGCGCGTCCGCCCGGTTGCTAACGCCCCAGGAAAATCGGGTTCGTGAGCGCCGCCGGTGTTCCCGGCAGGGGCCCCGCCGCCGCCTCGTGCCGCAGTTCCGCCCGTACGTACGCGGCGTAGGAGGCGGTCGTCCGCCACTCCACGACGTCCGCGCCGGACACCGGCAGCGGCGCACTGGTGAACAGCACGCCCTGGTCCGTGACGAAGCGCACCGTGCAGCGAGGGGCGCCCGTCACCTCCAGGCGGACGGTGACCGGGGTGTCGTCGTCCACGCGCAGCCGCTCGCCGATGCCGGCGTGCTCGCCCCGGCCGCCCGACGCGGTGAAGGCCAGCGACACCTTCGCCGACTCGGCGACGTACGAGCGCCCGGCCCGGATGCCCTCCTGGATCGCCTCCCGGGTCAGGTCGTCGGCGAGGACGACGGTCTGCGGGCGGCCGATCAGGTCCGGGGCGCGGTGGGAGTCGCTGCTGCCCATCGCCGGGAGCCAGCCCCTGCCGCCCTGCCCGTCGCGCACGGAGGCGACCAGCATGCTGTCCCAGTCGGCCAGCGCCACCTCGTCGTCGGGCGTGTACGCCCCGTTCCACACCTCGACCGCGTCCGCCTCCCCGAACCCGAACTTCCAGTTGCAGCCGATGCAGGTGGCGTGCGGGTGGGCCGGGACGACCAGGCCGCCGGCGCGCCGGATCTGGCGGGCGAAGCGGCCGAAGCGGTTGTCCCGGGCCCGGTAGCGCCAGTCGACGAAGGTGCCGGGATCGGTGCCGATGGCGACGACGTGGCCGTTGCGGGTCGTCACCTCCTCGCCGAGCATGATCAGCAGGTCGTCCCCGGCCTCCGCGGCCCAGTGGGCGTGTGCCGAGTGCGTGTTGTGCTCGGAGGAGTTGATGAAGTCGAGGCCCGCGGCCCGGGCGAGCGCCGCGATCTCGGCGAGGGTGTAGCGGCCGTCGGAGTAGACGGAGTGCAGGTGGCAGTCGCCCCGGTACCAGGCGCGGCCCCGTCCCCTGGCGCGCTCGGGTGGATAGACCGGCCGGACGGCCTCGCCCTGCTCGCCGTAGGTCAGGGTGATCGTGATCTCGTACGGCAGCCCCTGCGGAGCCACCGTGTACGGGCCGAGGGCGATGTGCCACACGCCCGCCCGGACCGGTCCGGGGAGGTAGCCGGGGGTCGCGTCGTCCGCCCGTACGAAGAACTCCGTGCGCGCCCCGCCCGACCAGCCCCTGAAACCCCGGCCGCCGAGGCCGGTGCCGCGCTCGTCGAAGAGGCCGATGTCGAGGGCGTTGCCCGCGGTGCCGGCCGGGACGGCGGGGCGGTCGTAGGTGTAGGCGACGTGGATCTCCCGGACGCCGGCCGGGACCTCGACGGGGATGTACACGAAGTCGGGCGAGCCGGTGGGCAGGGTGCCGCGCACCGTTGACTTCCGCTGCTCCCGGGGTGCCGCCGAGGCGAAGCTCACGGTTCCCAGCGTAAGCGCCGCGGCGGCTCCCGTCGCGAACACCGCGCGTCTGCCGATCCCGGCGTGGTCGTCCTCGCACATGCTGCTGCTCCCAGGTGTCGTCAGTGACATGACATCGGTGACATCGGTGGTGCAGGGGTGGTGCGTGCAACCCTCGTATTGAGCCGTGAACTCCCGTACAAGGAAAGGGGTTCGGCGGATTGAGAGCGGGAGGCCGCGCGGTGGGCGACCGGGAAACCGCGCGGTGGGGGGAGGGGGCCGCCGGGGTGGCCCGGCGGTACGGCCCCCGCGTCCTGATCACGCCGCTCGTATGCTCGAAGGATGACGACTTCCGCGACCCCCGGAACCGGACCCGCCGACCCCGCGGGCCCCACCGAGAACTCCCTGCGTCGCGCCCTCAAACGCGCGCGGGACGGCGTCGCCCTCGACGTGTCCGAGGCCGCGGTGCTGCTCCAGGCCCGCGGCGAGCACCTCGACGCCCTCACCGCGTCCGCCGCCCGGGTCCGGGACGCCGGCCTGGAGGCGGCCGGGCGCCCCGGCGTCATCACCTACTCGAAGAGCGTCTTCATCCCGCTGACCCGGCTGTGCCGGGACAAGTGCCATTACTGCACGTTCGTCACCGTCCCCGGCAAGCTGCGCCGCGAGGGGCACGGGATGTTCATGTCCCCCGACGAGGTCCTCGACATCGCCCGGCGCGGCGCCGCCCTCGGCTGCAAGGAAGCCCTCATCACCCTCGGCGACAAGCCCGAGGACCGCTGGCCCGAGGCCCGCGAGTGGCTCGACGCGCACGGCTACGACGACACGATCGCCTACGTCCGCGCCGTCTCCATCCGCATCCTGGAGGAGACCGGCCTCCTCCCGCACCTCAACCCCGGCGTCATGACCTGGACGGACTTCCAGCGGCTCAAGCCGGTCGCCCCCTCCATGGGCATGATGCTGGAGACCACCGCGACCCGCCTGTGGTCCGAGCCCGGCGGCCCCCACCACGGCTCCCCGGACAAGGAACCGGCCGTCCGCCTGCGCGTCCTGGAGGACGCCGGCCGCTCCTCGGTCCCCTTCACCTCCGGCGTCCTCATCGGCATCGGCGAGACCTACGAGGAGCGCGCCGAGTCACTGTTCGCCCTGCGGAAGGTCTCCCGCGCCTACCACGGCGTCCAGGAGCTGATCATCCAGAACTTCCGCGCCAAGCCGGACACCGCGATGCGCGGCATGCCGGACGCGGAACTGGACGAGCTGGTCGCCGCGGTGGCCGTCGCCCGCCACATCATGGGCCCGTCCGCCTGCCTGCAGGCCCCGCCCAACCTGGTGGACTCGGAGTACGAGCGTCTGATCGGCGCCGGAATCGACGACTGGGGCGGCGTCTCCCCGCTCACCATCGACCACGTCAACCCCGAGCGCCCCTGGCCGCAGATCGACGAACTCGCCGAGAAGTCCCGCACGGCCGGCTTCGAGCTGCGCGAACGCCTCTGCGTGTACCCGGAGTTCGTGCGGCGCGGCGAACCCTGGCTGGACCCGCGCCTGCGCCCGCACGTCGCGGCCCTCGCCGATCCGGTGACGGGCCTGGCCCGCGAGGACGCGACGGTCGAGGGCCACCCGTGGCAGGAACCGGACGAGGCGTTCACCGCCACCGGCCGCACCGACCTGCACACGGCCATCGACACCGAGGGCCGTACGTCGGACCGCCGCGACGACTTCGACGAGGTGTACGGCGACTGGGGCGCCCTGCGCGAGGCCGCCGTCCCCGGTATGGCACCGGAGCGCATCGACACGGACGTACGGGCCGCGCTGGCGACGGCGGCCGACGACCCCACGAAGCTGACGGACGGCGAGGCCCTCGCCCTGCTGCACGCGGACGGCCCGGCGCTGGACGCCCTGTGCGCGGTGGCCGACGACGTGCGCAAGTCCGTCTCGGGCGACGACGTGACGTACATCGTCACCCGGAACATCAACTTCACGAACGTCTGCTACACCGGCTGCCGCTTCTGCGCCTTCGCCCAGCGCCGCACGGACGCCGACGCGTACACGCTCTCCCTGGAGCAGGTCGCCGACCGCGCGCAGCAGGCCTGGGACGTGGGCGCGGTCGAGGTCTGCATGCAGGGCGGCATCCACCCGGACCTGCCGGGCACCGCCTACTTCGACATCGCGAGGGCCGTCAAGGAACGCGTCCCCGGCATGCACGTGCACGCCTTCTCCCCGATGGAGGTCGTCAACGGCGCGACCCGCACCGGCATGTCCGTCCGCGAGTGGCTGGGCGCGGCGAAGGAAGCGGGCCTGGACTCGATCCCGGGCACGGCGGCGGAGATCCTCGACGACGAGGTCCGCTGGATCCTGACCAAGGGCAAGCTGCCGACGGCGACGTGGATCGAGGTGATCGAGACGGCGCACGAACTGGGCATCCGCTCTTCGTCCACGATGATGTACGGCCACGTGGACCAGCCCCGTCACTGGCTGGGCCACCTGCGTACCCTCGCCGGAATCCAGCAGCGCACGGGCGGCTTCACGGAGTTCGTGACGCTCCCCTTCATCCACACCAACGCGCCGGTGTACCTGGCGGGCATCGCGAGGCCGGGCCCGTCCGTGCGCGACAACCGCGCGGTCACGGCGATGGCCCGCCTCCTCCTGCACCCGCACATCCCCAACATCCAGACGAGCTGGGTGAAACTGGGCACGGAGGGTGCGGCGGAGATGCTCCGCTCCGGCGCCAACGACCTCGGCGGGACCCTGATGGAGGAGACGATCTCGCGGATGGCGGGCTCGTCGTACGGCTCGTACAAGTCGGTCAAGGACCTGATCGCGGTCGCCGACGCGGCCGGCCGCCCGGCGAAGCCCCGGACGACGCTGTACGGCCCGGTGCCCGAGGAGCGGCAGCGGGCGGCGGCGGCGTCGGACGGTCACCTGCCGGAGCTGCTGCCGGTACTGGACTGACGTCCGGGGAGGGCCAGGGGTGTGGGCCGTCCGCAGTACGATGATCGGGCCCCCGGTGTGTTCGGGGTTCTCGTAGCTGAGGAGATGCGTGCCCGTGCCAGCCCGACTTCCCTCATGGGCCTGGGTCTCCGGTCTGACCGTGGGGGCGATCGCGGCGGTGAGCGTCCTGGCCGTACAGGCGGACCAGGGCCCCCACCCCGCCGCCGCGGCCACGAAACCCCGCCCGTCGGCGTCGGCGGACGCGAAGCCGAGGCCGGAGGAGACCGCGCCGGCCCCGGTGCCGGACGGCTCCGGCACCGGCCGCCGCATCGTGTACTCCCTCGACCAGAAGCGGGTCTGGCTGGTCGACGCGAGCGACGCCGCGCGGCGGACGTTCACGGTGTGGCCGGGCACGGTCAGCCCCGACCCGGACACCTACACGGTCGGCACCCGTTCCAAGGGGGCCACGACCGGCTCCGACGGCGTGCGGATCGAGCAGATCGTCTACTTCGCCCAGGAGGACGGCGTCTCGGTCGCCTTCTCCAACGCCGTCGACGGCTCCTCGCCACCTCCGCCCGTCTCCGGTGCGAAGACGGGCGGCATACGGCTGACCAAGGCGGACGGCGCGGCGGTCTGGGCCTTCGCGACGTCCGGCACGAAGGTCACGGTCGTCGGGTAGCGTCCGCGTCACCGGGCGTGAGCTGGGCGACGATCAGCACGACACCGCTGATCAGGAACACCCGGGTGGCGGCGTCCAGCCCGTTCCAGTCCTCCGACTGCCACATCGAGAACCATTCGCCGCCGATCCCGATGAACCCGGCGCCGAAGAGCAGCATCAGCATGAGGGCGCCGTACGTGGTCATGCGCCGCCCGGCCGCGTGGTCCCGGCGTATCCACAGCCACGTCGCGTAGACCAGCACGAGCGCGGCCACCGTCTCCCACGCGATGATCGCGACGTAGGCGGCGTCCTGGACGCCCTCGTTCGTGATCGCCCGCCACATCAGATCGTCGTCCTTGAAGGTCGTGTCCATCGCGAGGACATGACGGACGAAGTCCTGGTTGGTGCCGAAATCGGTGATGTTCCCGAAGGCGACGAGGGCGATGTAGAGGGCGAGGGTGGCGGTCAGCACGGTGGCCGCGAGGGGAAGGGTGCGTGGGGTGTTGGACATGAGAGGGATGTTTCCAGGCGTGGAGGTCTCCACGTGGCGGGGTTCGGAGATCGTGATCACGCCGACGCGGCCCGCCGGCGATGTGGCTTGCGGAAGGGTGTCCTCCTGCGCCACGGCGGGAACACCATGGTTCCTGATTGCTGTGGGGACAGGGGGGTTGGCGTGGAGACTGCTGAACTTGCCGCTGCTGCCATAGGGCTGCTGGCCGCGACGGTGACGGGGGTGGCGACCGGGGTAGGCGAGCGGACGGGCTCGGAGGTCGTACAGGTCGTCCGGGAGCGTCTGGGCGCCTCCGAGCGCGGCCGGCGGGCGTTGGCGGAGCTGGAGGAGGCTCCCGATGCCGAGCGGGCACGCGGCGAGGCGGAGGCGGTCCTCCGGGACGAGGTCGAGGCGGATGCCGGCCTCAGATACGCGCTGACGATGCACCTGTACCCGCCGGTGACGCAGACCAGGGGGAGCGTGGTGATCACCGGTGGGCGGGTCTCGCGGTCCCAGATCACACTCGGGCCGCTGACGATCAACAGACCGTCCACGACGGGTGGGCTCGTGGCCCTGGCGGTGGCGCTCGTCGTGGCGGTCACGCTGATCGTGTACGGCGGGGTGCAGGTGGTCACCACCGACGACTCCCCCGGCACGGCGGACGCGGCGGGCGGGGCGGACGCGGCCGTCGGGAAGGCGCCGGCCGCGCGCGCGTTGAGCCCGGCGGAGACCAAACAGGTCCTGCCGGCCCTCGAGGACATGCCTCCGGACTGGACGGAGATCGGTGGACGGCAGGCCGAGAGCGGAGGCGACTGCCACCAGGGCAGAGCCAAGTACAACTACCAGGGATCCGTCCCCCGGTTCCTGGCCGTCGAGTTCGAGGTGTACGCCTGCCGGGAAACCTGGATGGCGTCCGAGGGGTACAAGGAGTCCCTCGCCGAAGACGCCTCACAGAAGCCGGCGAAGAGGGCCATCTCGATGCCGAGGTTCGGTGACGAGAGCCGTACCACCGTCCACACCGTGGAGGACGACTACATGTTGCCTCCCGGCGACGCGGGGGACCATGTCGTCTCCTGGGCGCGTGTCGGGAACGTCGTCATCGAGATGAAGTACGGACCGGTCGAAGAACAGGAGGAGTACCCGGCGTACGTCGAGGAGTTGATGCGGATCGTCGCCGACCGCGCCCGGCAGGTCCAGGCGAGCGGCTGATCCTCCACGTGAACATCCGGCGGGGAGGTGTCCTCCTGCCGCTCGAACGAGCGCCCCGAGGACGACAGGGCCGAAACGTTCACGCTTCCCGACAAGACAGTGCCCCCGTGACGGCCAGGAAGAGCGCGGCCGCGTTCAGGGCCAGGTAGCCGGCGGGGAACGCGAAGTTGTGCCAGACCCGCGTGCGTACGTGCGCCGCGACGGCGCCGACGAAGAAGAGGACGAGACCGGCCGCGGCGGCGACGCCGAGGGGCCGGACGCCCAGGAGGCCGAGGAGGAGCCCGGCGGCCCCGGCGGCCTTGAGCGCGGCGAGCCGGGGGAGCCACGACGGGGGAACCTCCACCTCGGCCGAGTTGGCGACGACGAACCCGGCCCGCATCAGGTCCGCGACGGCGATTCCGGTGTTCGCCACGATCGCGACGACGGTGACGATCACGTAGGCCGTGAACACGTGCCTCTCCTCCCGGCCGCAACCCTCGCGAGCCCGCGACGACGGGGACCGCTTTCCTGCCGTCAAGCCTCACCGTGGCCTGCCGCGCCGTCCAATACCCGCGCCCATAACCTGGCGGCATGGATGTCGACACGCGGTTGCTGCGGTACTTCGCCGCCGTGGCGGAGGAAGGGAGCGTGACCCGGGCCGCCGAGAGGCTGTTCGTCTCCCAGCCGGCGCTGACCAAGCAGATCCGGCAGCTGGAGGCCGGGCTCGGGGTGACGCTGTTCACGCGGTCGAGGACCGGCATGGCCCTCACCGAGCCGGGCCGGGCACTGGCGAAGCGGGTCCCGGCCCTGCTGGACGGGTGGGAGACGGCGCGGCGCGAGACGAGGTCCGCGGCGAGCCGTGCGGCCCGCGTCCTGCGGGTCGGATTCATCGCCAGTGCCGCCAACGAGGCGACACAGCCGATCGTCGCGGAGTTCGCCCGGCGCCGGCCGGGCTGGAGGGCCGAGATGCGGCAGGCCTCCTGGTCGAACCCCTCCGCCGGACTCGCGGACTCGGACGTCGACGTCGCCCTGGTACGACTGCCGTTCCCCGGTCAGGACGCGCTGCGGGTGGCGGTCCTGTTCAGCGAAGCCCGCTGGGTCGCGCTGCCCGACTCGCACCCCTTGGCCGCCCGGGACACGATCCCCTTCCGCGACCTGTGGGACGAGCCCTTCGTCGCCGCACCGGCCGAGTCGGGCCGGTGGCGGGAGTACTGGCTGGCCGTCGACGAGCGCGACGGCCACCCGGTACGCGTCGGCGCCGTCACCGAGCAGCCGGACGACTGGCTCAGCGCGATCGCCAACGGCTACGGCGTCGCCCTCGCCCCCGAATCCGCCGCCCGCTTCTACACCCGACCCGGCATCGTCTACCGTCCCGTCACCGGGGTGAGCCCCACCCGGGTCGGTGTCGCCTGGGCACCGGCCGACGACGCCGACCCCGTCGTCCGGGAATTCGTCCGCTGCTGCCGCGAGGCGCGCCCCGTCACGTGAACGTTTCCACACCGTTCGGCCCGTTCCGGCCCTGAACCGGCCACCCCCGTTCGATTACAGTGCTGGGCGTCGTACGTACGCGCGGTGCCCGAGGGGAGGTCCAGGTGGGCGCGACAGCCGGTGCCGTCTGGGGGCGTGCCGAGCAGCAGGACTTCCGCAGCCGGGTGCGCGGGGCGCTGCTCGGAGTGGCCGTCGGGGACGCCCTCGGCGCGCCCGTCGACGGGCTGGATCTCGACGGCATCCGCGAGGCGCACGGCGCGGAAGGGCTCACCGACCTGGCCCCCGCCCACGGCCGGCGTGGTGCCGTCACCCACCTCACGCAGCTCACCCTGTTCTCCGTGGACGGGCTGATCCGCGCGCAGGTACGGCGGGACACCGGCGCCTGGCACCCCCCGACCGACCTGCACCGGGCGTACCGGCGCTGGGCCGCCACGCAACGCGACTGGGGTCCCGACCTGCGGCGCGAGGACGACGGCTGGCTGGCCCGCGAGGAGTGGCTGTACGCCCGACGGGACGCGACGCGAGCGCTGCTGCTCGGACTCGGTGACGAGACGATGGGTACGCCGCAAGCGCCGAAGAACCCCGGTGAACGCGGGCCCGAGGCCGCCGCCCGGTCGGCGCCGTTCGGGCTCCTGGTCGGCTGGGAGCCGCAACTGGTCGCCCAGCTCGCCGTGGAGTGCGCGGCGCAGACCCACGGACACCCCACCGGATACCTGTCGGCGGGCGCGTACGCCGTGATCGTGCACGGGCTGGCGCGCGGGGAGAGCCTGGACGGCGCCGTGCAGCGAGGGCTCGCCCTGCTCGCCGCCCGGCCGGGGCACCAGGTCGTGGCGGACGCCCTGCAGCACGCGCTGGGCGCGGTACGGCAGGGACTGCCCACCGCGGCACGCGTGACCGAGCTGATCGGCGAGGGGACGGCGGAGGGACTGGTGGCCGCCGCCGTGTACTGCGCCCTCGTCGGCGAGGACGTACGGCACGGGCTGCGGCTCGCCGTCAACCACGGCGGGCCCTCGGCCGCGACCGGCGCCCTGACCGGCGGACTGCTCGGCGCCCTGCACGGCGAGACCGCCCTCCCCCCGGCCTGGCTGGCCGAACTGGAGGGCCGCCCGACGATCCTGGAGCTGGCCGACGACTTCGCCATGGAGATGACCCAGGGACCGGCACTGCACGGCCCGGCGGGCTCGTCCCCGGGCTGGCTGGCGCGCTACCCGCGGGCTTAGCCGACCGGGCCCGGAGACCGGGCCCGGAGACCGGACCCGGAAACCGGACCTCGAATCGGACCCGGAAATCGGGCCTTGGAAAGCGGGCCTGGAAATCGGGCCCGGAAATCGGGCCAGGAGTACGGGTCAGGGAATCGGGTCACGTTTCGTGAAGCGCAGGGCACCGGGCCGCGGCTAGCGTGGCAGTCATGGACATCACCATTCACACGAGCGTCCTCCCGCACGACGACCCGGACGCCGCCGTGGCCTTCTACCGCGACGCCCTCGGCTTCGAGGTGCGCAAGGACGTCGGGAACGGCACGATGCGCTGGATCACCGTCGGCCCCGCCGGCCAGCCGGGCACCTCCCTCCTCCTCGCGCCGCCCGCCGTCGATCCCGGCATCACCGACGCCGAGCGCCGCACCATCGCCGAGATGATGGCCAAGGGCACCTACGGCTGGCTTCTCCTGGCCACCAAGGACCTCGACGGCGTCTTCGAGAGGGTGAGGGCCCAGAACGCCGAGATCGTCCAGGAGCCGACCGAGCAGCCGTACGGCGTACGCGACTGCGCCTTCCGCGACCCCGCCGGCAACCAGATCCGCATCCAGGAACTGCGCTGAGCCCGGCCGGCGCCCCGACCACCGGGACGCCGGCCGCTCACGCTCGGCCGGGACGGGACCTAGTCGCCCACCCGGCTCCGCCCCACCGCGTCGTCCGCGCCGCCCGCGGGCGCCGGGACCGCGGCCGCCGCGCCGGAGGCGTCGTCGTCGCCGTCCGTGTTGAGCCGCTCGATGATCGCGAGCCGTTCCGGGGTGTCCTCCGGCTTCAGGAAGCCGATCACGACGTACAGGACCAGGGACACGGCCAGCGGGATCGACACCTGGTACTCCAGCGGCACCCCGCCCTCCACGTTCCAGTTGATCGGGTAGTTGACCAGCCAGAAGGCGAGCAGGCCCAGCGCCCAGCTGGTGAGCGCCGCCGTCGGACCCGAGCGGCGGAAGGGCCGGAGCAGGCCGAGCATCATCGGGATCGCGATCGGACCCATCAGGCCGGCGACCCACTTGATGACGACGGTGATGATGTCCTTGAACGTCGGCGAGTCGACCTGAGTCGCCACCGCCATCGACAGGGCGAGGAAGATCACCGTCGTCAGTCGCGCCGCCAGCAGCCCGGACCGCCGGCCCCAGGAGCGTGCCCGCACCGAGAGCACCGGCGCCACGTCACGGGTGAACACGGCCGCGATCGCGTTGGCGTCCGAGGAGCACATGGCCATGGTGTGCGAGAAGAAGCCGACGATGACGAGACCCAGCAGGCCGTGCGGCAGCAGCTGCTCGGTCATCAGGGCGTAGGAGTCGGAACCGTCCGGCTTCTGCGACTCGACCAGCAGCGGCGACATCCACATCGGGAAGAACAGCACCAGAGGCCAGACCAGCCACAGGATCGCCGACAGCCGCGCCGACCGTTCGGCCTCGCGGGCGTTGGGCGTGGCCATGTAGCGCTGGGCCTGGTTGAGCATGCCGCCGTTGTACTCGAAGAGCTTGATGAAGAGGTAGGCGAGCAGGAACACCGTGCCGTACGGGCCGACCAGGGGATCGCCGTGGCCCTGCAGCTCGGGCTCGTCCCAGACGCCGAAGAACCCGCCGTGGTCGTCGAGCTTGACGACCACTGCGACGAACATGGCGATACCGGCCAGCAGCTGGATGACGAACTGCCCCAGCTCGGTCAGCGCGTCCGCCCACAGGCCGCCGATCGTGCAGTAGATGCCCGTGACGACGCCGGTGATCAGGATGCCCTCGTTGATCGAGATGCCGGTGAAGACCGACAGGAGCGTGGCGATGGCCGCCCACTTCGCGGCCACGTCCACGATCTTCAGCAGCATGCCGGACCAGGCCAGGGCCTGCTGGGTGGGCAGGTTGTACCGGTTCTTCAGGTATTCCAGGGGCGAGGCCACGTGCAGCCGTGAGCGCAGCCGGTTGATGCGCGGCGCGAACAGCTTGGAGCCGATGCCGATGCCGAGCGCGATGGGGAAGGACCAGGTCACGAAGGACGTGACGCCATAGGTGTAGGCGATGCCCGCGTACCCGGTGAACATCACCGCGCTGTAGCCCGACATGTGGTGCGAGATGCCGGAGAGCCACCAGGGCATCTTGCCGCCGGCCGTGAAGAAGTCGCTGACGTCGTCGACGCGTTTGTGCGACCAGACGCCGATCGCCACCATGACGGCGAAATAGCCGATGAGCACGGACCAGTCGAGACCGTTCATGTGCCCCCTTCCGGGGTCCGCCTTGTGAACTCCGCTCAGCAGGCTGGCACTTCGCGCGAGCGGGGTAGGGGCAGTGGAAGGCCGCGAAGTGCCCGCTCATCGTGGTTGGGGCGACGCGGGCACGACAAGGAAGGGGAAGGTCAAGAGGAGGTAAAAATGTTCGGCTTGCTGACCTCGGTTCACCTACATGAACAACTCCGCAGGTGTTCCGAGGCCGTCTACTTCAGCTCGTCCGGGCAGGGCGTGCCCCGCTTCAGCCCGTACGGCGACGCCAGCCGGTACGTGCCCGCCTCGGGGGCGATCAGCGTCGTCCACTTGTCGCCCTCGGCGGTCTCCTCCGTCTCCATCAGGCAGCCGTTGACGTTGTCGTACGTCTTCGGCGCGTCCTCCGAGCTGTTCTTGGAGGCCTCGGTCTCCTGGGGCGGCTCCAGCTTCTCGCCCTCGGCGTCGACGAGGCTCAGCCACGGCGAGTACGGCATCCGGATCAGGATGCGGCCGGGCTGCTTCACATCGATCGTCCACTCGTCCTGCTCGGCCTGCCGGACGACCGCGTTGGGCTCCGCCAGCGGCGTCGGGTCGATCACCTCGAACAGCTGCCAGTTGGCGTCCCCCCAGACCTGCTTCAGATACGGCAGGCCCCGCTGCAGCAGCTCCCGCTCGCGTTTGCCGCCGTCGCCGTCCGGTTCACCCTTGGGCAGCACCACGTAGTGCACGGCCCAGCGCTTCAGCCACTCGTGGTAGTTCGCCGAGTTGAGCGTGTCGTCGTAGAAGAGCGGGTTGCGGTCCATGTCGGCCTGGCGGGTCCAGCCGCGGGCCAGGTTCACGTACGGCGCGAGCGCCGAAGCCTCCCGGTGGGAGCGGGCCGGTACGGCCTCCACCCGGCCCCTCTCCGCGCCGACCTCCTGCAGCTCGTTCACGAGCGGTGCCAGCTCACGCGCCCAGGAGGCGGTCGGCTGGGTGTGGATGACGTCATCGGCCGACTTGAAGCCTATCCAGCCGACGAAGCCGACGAGGCAGACCACCAGCGCGTACCACTTGCGCGTCCTCGGCACCGTGAACGGCAGCGCCGCCACCAGCGCCACCCCGGCGAAGAGCATCGCGAGGCGCGTGATGTTGGACCCGATCTGCGAGCTGATCAGCCACACCAGCAGCACGGACAGGCCGTAGACCGCCGACGTGATCCGTACGGTCGTCCAGTCGCGCGGCACGAACGCGTACACCAGGCCCGCGTACAGGACCGGCAGGACCGCCGAGCCGAAGGCCATCGGCTGTGTGCCGGAGAAGGGGAACAGCACCGCCGACAGCGCGACCACCGCCGCCGGGGCCAGCCCCAGCGACCAGGCGCCCGGTCGGCGCTTCTGCAGGAACAGGGCCACCGCCACCAGGCCCACGAACAGGCCCGCGACCGGCGAGGCCATGGTGGCCAACGCGGCCAGCGGCGCCGCGCACAGCCCCTTGGCCCAGCGCTCGTACCGCCAGCGGTACGGCCAGCAGAACACCGCGGCGACCGCGCCCAGACCGAACATCATGCCCAGCCCGAACGTCACCCGTCCCGACGCCGCGTTGCACAGCAGCCCGAACAGGCCCGCCAGCGACGCCCACAGCGGGTTGCGGACCACCCGGCTGCGGATCAGGACCATCGTCAGCAGCCCGGCCGACAGCGTCCCCGCGATCATCATCGTCGTCCGCACGCCGAGTGCCGACATCAGATAGGGCGAGACCACGCTGTACGACACCGGGTGCATGCCGCCGTACCAGGCGAGGTTGTACGCCGAGTCCGGGTGCCGGCCGACGAACTCCGCCCACGCGTCCTGCGCCGCGAGATCGCCACCACTGTTCGCGAACGTGAAGAACCAGGCGATGTGGAGCACCCCGGCCAGCGCGGTCACGGACAGTACGGGATGGCGCAGCATGCGCTCGCGCAGGGCCAGGAAGGCGGCCTTCATCGCGGACGGCGCTTGCGGTCCCGCGCCCTCGGGCTCGGCGCGGTCCGGATCGGCACGGCCCGGCTCACGGTCGCCGTCCGCCGGGACACGGCCGGCCCTGCCGCTCTCGCCGCTCTTCCCGTCGTCCTTGCGGGGCGCGGGTACGCGTGGCCGCGGGCCGGCTCCCGGGCCCGGATCGGCGTCGTCGGCGCGTGTCGGCTCCGTAGTGGCCACCTGAAGGCACTCCCCGTGTCCCGTCTTCTGCTTGCGGCCGTGTCCCGTTCCCGCGACCGGCGACCTGCCCGTTTCGTGACGCTAGCACGCACCCCCGCACCGTGGCTTCCTCCCCTCGGTGCCCCTCCGGGCCCCCTTCCGGACCTTCCATGACGTTCCGGGACGCAAACGTCCCCGCGGCCGGGAGGCCGCGGGGACGGGAGTGCCGGTCCGGCCGGTCCGGCCGGTCCGGCCGGTCCGGCCGGGGCTGGCCTGGGCGGGCCGGGCGTCAGCCCAGGCGGGTCAGCTTGTCCATGAAGGCGGGCTCCACGAGGTCCTTCTGCAGGGCGACCGGCACCTTCACCGCGCCGGCGGCTCCGCCGTCGCCCACCGTGAGCGTGCCGACCTTCGTGCCGGCCGGGGCCGTGTGCGGCACCTCGTCCGCCGTGAACGTCAGTTTGACGGTCAGCCCCGGCCAGCCGACGGCCGTGACGTCCTTCGCGGCGACGACCGGCGTCCGGCCGCCGAGGCCGTCGTCGACGTACCCGACGACGGTCCCCTTCTTCAGGATCGTCGACGACTCCAGCGTGTCCTGCGCGGCCCGGATCAGCTTGTCGCCGGAGGTCAGCGCGGCGCTGAGGATGGTGTTGTCCTTGCCGCCCGCGGGCTGGCGGACCACGGCACCGACGATGGTCCGGGTCTCGCCGCCGATCTCCTTCTTGGCCGCGAAGACGAGGTTGCCGAGGGCGGAGGTGGTGGTGCCGGTCTTGATGCCGACGACGTTGTTGGAGCCCACCAGCTGGTTCCAGTTGGGGTGGTTGACGCCCTTGTAGTCGTCGTACGACATCTGCGCGGCGACCTCACGGAACGCGGGGGACTTCATCGCCTCCTTGGCCAGCTTCACCTGGTCCACGGCCGTGCTCACCGTCGTGTCGTTCAGCCCCGACGGGTCGGTGTACGTCGTGTTCGTCATGCCGAGGTCCTTCGCGGCGGCGTTCATCTTCTCCACGAACGCCTTCTCCGACCCCGCGTCCCAGCGGGCGAGCAGCCGCGCCACGTTGTTCGCGGACGCGATCAGAACGGCCTCCAGGGCCTCGCGCTGGGAGATCGAGTCGCCCGCGTAGACGTGCGCGGTCGACTCCTGGCCCGCGTCCGACTGGTCCTCGGCGGCCTGGTCGATCGGGATCTTCGGCCCTTCGGCGCCGCTGCCCAGCGGGTGGTCGCGCAGGACGACGTACGCGGTCATGACCTTGGCGACACTCGCGATCGGCACGGGCTTCTGGTCACCGGACGAGCCGAACGTGCCGATGCCCTGCACGTCGAGCGCGGCCTGCCCGCTGGACGGCCACGGGATCTCGGGCTTGCCGCCCTCGAAGGTGAAGCTGTCCTGCGCCGTGAGGTCGAGGGTCGGCGTGGGCAGCGAACGCATGGACTGCACGACGCCGAAGACGATCACCAGCAGGATGACCAGCGGGGTCCAGATCTTGACCCGGCGCACCGTCGTCCGCAGCGGGGTCTCCGGGGGCGGCGGGGTGTTCGTCAGCTCCGCCAGCAGGTCCAGCGGCGGCTTCGGCGGCAGCGGCTGCTGCCTGGTCCGCTCGGGCCCGACCTGCGGTACGGCGGCGGTGGCTCCGGTGGGGAGTGCCCGCGGCGCCTCGGGGGCGGCCGCGGGGGCCTCGGACGGCGGCTGGGAGGACCGGGACCGCGGGGGCTTGCGCGTCGCCGGGTCGTCCGGATGCCGGAGCGCGACGAACTTGCTGGTCCGCTCGGCGTCCGTCTCGGAGCCGCCGCCGGTCTTCCGGGGGCCGGAGGCGGCGTCGCCCAGCTTCAGCATGGTCGTCGGCTGGTCGACGGCGGGCGCGGAGGGCCGCGGGGCCTTGAAGACGGCGGTGGGCTGATCGACAGGACGCTTGTCGGTGTCGGTGTCGGTGTCGGTGTCGTCGTTTGTGCCGTCACCGTCGTCCTCGGAGGGGCCCGACTCGTCCCCGGCAGGGGCGCCACCGTCCGTCCCCGCGTCGGAGCCGGAGTCACCGTCACCGTCGGCGGCACTGTCCGCAGCCGCAGCCGCAGCCGCAGCCGCAGCGACGCGATCGTCGTCGCGCTTCTCCGGGTCCTGCCGCGCGGCGGAGCGGCCGTCGGGCCCCTCGTCCCCGGGCTGCTCGGTGTCCGCCGGCGCGTCGGGTGCGTCGGGGTCCGTCCCGGAAGCCGCCGTCACGGCGCCGGTGTCATCGGCATCGGCGTCGGCGGCCGTGGCGCCGCGTTCGTCCTCCGACGCTTCGGAGTCCCGCGGGCCCTCCTCCGTGGCCTCCGGCCCCGGCGCGTCCTCGGCGCTCGCTTCCGCGTCTGCCGACTCCTCCGCGTCCGTGAGCCGCGCGTTCGCGGCGGCCCGCTCGTCCGCGGTCGCCACCCAGGCCGCGACGGCTTCCCGCAGCCGGCCGTCGGCCGGAGCGGCGGACTCGGCGCGGCCGTCCTCGGAGCCACCGGAAACGGACGTGCCGGACGTACCGGAGGAGGCGTCCTCGGTCTCGTCCGCGGCGGGGTTCTCCGGGCCGGAGTCCTCAGTCTCAACCGCGTCCTCGTCCTCCGCCCCACCCCCAGCCTCCGCCTCGCGGACCGAGAGCACCCGGGTCGCCGTATCGACGCCCCCACGGGACCCGGCGGACCCCGCGGACCCGGCGGACGCCGAAGGCTTCGCGTCCTCCCGTGCCACCGCAAGCCGCGGATCACGCGTCTCGCTCGCCTCGGCCCTGGCTTCGGGAACCGGACCCGCGCTCCCCGACGTCGGTTTGTCCGACGACTCGCGCTGCTTCGACCTGTCGGGGGACTCGCCCGCCACCGATGCCTCCTCCATGCGCCGCGCACGTCGTGTGTGCGCTACCGAACCATGTACCAGTGTCCTGTGTACGGGTAGGACCCACGCGGTAGACGAGAACGACATACCTACTGGTTCCACTACGAACTGGTCACGCACCCTCGACAGACCAATGTGAGAGGGGTCACCCTGTCTGTCATCCACGCGGGGAGGCATGGATGGGCAGGAGCCGCAGAACACTTCCGGAGGAGCTTCTGCTGCTGGCGTTGGACCCGACCACGGGTACCACCGCACAGCCGCAGTCGCTCGACCTCGGTCTGGCCGGAGCACAGCTGGTGGAGCTGGCGCTGGCCGGACGGATAGCCCCAGACGGGGATCGTATCGCCGTGGTGGCACCACGGCCGACAGGAGATCCAACACTGGACTGCGCGTTGGAGTTGCTGCGAAGGCGTGGCGCTCCCGTACGGGCGGTCAACTGGATTGGCGGGCCCCGCCTGGGGCTGCGCCAGACCTACCTCTCGCATCTGGAGCGATGCGGCATGGTGCATGCCGTGGAGGGCCAGATGTGCGGGGTGCTGCCGACGACTCGCTATCAGGCGACGGACACGGCGATCAGCAGGGAGATCAAGGCCCGGCTGGACTCGGCGATCCGCACCGGCGTACCGCCGGACCCGCGGACCGCGGCGCTCGCCGCGCTGGCCCACGCGGTCGGTCTCGGCAAGCACCTCTACCCGGGCAACGAAGGGCGCTCGTCACGGTCCCGCCTGCGGGACCTCATCAGGCACGACCCCATGGGCGGACTGGTGGCGCACGCGGTGATGGACGTTCAGAACGGCGCGGTGGCCCAGCCACGCCGCGCCCCGGCCCCGGCAGGCCGCCAGGCCGCGGGACCGGGAGCCAGGCCCGCCCCGGAACCCGCCCGCGGTGTTCCGGCGCAACCACGCCACGGATCCATGGCGCGCGCGGTGGCCCATTGAGCCGCACCCCACCGCGGTAACGCGCGTCAGCAGTACCGAAAAGCATCACCGCATCACCGCACCGCCGCACCACCAGTCCCCTGGACCCGGTCACGGGAGCCGCGGGTTCGCGCGGGGTGGTGGGCCCGTCCGTACGTCCGGCGCGACCGGACGACGGCACGGTCCCGCCGCCTCGCGCGGCCATTAGTACGGGTGGCGCCCCGAACTGGCGTGTACGCGGCGCATATCGACCGTTTCCCAGCGGTAGAAAGCACCTTGGTGGCAGTCTGCTCAGCAGCAGATACGCAAAGTGGCAAGCATGAGTCACGCAGCCGGAGGTGCACGTCCCGTGGCGTCCAATGTCAATCCCACCGTCAGGCGGCGCCGGCTGGGCCAGGAGCTGCGCCGGCTCCGTGAGCTCAAGGGCATGACGGCCGAGGAGGTGGCCGAGCGGCTGCTGGTCTCGCAGTCGAAGATCAGCCGCCTGGAGAACGGCCGGCGCAGTATCAGCCAGCGTGACGTCCGCGACCTGTGCGGGGTGTACGAGGTCGAGGACCAGCGGGTCGTCGATTCACTGATGCAGATGGCGAAGGACTCGCGCCAGCAGGGCTGGTGGCACGCGTTCGGGGACATCCCGTACAGCGTCTACATCGGCCTGGAGACCGACGCCGAGTCGCTGCGGACGTACGAACCCCAGATCATCACCGGCCTGTTGCAGACCCGGCCGTACGCCGAGGCGCTCATCCAGGGCGCGCTGCCCGAGACATCGGTCGCGGACATCGAGAAACGGGTCCAGGTCCGCATAAGACGTCAGGAGCGCATCGGTGCCGACAACAACCCGCTGAGGCTGTGGGTGGTCCTCGACGAGGCCAGCCTGCGCCGGGTGGTGGGCGGCAAGCAGGTGATGCGCGAACAACTGGAGCACGTCGCCGAGATGTCGCAGCTGCCGCACATCACCGTGCAGGTGCTGCCGTTCGACGTCGGGGCGCACCCCGGCATCAACGGCCAGTACTCGATCCTGGAGTTCGCCGACGCGGCCGACTCCAGCGTCGTGTACATCGAGGGCGTCACCAGCGACCTGTACCTGGAGAAGGCGCAGGACGTGCAGAAGTACACGGTGATGTACGAGCACCTGCGGGCCCAGGCACTGAACGTGGAACAGTCGCGGCAGCGCATCGAGGACGTGGCCAAGGAGTACGCCCGCTGACGTGGCGGCGGGATGTTACACCCCGATGGGGGGTACTGGAAGTGCCGCCTGGAATATGCCATCCGGTCGAGTGAATGGCTGCTCCGGTCGGCGAGGTCAGCGAGTAGCGTCGATCACGCCAAAGATCAAGTGTCATTGGCGTGAACCGCGCCGCGGCCCAGTGGGCGCGCGGCACGGCGACAGAACCCAGCAACTCGCCATCGGAGCAGACATGGCAATTCTTCAGGGCGCCACGGAATCATGGACCAAGTCCTCCTACTCCGGAGGAAACGGTGCGTGTGTCGAGGTCAGGTCACCGCTCGTCGCGGCACTCGCCGTCCGCGACTCCAAGGTCACCGAGGGCCCGGTCCTGGCGTTCCCCGCCGACGCGTGGAACGCCTTCGTGACCTCGGTCAAGAAGTAACGACTCCGCGCGCCGTCCGCCGGCACCGCCGACGGAGCCCTCTCGACCAGTTCGCCGACCTCGCCGAGAGGGCTCTGTTCAGTCCTGACCTTCCGTCACCCGGCCTCGCCCCGGCGCACGGGGAACGCGATGTCGCACACCGGGTCCTCGGGGCCCGCGGCGTCCCAGTCGGCGAAATACACCTCACGGCACGGCCCCGCCACCGTCAGGCCCTGAGCGGCGACCCACTCCTCCACCGCCTCGAAGGCGGCCAGGATCTGCGGGTGGGCCACCTGCGCCTTGGTGATCCGGGTGTAGGCCAGCCGCCGGGCCGGCTCCACCCGTACCCGCGTCTGCCAGGCCCGCCCCCGCTCCTCGCTCCACGCCCGCGCCGCCGCCTCGTCGGCGACCGGCACGCACGACTCCGCCGGACCGTCGCTCTCCACCGACACCTCGGCGTGGTACACGACGAACGGCGCCGCCGTCACACCTCCGCAGCCCCGGGCCGCCTCCTCCAGCCGGGTCAGCGAGGCGCCGATCCACGCCGGCAACTCGTCCGCCAGCGTGTGCCGGGACTCGCTGATCACCACCTGCTCGGGCACGTCCACCGTCTCGACCGCGAACTTTCCGTACACCTCGGAGCTCCTCCCCGAAAGACGTCCACGGAGGTAGTCGGCGAGCGTCCGCTGCCCGGCCACCCGGGCCTCCACATCCGCCCAGTAGGCGTCGAGCAGGCCGGCGGCCCCCGGCCCGTCCGCACGCACCACCTCCGCGACCTTCGCCAGCGGCATGTCCAACTGGCGCAGCAGGGCCACGAGCCGGGCGCGTTCGGTCTGGCGGGTGCGGTAATAGCGGTAACCGGTGACCTCGTCCACATGGTCGGGCACCAGCAGGCCCATCCGGTCGTACAGCCTGAGGGCCTTGGCCGACAGCCGGGCCCGCGCGGCGAACGCCCCGATGGTCAGCAACTCGTCGTCGCGTGCATCGCCCACGTCGTCATCCTCCGTCACCGGGCGGCCTTTCCGCCCGGCGACGACGACGCTCGGGCCTGCCCCAGGGACAAGGTCAACGAGCCGGCCAGAACCCGTGCGATCAACCGGCCAGCCGCTCCTCCACGGCCGCCACCACCTCCGCCGACTCCGGCTCGGTCTGCGGCGAGAACCTCGCGGTGACCTTGCCGTCCCGCCCGATCAGGAACTTCTCGAAGTTCCAGCGGATGTCCCCGCTGTGCCCCTCCGCGTCGGCGAAGCCGGTCAGCCGGTCGTACAGCGGATGCCGGCCCTCCCCGTTGACCTCCGCCTTCTCGGTCATCGGGAAGGTGACGCCGTACGTCGCCGAGCAGAACTCGGCGATCTCGTCGGCGCTGCCCGGCTCCTGTCCCATGAACTGGTTGCAGGGCACGCCGAGCACGGTGAAGCCCCGCTCCGCGTACCGCTCGTGCAGCCGCTCCAGGCCGGCGTACTGCGGGGTGAGCCCGCACTTGGAGGCCACGTTGACCACCAGTACGACCCGGCCCGCGTACTGGGCCAGGTCGGCGGTCCCGCCCTGGAGGGCACCGATCTCGACGTCGAGGGGAAGACTGTCGTCGCGCTGCGCGTTCTCTGAGGTCGTCATGCCCGGATGCTAGCCCCGTGACCCGCCCCCGACCGCGAGGACCACGGCGTCGACCGGGGTTCCGCGACGGCCGTGGGCGGCAGGCCCGGGCGGGGCGGGGTCGTTCACCGCAGCAGCGTGAACGCGTGGACGGGGGCAGCGGTGCGTCGCTCGGCCTCGATCGGGTCGAGGACCGCCCGGGCGGGGTGAGTCCGATCGGGGCCGCCGGAGACCGGGACCACGGAGGCGGGCCGCCGGGGGTTCAGGCGCGGCGGGCCCCGGCGGAGGCCACCCCGAGCCAGGTGTGCGGGTTGCCCGCCCAGCACCAGCCCAGCTTCGGAGCCTTCTGGCTGATCCAGACGGCCGGGACCCGGCGGTCGCCGGACCGTGAACCGCCCAGCGAGAAGCACTTGTTCTTCACCAGGATCTGCGGCGTGTGCGTCATCAGCGCGATGCCCTCCTCGATGGTGAGCGGACTGCGGCCCCGCCCGGTGATGGCGGCCATCGCGTCGTCGGGGACGACCCCGCAGTACTCCTCCCCGCGCTCGACGTCGAAGAGCAGGTGGACACCGTCCCGGCCGGGCGGCTCGGCCTCCTCAGTGGCGACGAACCGTTCCAGGGCGCCCGGCTCGAAGGTGCGGTCGACGAACCCGGGCAGCCGGCCGGCGTGCAGCGTCGTCAGCGGCATGGTCCGCTCGATCGGGGCGAGCTCGCGGGAGACGACCAGGACGAAGGGCACCCGGCCGTTCGCGGCGGGGTCGTACTCCTGGCCCGGGTCGCCCGTGTGGGCCACGGCCTCGGCGCGCAGCGGTGCCACCAGCTCGGCGAACTGCTCCGGGGAGCGCCCGGAGAGCGCCGGGTAGCCGAGCGCGTCGAGCGTACGGACCTGCCGGTCGAACTCGGCGGCCGCGTCGAAAGCCGGGGATCCGGAGGAGGCGGGGGAGTCGGTGGTGTGCGTCCGGTCGGTCAAGCGAGGTTCTCCTTCGTCGTGGCCGTCGTGGCCGTCGTGGCCGTCGTGGCCGTCGTGGCCGTCGCGTTCGTCGTGTTCGTCGTCTTCGGTGTGTTCGTCGCGATGGCCTCGATGTCGGCCGGACTGCCCGACATGATCGTCCTGACGTGGCGGGTGACCAGCTCGACCGGCCAGTCCCACCACGCGGCCCGCCGCAGCCGCGCGACGTCGTCGGCGTCGTAACGGCTGCGGACGGGCCGGGCCGGATTGCCGCCGACGATCGTGTACGGCGGAACGTCGCCGGTGACCACCGACCCGGCGGCGACGATCGTGCCGTGCGCTTCGACAGATTCATTCATCGGGGGGAATTTTACTCACGGGCTAGGTTAGCTGTCAACGTAAAAATACAATCGAGGTAAGATTCTTCTCATGGAACCGAACACGCCGGCGCCGGGCCTCCGCGAGACCAAGAAGCGCGAGACGCGGCAGCTGATCTCCGACCAGGCCACCAGGCTCTTCATCGAGCGGGGCTTCGAGCGCACGACGATCGCCGAGATCGCCGACGCCGCCCGCGTCGCCAAGAAGACGGTGACGAACTACTTCCCGCACAAGGAGGACCTGGCCCTCGACCACCAGGACGAGTTCGTCGCCGCCCTGGCCGGCACGGTGGCCGCGCGCGAGCCGGGCGTAACCCCGTTGACGGCTCTGCGCAATGCCTTCCTGGCGGCCGTGGCGGTCCAGGACCCCGTCGCGGGCTTCGCCGGCCCGGCCTTCACCCGCATGATCGCCGACAGCCCCACCCTCACCGCCTGCCTGCGCGGCCTCCACGACCAGCGGGAGGAGGCGCTGACCGCCACCCTGGCCGAATCGACGGCCACCCCACCGGACGACATCACCCCCCGCACGGCCGCGGCCCTGCTCGGGGGAGTCCACCGGGTCCTGTTCGCCCGTATCCAGGAGCTGACGCTGGCCGGGCGCACGAACCCGGAGATCGCGGAGGTGCTGACGAGGGAGGCGCCACGCGCCTTCGACCTGCTGGCTCCGGCCCTCGCGGAGTACGGACGGGCCTAGAACCTGGTCCAGGGCCGGAGTTTCTCCGGGTTCCGCACGCCCCAGATGTGGGTGACCCGGTCGCCGGTGACATCCAGCGACATCACCGCCACGGTGGCATCCTCCAGCCGCAGCACCAGCCCCGGCCGGCCGTTGACCGTACGCTCCAGAAGCACCAGGCCGGGGGCCCTCTCGGCGAGGTCGACGAGGTAGCGCGCGACCCGCTCGCCGCCTTCGACCGGGGCCGGCGCGGCCTGGACGAGACCGCCACCGTCGCTGATCGCCGTGACCTCGGGGTCGAGGAGACCGATGAGGGCGTCGATGTCCTTGGCCTCCCAGGCCTGCCGGAAGTCCCGGACGACGCGGGCGCGCTGGGCGGCCGGAGTCGCCGGAGCCCGCGACGCGCGCAGGCGGCGGCGGGCCGAGGAGGCCAGCTGGCGGCAGGCCGCCGGCGTACGGCCCACGATCTCCGCCACTTCGGCGAAGGAGTAGCGGAACACGTCGTGAAGGACGAACGCGACGCGTTCGGCGGGGGTCATCGAGTCGAGCACGACGAGGAAGGCCATCGTGACCGACTCGTCGAGAGTGACGCGGTCGGCCGGGTCGGCGGCCCGGCCGCCGGGCCGCCCGTCGGCCCACTCCGACGCGTCGGGCAGCGGCTCCGGAATCCACTCGCCCACGTAGCGCTCGCGCCGGGCCCGGGCCGAGCCGAGCTGGTCGAGGCAGATACGGCTCGCGACCTTCGTCAGCCAGCCGCCGGGGGCCTCGACGGCCTTCTGCTGCTGCGGGGACATGGCGTACCAGCGGGTGTACGTCTCCTGTACGACGTCCTCGGCGTCGGCCAGCGAGCCGAGCAGCCGGTACGCGAGATTGATCAGCTGACGCCGCTCGCTCATGATCGCGCCCAGGCCCGGATCGAGCGGGCCGTCTCCTGGCTCGGACTGGGTCCTCATGATGTTGCCGCTCCCTTGGCCGCGTCTGCCGTCACCAGTACGACGAGACAGCCCCGCGGAATGTGAGGCGGGGGCGTCACCTCACATTCCGAGGGGCTGCCTCGTCGTACTGCCGGGACCGGCACGGTCCCGCGCACCCCGCAGTCAAAGGGGTGAAACGGCCACGCGGCAAAAGGAGATCACCATGAACGCCCGTCTCGACTTCTTCGCCCACCCGGGCTCGGCCACGTTCCTGAAGCACATCGTCTCGGCGGGCAGGGCGCTCGCGGAATCGGCGCTGCCGCCCGCGACGCGGGAACTGGTACTGCTCCGCGTCAGTCAGATCAACGGCTGCGGCTTCTGCGTCGACATGCACACCAAGGACGCCGTGCACGCCGGGGAGACCCAGCAGCGCGTCGACCTGGTCGCCGTCTGGCGGGAGGCCACGGTGTACACCGACGCCGAGCGCGCCGCCCTGGAACTCGCCGAGCAGGGCACCCGCATCGCCGACGCGGCCGGCGGTGTCCCCGACGAGGTCTGGGCGAACGCGGCCAAGCACTACGACGAGGACCAGCTCGCCGCCCTGGTGTCGGTCATCGCCCTGATCAACGCACTCAACCGCCTCAACGTCATCGCCCAGCGGCCCGCGGGCGACTACCGGCCCGGCCAGTTCGCGTGACCGGCGTCCCCGCCCGCCCCGGCCCATCACGCGGAGACAGGAGTGACCGCGCATGTCAACCACCGCCAGCCTCAGTGACCTGACCGGCGACTACGTCCTCGACACCGCCCGCACCCGCATCGGGTTCGTTGCCCGGCACACGCTGGGCACCAGGGTGCGCGGGCAGTTCGACGAGTTCGAGGGCGGCGCGTACCTGGACGGCGATCACCCGTCGAAGTCCGGCGCACGGCTCGTGATCCGGACGAGGAGCATCCGGACCGGGAACCCGCAGCGCGACGAACTGCTGCGCGCCAGGTTCCTGGACGCCGACGACCACCCGGCCATCACCTTCACCTCGGCCGAGGTCGAACAGGTCGACAGGACCCACTACAAGGTCACCGGTGGCCTGACCGTCCGCGGTGTGACCAGGCCGGTCACCGTGGACGTCGAGTTGACCGGCGACGACAGCGACCCGCAGGGCAACGTCCGGGTCGGCTTCAAGGGCAGCGTCACCATCAACCGCGACGACTGGGGCGTGAACTGGAACGGCGCGACCGCCGTCCTGGTCAGCCCGAAGGTGGTGCTGGAGTTCGACCTCGGCGTGATCCGGCGAAAGACCTGACCGAGGCGAGTCCGGGGACGGGTACCGGTGTACAAGCTGTCACTCGCATGGACCGAAATCTGTCATGGCTGCTGTAGACATGTCGCAGAGTTGGGGTTAGCGTGTCTGTTGTAGCCAGGAAGTCAGTGAGGCGTGGCAGACACGAACTGCCCGCATGCAGGACAGAGGTTGTGCACGGCGGTGGAGTGGCGGGGCCGGAGCAGGTACCGGGGTCCCCTCGCTGGCCGCCGGGCGGGTGGCCTTGTCAGGGCCGCCGGCAGTACGCAGGTTCCGCAGTACCCAGAGGTTCATCAGAAGGAAGAGAGAAGGAGGCGGACGCCATCAGGATCGCCCGGGCGAGAACGGTCCGCCCGGGTACCGCAGGCCCCGGAACGGAAGGTGGTCCCACGGTCACGCATCCGCGATCCCCGCACTCTCCGCCCCCCGTCGGGGGCCGGTGCGGAAACAGAAGGCCGGCATCGCATTAGCCGGTCGGTGGTGTTACAAATCCCTCGGGGCCTTGGTGCCGTACGGCACCAAGGCCCCTCGACGCGTTACGTAATCAGAGGTGCAGATGACCGCAGACACACCGCTCGACCGAATCGACGACGACGACTACCCCGCGTACACCATGGGACGGGCAGCGGAGATGCTCGGCACCACGCCCGCCTTCCTGCGTGCCCTCGGCGAAGCCCGGCTGATCACGCCGCTGCGCTCCGAGGGCGGCCACCGGCGCTACTCCCGCTATCAACTGCGGATCGCCGCCCGAGCCCGCGAGATGGTCGACCAGGGCACCTCCATCGAGGCGGCGTGCCGCATCATCATCCTGGAGGACCAGCTCGAAGAGGCCAAGCGCATCAACGAGGAACTGCGACGCGGTGACGTCGGGTCCCGTCACAAGGCGGGCGCCTGACCTGGACGTGGACGGCAGCCGGCCCCGCACGACCCAGTCGGCCGGCCGATCGGGCCGGGCGTCTCCCGGCCGGACGGCGGCCCGGGTGGACGAGTGCCGACCGCAGCCGGGGCGGGTGCGCGGGGTTCTTGGGATCCCTGTGGGAGCACCGCACGGACGGGGCACATAAAATTCGGTCTCATGCCGAAGCCTGACGAGCTGATCGTTGACATTGTCGCCCGCGTAGAGTCCGGGCAGAGCAGCCAGATGTCCCTGACCGTGGTCACCGGTGGTGCCGTCATCACCGGTCGCCTGGCTCCCGAAGCCGTGTGGAGGCAGAGGGTGTCGGAGGTGCTGACGGATTCCGCCAGTCTGGGCGAGTTCGCCGCCGTCTTCGACACCTCCGTGAAGAGGACCGGGCCGCCCACGCATCTCCACTTCCATGTCGCCCGGATCCTGCAGGGCACGGTGGGAATCCCGGAGACGGGAGGGATGTACCGCGTCGCGATCGAGGACGTCAGTGCCTGGACCGTGGGTGACTTCAGCTACTCCGACCACTGACCCACTGAGGCGATCGGCCTGTGCCCGATGCGATCGGCCGGTGGCCGATCGCATCGGGCACAGGATGTCGGGTCGGGGGGAGAGCCTCCTTCCTAGCGTGGTGAGCACGAAAAGGAAGGAGACCGGGAGTGCTGGAGCGTCTCAACCAGACCCTGGAGTACATCGAGCACCGCCTCGACCAGGAGGTCGACGTGACCGAGGCGGCGCGCGTCGCGGTCACCTCGGAATACCACCTGCGCCGGATGTTCTCCGCGCTCGCGGGCATGCCGCTGTCGGAGTACGTGCGGCGTCGTCGGCTCACCGTCGCGGGTGCCGAGGTGCTCGCGGGGCGCCAGTCCCTGCTGGAGATCGCGGTGCGCTACGGCTACGGCTCGGGTGAGGCGTTCGCCCGGGCGTTCCGCGCCATGCACGGCATCGGGCCGGGCGAGGCCCGGCGCACCGGCGCCGCGCTCGTCTCCCAGCCCCGGTTGGCCTTCCGTCTCACCGTCGAAGGGAGCAGCAGCATGCGCTATCGCGTAGTGGACAGGCCGGACTTCAACGTCGTCGGTCTCAAGGCCCGGGTGCCACTGGTGCACACGGGACCCAACCAGGCGATCATCGACTTCGTCCGCGGGATCGGCCCGCAGATGACCGAAGGACTGGAGAAGCTCTCGGACCAGGAGCCGCAGGGCATCGTCGCGGCCTGCGACGACCTGGACCCCAGCCGCGCCGAGGGCACCGAACTCGACTACTACCACGGGGTGATCACATCAGCCGCTGCCCCGGAGGGCGCCACGGTGCTGTCCGTCCCGGCCGGCACCTGGGCGGTCTTCACCACCTCCGGGCCGGCCCCTCAGGCCATCCAGGAGCTGTGGCGGGACGTGTTCACCCAGTGGTTCCCGTCCAACCCGTACCGCGCCCGCCCCGGCCCCGAGATCCTGCGCACCCGCCTGTCCCCGGACGGGACCGAAGCCGACGCCGAGCTGTGGCTGCCGGTGGAGCGGGAACAGGGCTGACCACGGCGTCGAGTCCAGGGGCGTGAACCCGTGACCGCGACCGCGTCGAGCATCATGGCGCGGTCGTTGCGGTATCCGCCCCTGGTGGCCGGGGTGACCCAGGGGCCGAGGGCGTCAAGACCGTCGGTCAGCCGGCCGTGTTCCCAGTGCACCCGGCCCAGCTTCCGCAGAGCCGGGCTGATGCCGCTGTCCGGCAGCCTCGTCGATGTCAGCCGTGGACGTCAGACGGAGCGGGGAACGATGCTCACCGCCCGGTAGTCGTACCCGTCCTGCTTGAAACCGGGCGCTTCCCAGGTGAGATCGACCTGCTGCCCTGGTGACAGCGTGCGGAAGCCGGGCGCCTGAATGTCGGAGAAGTGGCCGAAGCACCCTCCGGGAGTCTCGGGCGAGTCGAGGACACCCCAACCCTCCTCGTCGCTCCACTCACGCACCGTCGCGGTCACGGCTGCGGTGTCCTCACGCGTCCCTCTGCGGCGGCCCATCTGCCTCTCCCTTCACGCATGGCGCTGTCACCGGCTGACCAGGATCTCGTAGAGGACCTCGCGGTGAGCCGCGGGCACCTCTATGTCCGCTGTCTCCACCGGTCGACCGTCGCCGCTGTGGTGCGTCCGCCGGACGTGCGTGACCAGTGCCGCCTTCCGGACACCGGGCGATGCCGCCTCCTCGGCGGTCGCCTGCCTGGGCTCCGGCTGCTCCACGGCATGGCTGACCGTTCTGTTCCCGACGGATCAGCATCGTACGGCGTGGGCCGTGCCGTCACCCCTGTCGTCGCACGTGCCGGTTCGACCGTCGCCGCACGGTGAAGACGCAGGCGAGGATGCCGAGGGCCCAGGCGATCAGGAGGGCGCCCCACAGCGGCATGGTCACCATGGGGATGAGGAGGCGGATCTCGACACTCGAACGGTTCTCGAAGATGAAGATGAGAGCGATCGCGGTGATCAGGGAGAAGGGTATGAGGCGTCGGACCGCGGGGCGGGAAAGGAACGACTTGTGCGCCTTGTCCGTGGTTGCCTGAGTCATGGGTGTCTCTCCATCTCATTGCCCCCCACGTCCAGCGTTTCCTCCGGTGCACTGCGGCACACAACGGACAGGGCGGAACGACGTACTGGCAGAGCCAGTGGGGAGATGCGGGCGAGAGCGGTGCCGCTCTCGCCCGCGGGCGGTGCGCCGCTCCCGCGCCGCCGGCCAGTGTCCGCGCCTCGTGCATCCACCTGTCGCTCTTTCGCTCTGTCACACGTCTAGTCCGGGGCGCGTGCCCCGGACAGGTCGTAGAGATTGCCGCCGGGCTTGATCACGCACAGGGCCCAGATGATGAAGCCCGACATGGTGATCATCACGACGGACCACAGCGGGTAGTACGGCATGGAGAGGAAGTTGGCGAGGATCACGAGTGCGGCGATGACCACGCCGGACACGCGCGCCCACGTCGCGATCTTGAGCAGCCCGGCGCTGATGATCACAGCGAGTACGCCCAGGACGAGGTGGATCCAGCCCCAGCTGGTGAGGTCGAACTGGAAGACGTAGTCGGGCGTGGTGACGAAGACGTCGTCCTCGGCGATGGCCATGATCCCCCGGAGGATGTCGAGGAGGCCGACGAGCAGGAGCATGACGGCGGCGAAGACGGTCAGGCCGGTCGCCCACGCCTGCCTCGGCGAGTGCGTCGGCCGGGTGTGTGTGGCGGTCATCGTGCGCCTCGATTCGTGGCGTGCGGATGGTCAGCGTGTGGATGGTCAGCGTGCGGAAGGGCCGGATGCGGTGGGGGCGTGGCCCGCGTGTTCCGCCGGCCCATGGCCGCTCAGGACCAGTTCCTTGGCCTTGCGGAACTCCTCGTCTGTGATAGCACCCTGATCCCGGATCTCGGAGAGCCGGGCCAGTTCGTCGACGCTGGTGCGCTGTCCACCGCTCGCGGTCTTCCTGATGTAGGCGTTGAACTCCTCCTGGCGGGCGCGGGCGTGTGCCGTCTCCCGGTGGCCCATGTTCCTCCCGCGTGCGATGACGTAGACGAACACGCCGAGGAAGGGCAGGAGGAGGCAGAACACCAGCCAGCCGGCCTTTGCCCAGCCGCTCAACCGGTCGTCGCGGAAGATGTCACCGATGATCCGGAAGAGCAGGACGAACCACATGATCCACAGGAAGACCAGAAGCATGGTCCAGAACATGCTGAGCAGTGGGTAGTCGTACGCCAGGAAGATCTGCGCGTTCATGTCCGTCCTCCGTCCCGGGCGTGCCCGGCCGTCGTTGCGTACTGACCTCAGGGTGGTCACCGGGCTCAGCGCGCGGCATCACCCGGCACGGGTGAGTTGGCCGCCGGGCGACCGGCCGGTGCCCTGTCCGGAGCCACGGCGCTCGTTCATGAGGCTGTTCGGTGCGTCGACGGAGGTGCCGGTCCGGCGGCTGCCGCCAGGACCGCGGGGAGCGGTCCGCAGGTCCACCGGAGCCGGGCGATCCGGCCGGGGTGGTCGGGGCCATCGACGTTCCTTCCACCGGTCCGCGGTCAGGTCATGGCAGCGGGCGTGCCGTCGTTCGGGGGCGTGCCCCGCGCAGCGCGGACCGCCGACCCAGGGCGACCACCGCCTCGGCCAGACCGAGCAGGACCAGCCACAGGCCGAGAAGCCGGGTCAGGGCGCGGGCCGATTCCGCGGGCAGCGCGAGGACGACGATCCCGGCGACGACCGCCAGTACCGCCAGCCCCAGGACGAGGCCGCCGTGCGGCAGGTTCTCGGTGACGAGGGCGGTGTAGAGGGTGAGGATGCCGGACACCAGCCAGACCATGCCGACGATCAGCGACAGCGCGGCGATGGTCTGCAGCGGGTTGCGCAGACACAGCACCCCGGCCAGCACGTACAGCACGGCCAGCAGGAGCCCGGGCAGCCGCTCGTGTCCCTCCCGCGCGAAGACGGCCACGAACCGGAACACACCGGTCAGCAGCAGGTACAGACCGATGAGGACGGCCAGGACATGCAGGGTCGCCTCCGGCCAGACCAGGACCAGGATGCCGGGGACCAGCGTGGCGACGGCCGATCCCATGAGCCAGGTCCAGGATCCGCCGAGCCGGCTGAGGACGTGAGCAGGGTCGTCCATGGCTCCGGGAACCGCCCTGCCGGACCCGCCTCCCCGGCCGGGGGGTTCCGCCGCATCACGGGGCACGGTCATGGCGCCTCCTCGTGGACCGGCCGGCCGCCGCCGGACCGTCCGACGGGGACGGTCGGTGAGCGCCGGAGGACTGGTAGGTGTCCGTTCCAGGGTCAGGGCCGGCACTGAGGGCCGGGGTCACCCGTCAGGGGTGATCCCGTCCTGACGGCGGGGCGGTGAGGTGGGATTCGGGAACATCTGCCCACCGGCCCGGACGAGACGAAGAGACGTGAGACGAGACGAAGAGACGTGAGATGAGCGATACGACCTCAGGAGGCAGCGGAGGCCGCACCTCGCCAGGACCGCCCCCGCGTGGCGGGCTCCGTTCCCGCCGAGCCGCCGCGGCGGTCACGATGGCGCAGATGGCGGGAGGGCTGCTGCTCGTCGGTGTCGCCGCCCGGGTGCTCGCGAGCGCGGTGCAGGCAGGGCTGAACCGCCAGCGCCGGGAGCCGACGGCTCCGCCGTGCTCCGGGGCCGGGCCTGTGGAAGAGCCGGAGGCCGGACCATGACGATACCCAGCGCCTTCACCGCCGCCCTGACGTCGGCCGAGCGAGCCGCGTACGGCAGGAAGGCCCGTAAGCGGGCCTCGCGTTCGTGCCACGGCTGGTACGAGACGGGGCAACGGCGGGGCGACCCGGTCGACCTGCTGGAGCGCCAGTCCGGCGAGCGTGTCCCGGCACTGGTGCCGATCCGCTACGGCCGCATGCTGGAGTCGCCGTTCCGCTTCTACCGCGGTGCGGCAGCGATCATGGCGGCGGACCTGGCGCCCCTGCCCAGCAGCGGACTCCAGGTGCAGCTGTGCGGGGACGCGCACCCGTTGAACTTCCGGCTCCTGGCCTCACCGGAGCGCCGCCTGGTCTTCGACATCAACGACTTCGACGAGACGCTGCCCGGCCCCTTCGAATGGGACGTCAAACGTCTTGCGGCCGGATTCGTGATCGCGGCCCGGGCGAACGGCTTCCCGCCCAAGGAGCAGAACCGCACCGTACGGGCCTGTGTGCGGGCCTACCGGGAGCGTATGCGGGAGTTCGCCGGCATGCCGGCCCTGGACATCTGGTACGCCCAGGACGACGCCGACCACATACGGCAACTGCTGGCGGCGGATGCTGCGGGGGAAGCGGAGCACCGGCTCAGGGACGCGGCCGTGAAAGCCCGCACACGCACACACACGAGGGCGTTCGCGAAGCTCACCCGCGTCACGGCCGAGGGCCGGCGCATCACCCCCGACCCGCCGCTGATCACCCCACTCGGCGATCTGCTCACCGACCCGGCCGAGGCCGGCCGGGAGGAGGAACTGCGGTCCGTCGTGAACGGCTACGCACGGTCCCTGCCGCCCGAGCGCCGGCACCTGCTGCGCCACTACCGGCTCGTGGACATGGCTCGCAAGGTGGTCGGCGTCGGCAGCGTCGGCACCCGCTGCTGGGTACTGCTCCTGCTCGGCAGGGACGACGACGACCCGCTGCTGCTCCAGGCCAAGGAAGCCTCGGAATCGGTGCTGGCCCCCCACACGGGCGGCGACCGCCACGACAACCAGGGCCGCAGGGTCGTGACCGGCCAGCGTCTGATCCAGACCACCAGCGACATCTTCCTCGGATGGACGCGCGTCACAGGTACCGATGGAACGGACCGGGACTTCTACGTGCGCCAGCTGTGGGACTGGAAGGGCATCGCGCGGCCGGAGACCATGGGTCCCGACCTGCTCTCCCTCTTCGCCCGGCTGTGTGGAGCCTGCCTGGCGCGGGCCCACGCCCGCTCCGGTGACCCCGTCGCGCTCGCCGCGTATCTGGGTGGCAGCGACCGCTTCGACCGCGCGCTCACCGAGTTCGCCCAGTCCTACGCCGACCAGAACGAACGCGACCACGAAGCCCTGCGGGCGGCCTGCCGCTCCGGCAGGGTCACGGCCGCCCGGTTGTGAGGCCGACCCGGGAACGGTGAGCGGGCCGGCACACACCGCCGGTCGGTGTCATTGCGGAAGCTGCCGCATCTCCATGACGCGCAGACCCAGTGACTGGCAGCGGGTGAGCAGCCCGTACAGATGGGCCTCGTCGATCACCGTGCCGAACAGGACGGTCTGGCCGGACATGACGACGTGCTCCAGCTCCGGGAACGCGTTGGCCAGCGTCTCCGACAGGTGTCCCTCGATTCGGATCTCGTAGCGCACGAGCGGTCCTTCCACCGGACGGGCTCGGGACACCGTCCGGGGCTCCGGGACGGACGGTGCTCCCTGTGACGATCCTGCGCCTCGTCGCCTCCGGCGCCCTCACCCGGTACAGGTGACTCCGGCCGCAGTGCCGGTGCCTTTCAGTGCGTCACTGCGATCTTGACGACGACGATCACCAGACCGAGGAGTACGTTGACCGTCGCGGTGGTGGCCACCAGCCGTCGCGAGGCGCCCGCGCGGTGTGCCGCGGCGACGGACCAGCCCACCTGTCCGGCGACGGCGACGGACAGCGCCAGCCACAGGGTGCCCTGGACGTCCAGCCCCAGTACGGGGCTGACGGCGATCGCCGCGGCCGGAGGCACGGCGGCCTTGACGATCGGCCACTCCTCGCGGCACACACGCAGGATCACCCGCCGGTCCGGAGTGCGCCGCGCGAGACGCGCTCCGAACAGCTCGGCGTGGACGTGGGCGATCCAGAACACCAGGCTGGTGAGCAACAGCAGCAGTACCAGTTCGGCGCGGGGGAACGAGCCCAGGGTGCCGGCGCCGATCACGACGGAGGCCGCGAGCATGGAGCCGTAGACACCGCCGGTGTAGTCCGCGTGAGCCCGGAGCGCGGCCCGCCGCTCCCGCCGGTCCGTGGACCGCCCTGCCCCGGTCTCGCCCGCGGTCACCTGTGTCTCCTCCGCGCTCAGCCCGTCGGCCCGGCCGGCCCGGTTGTCCGGGTCCCGGCACCGGGTTCGGGTTCGGGTTCGGACGGGCGGCCTGCCCGGGCGGTCGGAAGACGCGCGGTGACCAGGAAACTCGCGAGCGCGACTCCGCCCGTGGCCAGGATCGCCGCCTTCAGCCCGTCCAACTGGGCGGAGGCGTAGGAGTCCGCCACGGCGTCGACCTCGGACGGCGGCAGCCCGGCCTCCTCGGCCGCGGAACGCACCTGCTCGGTCGGGACGAAGGTGATACCGGCCTCCAGACGGACCCCGACCTCGTCCCGGGCGGCCGGGGACAGCCGGGGGTCGTCCGCGACCTGGGTGGTGAAGGCGCCTGCCAGCGCGCCGACCAGGATCGAGCCGATGAGCGCGGTGCCCAGCGCCGAGCCCAGATTCTGGGCCGTGAACTGCAGCCCTCCGGCCTCGCTGCGCTCCTCCTCACCGACACCGGACTGCACGACGTTGCCGAGCTGCGAGGCGAGCAGACCGACGCCCACACCCAGCACGGCCATCGCCCCGGCGAACTGGGCGTCGTCGATGACCGGGTCGATCGTGGCCAGCAGCCACACCACGGCCGCCGCCAGAATCACCAGGGCCAGCCGCACCACCCGGCGCGGTCCCATCCTGTGCCCCAGCGCGGACCCGCACAGGGAAGTCACCAGCATGGTGGCCGACACCGGCAGCAGGCGCAGCCCTGTCTGGAAGGCGTTGAAGCCCTGCACCACCTGGAGGTAGAGCGGGATGGCGAAGAACAGGCCGAGGAGGATGAGGTTCTGGCTGAGCAGCGTCGTCAGGCCGGCCCGCAGCACCGGCCTGCCCAGCAGGGACAGGTGCACCAGAGGGTCGGCGCCCCGGGTCTCCCGCCGCCGTTCCCAGCCCCGGAACAGGGCCAGCACGGCGATTCCGGCACCCACGACGAACAGGGTGGGGGAGAAGCCGAGGACGGTGAAGGGAGGGTTGCGGGGCTCGACCCAGCCCCAGGTGCTGCTCTGCAGCACCCCGAGCACGCCCAGCCCCAGCCCGGCGGCGGAGAGCGCCGCGCCGACCCCGTCCAGCCGGGGGCGCTTCGCGGCCGGGGCGGGCGTCGCGATCACCCGCCGGCACAGCAGCACGGCCACGACGACGAGTACCTCACCGGCGAAGACCAGCCGCCAGGACAGATAGGTCGTCATCCAGCCGCCCAGCAGCGGGCCGACCGCGATCCCGGCGCCGGCGAGCCCCCCGATGACCGCATAGGCGACGGCCCGGTCCCGTCCCCGATACGCCTCCGCGACCAGCGCAGCCATGGCCGGCAGCACCATGGCGGCCCCGAGCCCTTCGACGACGGACCAGCCCAGCGTGAGGACCCACAGCGTGGGCGCCACGGCCGTCACGGCCGAGCCGACCCCGTACACGGCCAGCCCCGTGAGGAACATGCGGCGCCGGCCCAGGATGTCCCCGAGCCGGCCACCGATGAGCATGAACGCCGCCATGACCAGCGCGTACAGGGTGATGACGGCCTGGATGGCGGTGACCTCCGTGTCGAAGTCCTCGACCAACCGGCTGATCGACACGTTCATCACGGAGGTGTCCAGAACCATCAGGAACTGGGCCGTACCGAGGACTGCCAGGGCCCGCCAGTGCTTCACGTCGTCTCACCTCGCCGAGTCGGACCGGTGCGCTGCGGCACGTTCCTCCCATCGCACCCCGGCGGTGGCGCCGCGTGCCTCACCCCTCGCGGGGGAGGTCACAGGAGACCGAGGTCGCGCGCCCGGCGTACCGCGTCGCCGCGCCGGTTCACCGCCAGCTTCCGGTAGGCGCTCTTGAGATGGGTCTTCACCGTGTTGACCGACACGTACAGGTCGGCTGCGATCTCCTCCGCGGACATCATGCGGGCCAGCCGGCGCAGCACATCACGTTCGCGTCCGCTCAGCTCCACCGGCACCAGGAGCGCGGGATCGGCTCCGGGCCGCACTGGTTCGCCGTGCGCTCGTGGCCGGCCGGGCAGGAGCCAGCCCTCGGCGAGCTCGTGCAGATGGGCTGTGGCCAGCAGCGGCTCGATCCAGTCCCCTGCCTGGAGGAAAGGGCGCCGCAGACGCTCGCGCCGGGCGTCGAGAAGCGCACGCGCGACGAGCCGGCGGGCGGTGACCGTGTCTCCCGACTCCTGCGCCACCCGGGCCCGCACCAGCGCCGCCCCCACGCTCACCGCGGGGCCGGTGCGTCCCTCGGCACGCACGGCGCCGAGCAGTTCGGCCGCCGCACGGGGACGCCCCGCGGCGACCTGGATCCCCGCCGCTTCCACGGCGCACACCGGTTGGTCACCACCGACGCCGTGGAGAAGGCGCACGGCTTCGTCCGGCCGTCCGTCGGCGAGGCAGGCGGCGGAGCGGACGACTGCCGCCTGACTCTCCGCCCAAGGGGACGCCACCGCCGCGGACACGGCCGGCTCCGCCGCCTCGGCGGCGGCGTCCGTTTCACCGTCGTCGAGGAGAAGGCGTGAGACGGCCAGGGCCCGCCCCGCCGTCGGCACCGGATCGTGCTCCCGCGCCGGGAGCCGCGCCGTCTCGTCGAGCAGGACCCGGGCCCGGCCCAGTTCCTGTCGGTCCACGGCCACCGCGGCCAGGACCAGCCGGCCGAGGCCCCCGCCGGGAGGCCGGGGCAGACCCGCCCGCTCCGCCTCGGACACCGCGGCCAGAGCCCTGCGCTCCGCCCGGCCGAGCCAGCCGTTGAGGTAGTCGAGTAGGGCCAGGTGCCCCATCGACTCCACTCGGGGGAGAACGGTGGCCGATCCGCCCGGGGCGCCGGCCGCACGGGTCAGCACGGCACGTGCGTCGTCGAAGCGTCCTTCCCACAGGCGGGCCGAACCCACGTGCGTCAGCAGCAGGGCGGTCAGTTCCGGATGCTCGTCCAGCAGATGGCCGGGCAGGTCCTGGCGCAGTTCCTCGGCCGTCGCGGCGGCCTGCTCGGCCCGCGGAGGGCATCCGGTGAGCCGGGCGGCGAGCGCCTCCAGCAGCGCGCAGCTCAGCCGGGCCGCCACCAGGCCGGGAGAGTCCTCGGTCTCGGAGAGCTGCTCCTGCGCCCGTCGCAGCCGGCCCAGACCGTGACCGAGGTCGCGTCGGTCCAGTGCCCCGGCCGCCCGCACGAGGTCGCTCGCCGGGCTCCTTGCCTCGGGCCCCATGCCGGCGAAGAGCTGGGCCAGAGCGTCCGAGCGCAGGCCCGTGAAGAGCTGCCCGATCGCGAGGTCGTCGACGAGCGCGCCGGCGGCCAGGTCGAAGTCGCCGCCCGCGGCTCCATGGGCGAGCGTCTCCGGGAGGAAGCCGGAACGGCGGAGCCATCGCGCGGCTCGCAGGTGCATCTCCGCTTCCGCACCGGGCAGGCGTTCGCGCAGGTGGGCCCGGAGTATCTCCCGGAAGAGCGGGTGCAGCCGGTACCAGGAGTGTCCCAGCCGCTCGATGAACGCGTTCTCCCGGTGCAGCCCGGCCAGGAGGGGTTCGGCGTCGGTCCGCAGCGTGAGGGAGTCGGCCAGGTCCGGGCAGAAACGGTCCAGGACGCTGACCCGCAGCAGCAGGTCCTGCGTCTCCTCCGTCCTCCCCTTCAGGACCTCCGCCAGCAGGAAGTCCGCGACCGTGCTGTGGTCCGCCTCGAACTCCTTCAGATACCGCTCGGGGTCGGTGCTCTCCCGGGCCGCCAGGGCGGACAGCCGCAGCCCGGCGGCCCAGCCCCGGGTGCGGTCCACCAGGGCGGACGCGGCGGGCTCGGGAAGGTGCAGCCCGTGCAGTCGCAGCAGCGCGCCGGCTTCCGCGGGGGTGAAGGACAACTCGGCGCCGCGGATCTCGGTCAGTTCGTCGGCGGCCCGGTAGCGGTGCAGCGGGAGCAGCGGCTCGGTGCGGGTGACGAGAACGAGGCGCAGCCCCTGCCCGGAGTGGTGCAGGACGAACTCCAGCTGTTCCGCGACCTCAGGGTTGGTCATCCGGTCGTACTCGTCGAGCACGAGGACCACGGGACGGTCAAGGGCGTCCAGTTCGGCGGCGAGCGATGCCAGCAGCCCGCGTCCCACGCCGGTCGAGTCCGCCGGCGTCCCGGTGGCACCGGCCGCCCGCGCCCCGCACACGCGCAGGGACTCGAAGACGTAAGCCCAGAAGACACCGGGCCGGTGATCGCCTGCCTCTACGGTCAGCCAGGCGACCGGCAGCCGCAGCCCCGCGGCCCAGTCGGCCGTCAGGAGTGTCTTGCCGGCGCCGGCCGACCCGTTGACCAGCGTCAGCGGCGTGCGCAGGGCCTGATCCAGGTGAACGACGAGCCGCTGCCGCCGCAAGAAGGTGGCAGGCCGGGAGGGAAGCGCGAACCGTGTGCGCAGGTACGGATCGCCCAACGGGTCGGCGCCCGCATCGGCCGGTGCCCGGGCCCTGCCGTCGGCCGTGCTCACACTCCTCGCCCCCGTGACCCCGTCCCTTCGAAGAACATGACCTCGGAGTCGGTGGAGCCCTCGATGTCGGGGTAGAGGGCCGGGTCGACGGCCAGGGCGAGATCACGCCGGTTCCGACGGCACTCACTGATCATCCCGTTGTGCATCCGCAACCACCGACCGCTCCGGAAGGGGCGGCAGTTGCTCTGCTGCACCGCCGTCCCCGTCGATGCCCTGATGTGCCCGAAGAACAGCCCCGAGCGCGTGTGGTGGGCGACTTCCTGCAGATTGCGGTCGTTCCAGGCCGGGCCGACATCCCGCAGGACCGCTGGATCGGCCGTTTCCGTGTCCTTCGGGTACCAGCCGATACCGAAGCCGTCGCCGTTGGTCGTCTCCACACCCGTACGGGAGTGCAGACTCTGGTCGATCAGGGAGTGCTCCGGCGGGAACAGAACCTGGCTGAGGAGGACGGGTGTATCCGAGTAGGCGATCCAGCGGCACATCGTGTCGCCCCTTCCGGCGGCGGCGAAGGCGCCACCGCGGTGGCCGGCCGCGGGATTCCCCGCAGTCCCGGCGCACGGCAGGCGTCGTCCCGCGGCTGCCACCAGTATCGCCTCCGGCAGCCATCGGGGCATGCGGACGGGCAGTCCCGCCCAGGGCCCTTCAGCAGTCCGGGTAGAAACACCGGCTCCCGATGCGCTCTCGACGCACGCCGACGGAAGCCCTGTTCAGGGCCATCCCCAGACGACACGCTTGAGGCTCCGCCCCAGGTGCCCGGGCGTCGGCGTCCTGTCACTCGTGCGGCGGACGGGAGTGGCGTGGGGCTGACCTGGGGTTTCGCAGGGAAATGCGCGTTGACGTGGGCAAACTTCACTCCGTGGTTCTCACGGGTCGACACCGTTTCCCGGGCTCATGTGCCCTGGAGGTGCCCTCGCGAGCACATGCCTGCCGAGTGCTTGTGGCAGCGGCGGCTCATCAGAGGGCGCCCTGTTCAGCGACCGGAGCAGCAGCAGCGAGTACGGGATGTCCGGTCCGCCGAAGCTGTCCAGGAGGACGAAGAGGGGCTCCCTCAGCGCACCTACGGTCCTCAGCTTCTGCAAGAGGGCGGGGTGGAAGTCGGCGGCTTCAGGCCGGCCCGCAGCAACGTCTCCAGCCGGTCGACCGGCTTCTCGTGCCGGCGGCGGGCCGGCTCGTCCTTCGCGGGCATCTCACACAGCTTCCGGCCTCTGCCCGCAACCCGTGTGTGCCATAGCTGTGCTGCGAGTGCGAAGGCCCTCCCGACCGTCGGACGGAAGGGCCTCTGACCAGCGTCTTTCTCTGTGCCCCCGGCAGGATTCGAACCTGCGACACCCGCTTTAGGAGAGAGGCTGGGTGATCTGCGGGCTGAGCTGCGACTTCGCTGGCTGAGGAAGCGGACGGCTACTCGACTGCGGGACACCGGTGTTGACCGTGGCTGACCCCTGCACCTGGCACGGTTGTGGCACGAACCTCAGCCGAGGACAGCCAGCCACGATGGCGGGCGCGCCGACCGACCAGGCGCGCGTGTGTCTCGCTGCGCCCCCACCAGCCTGCACCACGCTGTTAAGTGCCCTCGACCACAGCCAGCCACGGCGATCGGCACGTGATGACGGTGCCGGAGCCCTCAGCTTAGAAAGCTAGGGGCGTTTACGAGAGGTTGCCGTACGACCTTTTCGTCCCGAACACTCGGCAGGGTGGTCGTTAAGGTCCGGTGAGCTGGTCAGTCGGTCTTTTGAGGGCTACCGGCGGCTGGCTACGGTCGAGGAGGTTGCTGTACTTCCCTGCTGTACAGCAGCGGCCGCAGCGCTTTCCCGGGTCTGATCGTCAGCGGCAGGCTGCTCGCGGTTCGGTTGGCCTGTGCCGCCAAAGTGTGAGTGGCCCGGGCCGAGGCGCCCGACGGACGGGCACAATCATCCTCCCGCTTGATGGGTCGCCGTGGACCTGGAGTACGGCAGCCTGCCGCATCAACACAGTGCCCCGAGCGGGTACTTCACCAAATGCTCATCGGCAGCGTTCCACACCCGCACTTCCGACTCCCTCCAGAGGCGGGGTAGCTCTTCCATCGGCTGAGTGAATGGGTCCCCGTCCGGGCCGAGCAGTCGCTCCCCGGTCAGGGCGTTGTGCCACTCCGTGACGACTGGGGCAGGCCGCCACGAGGCGTCGCCCACCAAGATCGCGCGCACCGAGCCAATTGGGCGTCCTTCCTCTGAGGAGGGCAGGCGCCACTCCCGCTCGTGCATCCAGGCTGAGCCGTTCCCCGTACGCACGGCCCAGTGCTCCAGCCCGCATCTCTTAAACCGGACATAGACGGTGTCCGGCACATACGCGACGGCGCCGCCGTTGAGTCTCAACAGGGTGGCGCGGCTGGTGACGATGCCCCAGGGCGAGAAACGGCCTAACTGAATGAGGTGGCTGAGATGGTTCGGCGGGCTCTCCGAGAAGCACACGCACGCAGTCGTTGTGCCGAACGGGGCGAAAGCCCGACTGCGCTCCTCATGCAGGATTCGCTCCAGCCGCTGCTGCCCGGTCATCTGCCGTATCTCCTCAGGCACGCACTGTGGCCTGTCCCCGTTGCGGCCGGTGAAGTGATAAAGATCGTCGCTCTGCGCGGGGCCGACCACCCCCAACTCCCACTGCGTCAAAGCCGCCCCCTAGATTCGTCCCAGCGATGCAGCTGAGCTGTCATGCGAGAGAGTCTGCTCACTGGACTTCTGATGCTGATCCGGAACCCGGCTGGGGCTGAGCGGGCAGCGACGGGCTGGTCGGGCTTGCTCTGGTCTGTTCGGCGAGCTTGCGGTAACCGGTCACGGTCAGGGTGCGCCATGCCCGGAAGAAGCCGTAGGCGATCACGAAGCCAAGCACTGTGGCAGTGCAGAGAATGAGCAGACGGTGGTCGAAGGAGTAGCGCAGCATGGCCAAGTCTGCAGTCAGGGCCAGAGCGAGGCAGTTGAAGAGCCAGCCGCGGCAGATGCGCATGCGGGAGCGGGCGTAGTCGGCTCGGGCGACCAGGACGGGGAAGGCGGCCAGCTGTAGGCGCGCCGCGGCGTATGCACTGTTAGTCGGAAAGAAGCGACCACGCAGGCGGCGGCGGTACGGGGTGAGAATTGTGTCCGCTACTCGGTCGAGAAGGATGCCAAGAGCGTAGGCTGCGGCGAGTGCCACTCCCGTGGCCGCTGACGAGCCAGCTACGGGCGCAAGTGCGGCTGTTGGTGCCGGCCCGATGAGGGCAATCAGCACGAGTACTGCCGCGGTGAGGCCTCCGATGCCGATCACGAGGACCTCCACGAACATAGCAGTGGCTGCGACTAGCGCAGGAGATTCCGGCTGCGCTGAGTTCGTCATAGGGCGACCCCCCAAACCTGTGCCATGTCGGTGAGCATGTTGTCTGGTAGCTCGCTGGCGTCCCAGGCACTGCGAAGACGGTAGCGAGCATTGTTGGACAGCCGTTCAAAAATGATCAGGCTCTCCGGTTGGCTGGCCAACAGATAGCGACCGTGCCTCAGAAAGTGAGCACTGTCAGGCCCGTAGTCGGTGTAGGCCCGTTCGATCCTGTCACGGAAGCGTTCGGCGAACTGGGTGAGGTGTTCTCTATAGCCGTCGGGGTCATCGATGGTCCCCGACAAGATGTCGATGACGTTGTAGGACAGCTCTGTGCTGTGCGGGTGGTCGGTGAAGGTGCGGTAGACCTGCTCGACCATGTCGAGGAGTTGGTTACTGCGTGCGAGTTCGGGGTGCTGCGCCATGGCTTCTACCCCCCGTTGAACCTCGAGGTCGAACAGTTCGACCAGAGCGATCAGACGGTACAGCGAACGACTGACATCGGCTGGAGGTGCGGCGCCGGGCTTGTAGAGAAGCTTGTGAGACATACGCGACCACAAATCCACTGCTTCAGTCCGCAGTTGGATCTCGCACTCGTAGGGCGTCCCGTCGGGGTCCGCCTCGTTCCCGACCATGATGGCCTGGATGTGAAGACGTGGGTAGCGCAGACGGTCCTCATGACCGGGTGCGTTGCGGTCGTCCTGTACCTCGACGACATCGAGACAACGTTTGATCTCGTTCAGGGCAGGGTTGAGGAGACCTGCATGGGACACGATGACGCGGACGCCAGCCTTGTCGGTGATCTGCTTCCAGGGGTCGGCGTAGTTCTTGCGGTACACCTTCGTTTGGAAGCTGCTGACCTCCTTGGCTCGGGCGGTCACCTGGCAGGTAACCTGCCGACGAGCAAGGTGCTCCTGGAGGTGGGTCTTCGTCGCCTCGGCCGCCTCTTTGATCCGCGGCCGCTCCCGCTGGTAGCGCTGGAAAGCCTCCTCGACACTCAGAGACATGTGGACTCCAACGCATAGGCCAGGAAGATGCCGTCGCTGATACCCATGCCTATGCCGACGACTGCTCGTTGCCCATGGCCGTCTGCATCGCTTGGGCCGGCACAGGGAGGACCCCCTCAAGCCCCGGAATTATCTCTGCATGAGAAGGGGGAGCTTCCGCACGGTTGACAGGTTTGAGCCGGCGGCCCGCCGCGGCACCACTGCTGGCTTTGTCGAGGGTGGCGGTGACGGTGACTGTGGTCCGGCCGTCCCCGAGGTCCTCCACGGTTACTGAGCCGTCCCTCACAGCCTCCAGCGGTGCGACGAGGAAGGCCCCGTTGGACAGGTCGACCCGCACCTTCTCCATCCGGTTGCCGATGAGATCGGTGTTCTTGTCGAAGGCACGGATCGGTACGTCGTTCTCCGCCAGGAAGCCGGCGAAGTCGTCGCGGTGCGCTTCCTGTAGATGCGTTTGGACGAAGGCGTTGGGGTCCAGTGTCGGAGCAGCGCTCTGAAGCTCAACCATGACGGCCATGACGTAGTCAACACGCACATCGGAACTGGCGAAGCGGCTGTTGACCCAATCCATGGCCGTGTCGTGGAAGCGGCGTGTGAGTTCCCTGGGGTCGTTCTGATGCCGACAGCCGAGGAACTTCTCGAGGAAGAAGCGAGCCACGTCCTTGCCCGATGTCTGGGGGTCGGCGGCCCAGCCCTGGAGCCTCGGCTCGGCGACCCCCTCCTCGCAGAAGAGGGCCACCTTGTACACCTTAGACTTTTCGGTGAACAAGAGGTTGGCGAAATACTGCATGTCAAAGGTCCGCAGCCCGTCGGCGAGAATCCCGTTCGCCTGCATGCCGGTTTCCTGCTCCAGCTTGACCATCAGAAGAGCTTGGTGACCGTCCAGGCGGGCAGCGGCAACGAGAAGCAGCCCTGCCGGACTCTTCCCCGTCTGGCTGTCACGCAGGGCATGAGCGAGCTCACCGGAGACCTGCACGAGATCCTGTTCACCACTCAGAAAGGCCCGGACAGCGTCTGGCAGGGGAGACTTCAGCTCCGGGTCCTCCACGACCTCGCGTCCCAGGCGGTCGAGCACGTCACGGAGCTTCGACTGCAGAGCTGTACGCACGTCATCGTCGAACCGGCATACCGTCTCGCTGAGCTTGAGGGGAAGAGATTCCTCGTCTTTGGCGCGCTGAGGCACCTCGTGCACGATGGCCTGGTCAACGACAAGGTCTCCGAAATCAGTCCGCACTTCCCACCCTACGCATCCCCGCCCGCACCCCAGTGACGGACGTCCTGTCGTCAGGCGCAGTCCGGGGCGCTGAGGTCCCTGTCTGGCGCACACCTATGCTGCACTGCCTCGCACGAAGCATGACAGAGACCACCGATTGCCGTGTCCGTGTCACATGCCGCAAACCATGTTGCACATCGTAACGGGGCAGGCGGCAGATGTAGACGAACTATCAAGGCAGTGACTGAACTTCTACGGTCGACTTGCCCGGGCGACGGCGCGTACCAGCGAAGCCTCGGTCCCCCTGTCCGTGCTGCCCATGCGGTTGTCGGTTCGCCTCGTACCGCCGGTCGCTGCTCGGCCCGTGCCCATGCCGCGGGCAGCCGCGAGAGGGGGCGGCCAAGGTCTTTAGCGTCGGCGTAAGTGAACTCTGGCGTGCCTGTGCATCGCCGTTGCAACCCACCGCAAAGCTGAAGAGCACCCGCTAGGCGGTTTCGTTTGGATCATCGGGTGGACCAGAGGAAGATGCCTGCGATGTGGAGTCCGGCCAAGTAGATGGTGGCGGTCTTCTCGTAGCG
>NZ_JBIRHU010000014.1:0-217829 GCF_044328675.1 Streptomyces sp. NPDC017890
CTGCGCAGGTTGCCGCTGACGCGGCCGGAGTCGCGAGGCCGTGGGGCAAGGCCGGCGAAGCCGGCCAGTCGGTCGGCGCTGCCGAAGGCATCCATGTCACCGCCGGTCGCGGCGATGAATTCGGCGCCGAGCTTGGCCCCCATGCCGGGCAGGCTGCGGATCACCTCGGCGTGAGGATGCTCGCGAAACTTGGCCTCTATCAGGGCGTCGAGCTCGGCGATCTCCTCATCGAGGGCCATCACCCCCTTCGCGAGGCGGACCACCATGGCGGCAGCCAGCTTCTCGCCGGGCAGCGCGGTCTGCTGGGCTTGGGCGGCCTCCACGGCCGTCTTCGCGAGTGCGGCGGCACTCCGGACCTTGCGGTTCTTCAGCCAGGTCTCGATGCGCTTGACGCCGGCGCGACGGATTGCGGCCGGGGTCTGGTAGCCGGTCAGCAGCACGATCGGCCCCTTGTTGACCAGGTCCAGGGATCGCTCCAACGCAGGAAATATCTCGAGGAGTTGGGCCCGGAGACGGTTGATCTGTCGGGTGCGGTCGAAGACCACGTCCAGGCGCCGGTTGCTCAGCGTGCGCAGGTCGACGGCGACCTCGTCACCGGGCCGCAGCAGGCCGACGTCGCGGCGGACGCGTGCCTGGTCGGCGATGACGAAGGCGTCCTTCGCGTCCGTCTTGCCCTCGCCCTTGTAGGTGGCCGACGCTCGGTGGACTGCCAGGCCGGTCAGACAGGCCATGGGCTGGCCGTGGTTGAGGAGCAGGCCGATCAGCAGGGCGGCACCACCGTGGTTGAGGTCGACGGCCCACAACACGTCGGTGGATATCGCCAGGACGTCACCGAGGAGCTGGAGCAGCTCGCTCTCGTCGTTGAGGACCCGGCGCGACAGCAGCCGTTCACCGTCCGCGTTGATCACCACACAGTGGTGATGTTCCTTGCCGATGTCCACTCCGGCCCAAATCTCGGGCACGGTCACCTCCGCCGGCTCGCCGTCTCACCTGTCACCCGCAGACGACCTCGCCGACGTCGTCCTACAGCAGCGATCGGGTCGCGTCTCCCAATTGGCGGTCGAGTCGTCGCGGGGTTCCGGGCGGCCAAGTCCTTTGAGCCTTGCCAACGGCGCCGCCATGACAGCCATACCCAGAACCCCTGGGCCCTCCGATCTTACGAATGACCAGAGCAACCACCCTTGAAAGGTAGGACTGTCATGACATCCCACCCCGAAGCCGACGCCCTCCTCGCCCGTTCCCACCGGCTCGGCGCCGACCCCCGCAACACCAACTACGCCGGCGGCAACGCCTCCGCCAAAGGCACCGAGACCGACCCCGTCACCGGAGGTGATGTGGAGCTGATGTGGGTCAAGGGCTCCGGCGGCGACCTGGGCACCCTCACCGGGGCTGGGCTGGCCGTGTTGCGGCTGGACCGGATGCGGGCGCTCAAGGACGTCTATCCGGGCGTCGAGCGCGAGGACGAGATGGTCGCCGCCTTCGACTACTGCCTGCACGGCAAGGGCGGTGCGGCGCCCTCGATCGACACGGCGATGCACGGGCTCGTCGAGGCCGCGCACGTCGACCACCTCCACCCCGATTCCGGCATCGCGCTGGCCTGTGCGGCGGACGGCGAGAAGCTGACCGCCGAGTGCTTCGGCGACACGGTGGTGTGGGTGCCGTGGCGGCGGCCCGGTTTCCAGCTGGGGCTGGACATCGCGGCGGTGAAGGAGGCCAACCCGCAGGCCGTCGGGTGCGTGCTCGGCGGGCACGGCATCACGGCGTGGGGCGACACCTCCGAGGAGTGCGAGCGCAACTCGCTGCACATCATCCGCACCGCCGAGGCCTTCCTCGCCGAGCGCGGGCGGCCGGAGCCGTTCGGCGCGGTGCTGGACGGGTACGGGGCGCTCCCCGAGGCCGAGCGGCGGGAGCGGGCCGCGGCGCTGGCACCGTACGTCCGCGGCCTCGCCTCCCAGGACCGGCCGCAGGTCGGGCACTTCACCGACGCCGACGTGGTGCTGGACTTCCTCGCGCGTGCGGAGCATCCGCGGCTCGCCGCGCTCGGCACCTCCTGCCCCGACCACTTCCTGCGCACCAAGGTGCGGCCCCTGGTCCTGGACCTGCCGCCGACCGCGCCCCTGGAGGAGACGGTCACCCGGCTGAAGGAACTGCACGCCGCCTACCGCGAGGAGTACGCCGCCTACTACCACCGGCACGCGGTGCCCGACTCGCCCGCGATGCGCGGCGCCGACCCGGCGATCGTGCTGGTGCCGGGCGTGGGCATGTTCAGCTTCGGCAAGGACAAGCAGACCGCCCGGGTGGCCGGCGAGTTCTACGTCAACGCGATCAACGTGATGCGCGGGGCGGAGGCGGTGTCGACGTACGCGCCGATCGAGGAGTCGGAGAAGTTCCGCATCGAGTACTGGGCGCTGGAGGAGGCCAAGCTCCAGCGGATGCCGAAGCCCAAGCCGCTGGCGACGCGCGTCGCCCTGGTCACCGGCGCGGGCAGCGGGATCGGGAAGGCCATCGCGCGGCGGCTGGCCGCCGAGGGCGCGTGCGTGGTCGTGGCCGACCTGAACGCCGAGAACGCGGCGCGGGTGGCCGAGGAGCTGGGCGGGGCGGACAAGGCCGTCGCCGTGACCGTCGACGTCACGTCCGAGGAGCAGATCGCCGAGGCCTTCCGGGCGGCCGTCCTCGCCTTCGGCGGCGTCGACCTGGTCGTCAACAACGCGGGCATCTCCATCTCCAAGCCGCTGCTGGAGACGACGGCCGGGGACTGGGACCTCCAGCACGACATCATGGCCCGCGGCTCGTTCCTCGTCTCGCGCGAGGCGGCACGGGTGATGACCGCGCAGGAACTGGGTGGCGACATCGTCTACATCGCCTCGAAGAACGCCGTCTTCGCCGGCCCGAACAACATCGCCTACTCCGCCACCAAGGCCGACCAGGCCCACCAGGTGCGCCTCCTCGCCGCCGAGCTGGGTGAGCACGGCATCCGCGTCAACGGCGTCAACCCGGACGGTGTGGTGCGCGGTTCGGGCATCTTCGCGGGCGGCTGGGGCGCCAAGCGCGCGGCCGTGTACGGGGTGCCGGAGGAGAAGCTGGGCGAGTTCTACGCGCAGCGGACGCTGCTCAAGCGCGAGGTGCTGCCCGAGCACGTCGCGAACGCCGTGTTCGCGCTGACCGGCGGCGACCTGACCCACACCACCGGCCTGCACATCCCGGTCGACGCCGGCGTCGCCGCCGCGTTCCTGCGATGAGCGCCGCCGTGGACGTCAAGTCGTACGCCGCGGTCGACCTCGGCGCGTCCAGCGGGCGCGTCATGGTCGGCCGCGTCGACCCGGACAGCCTGGAGCTGACCGAGGCGCACCGCTTCCCCAACCGGCCGGTCCGTACGCCCGAGGGGCTGCGCTGGGACATCCTGGCCCTGTACGCCGGTGTCCTGGAGGGGCTGCGCGCGGCGGGCCCGGTGGACTCGGTCGGCGTCGACAGCTGGGCCGTCGACCACGGCCTCCTGGACGCCGACGGGGCACTGCTCGGCAACCCCGTGCACTACCGCGACGCCCGCACCGAGGGCGTCGCGGAGAAGGTGTGGGCCACGCTGCCCGCCGGGGAGCTGTACGCGACGACCGGGTTGCAGCACGCGCCCTTCAACACCCTGTACCAGCTCGTCGCCGCCCGCGGCACGGCCCAGTTCGCCCAGGCCCGGCGGCTGTTGCTGATACCGGACCTGCTGACGTACTGGCTGACGGGCGAGCAGGGCACGGAGCTGACCAACGCCTCCACCACCCAGCTGATCGACCCCCGAACCCGCGACTGGTCGCACGACGTCGCGGACCGGCTCGGGATCGACCTGGGCCTGTTCGCGCCGCTGCGCCGGCCCGGTGACCCGGCAGGTGTGCTGCGGCCGGCCGTGCTGGAGGAGACGGGGCTGGCGGGGCCCGTGGCGGTGACGGCGGTCGGTTCGCACGACACCGCCTCCGCGGTGGCCGCCGTCCCGGCCTCGGGCGAGCGGTTCGCGTACATCTGCACCGGCACCTGGTCACTGGCCGGTCTGGAGCTGACCGCTCCGGTGCTGACCGAGGAGAGCCGCGCCGCCAACTTCACCAACGAACTCGGTCTGGACGGCACGGTCCGGTACCTGCGCAACATCATGGGGCTGTGGCTGCTCCAGGAGTGCGTACGGGCCTGGGGTGAGCCGGACCTGGGCGGGCTGCTGCTCGCGGCGGCCCGGGTGCCGGCGCTGCGGTCGGTGGTGGACGCGGGTGACGCGGCGTTCCTGGCGCCGGGCCGGATGCCGGAACGGATCACCGAGGCGTGCCGTGCCTCGGGGCAGCCGGTGCCCGAGACGCCCGCCGAGGTGACCCGCTGCATCCTCGACTCGCTGGCGCTGGCCCACCGCAGGGCCGTCGAGGACGCCCAGCGGCTCGCCGGGCACCCGGTCGACGTCGTCCACGTCGTCGGCGGCGGCACCCGCAACGCACTGCTGTGCCAGCTGACCGCCGACGCCTGCGGGATGCCGGTGGTGGCGGGGCCGACGGAGGCCGCCGCTCTCGGCAACGTCCTCGTGCAGGCCCGCTCCCACGGGCTGGTCGGCGACCTGCCCGCAATGCGCCGACTGCTGGTGCGCACCCAGTCGTTGACCCGGTACGAGCCGCGCGGCGACACGGCGCGCTGGCGGGCGGCCGAGGCCCGACTCGCCGACCGGTGAACAGGGTCTCCCCCGGCTCCGGTATGCCGACTACCCTGCGTTTCATCCGATGATCAAGATGTTCGAGCCGACCGATCACAAGGAGCCGCGATGCGTGTCGCCCTGTTCCTGACCTGCGTCAACGACACGCTCTATCCGGACACCGGCCGTGCCGTGGTGAAGCTGCTGACCAGACTGGGCGTCGAGGTCGACTTCCCGATGGCCCAGACCTGCTGCGGGCAGGCGCACTACAACACCGGTTACCGCCACGAGGCGGAGCCGCTGGCCCGGCACTTCTCAGAGGTCTTCGGGGACTACGAGGCGATCGTGACGCCGTCGGGCTCGTGCGGCGCGATGGTGCGGGAGCTGTATCCCCGCATGGGCGAACGGGCGCGGGCGGAGGGGCGCGGGGACACGCTCGCGGCCGCCCTGGCGCCCGTGGTGCCGAAGACGTACGAGCTGACGGAGTTCCTCGTGGACGTGCTGGGGGTGACGGACGTGGGGGCGTACTACCCGCACACCGTGACGTACCACCCTACCTGCCACGGGCTGCGGAGCCTCGGTCTCGGCGACCGGCCCCGGCGGCTGCTGGAGGCGGTGAAGGGGCTGGAGCTGGTCGAGTTGCCGGGCGCGCAGGAGTGCTGCGGCTTCGGCGGCACCTTCGCCGTGAAGAACTCCGACGTGTCGGCGGCGATGGGCGCGGACAAGGTGCGCAACGCCGAGTCCACCGGCGCCGAAGTGCTCTGCGCGGCCGACAACTCCTGTCTGATGCACATCGGCGGGACCATGACGCGGCTGCGGACGGGCATGCGGCCGGTGCACATCGCGGAGATCCTGGCGGGCACGGAGGAGGCGGTGACCGTATGAGCGGCACGTATCTGGGGATGCCTGCCTTCCCCGAGGCGGCGCGCGCGGCCGTGCGCAATCCGACGCTGCGCGGGAATCTGCGCCACGCCACGCACACCATCCGGGACAAGCGGGCCCGCGCGGTCGCGGAGCTGGACGACTGGGCGGCGCTGCGCGAGGCCGGGAAGCGCATCAAGGACCACACGCTGCGCCACCTGGACCGGTACCTGGTGCAGGTGGAGGAGGCGGTCACGGCGGCCGGCGGGACCGTGCACTGGGCCGCCGACGCCGACGAGGCCAACGAGATCGTCGTCCGGCTGGTCAAGGAGACCGCCGAGCGTGAGGTCGTCAAGGTCAAGTCGATGGCGACGCAGGAGATCGGTCTCAACGAGGCTCTCGAGGCGGAGGGCATCCACGCCTACGAGACGGACCTCGCCGAACTGATCGTGCAGTTGGGCAAGGACCGGCCCTCGCACATCCTGGTGCCCGCGATCCACCGCAACCGCGGCGAGATCCGGGACATCTTCCGCTCCGAGATGAGCGAGTGGGGCCGCCCCGCACCCGAGGGACTCACCGACACGCCCGCCGAGCTCGCGGAGGCGGCACGGCTGCACCTGCGGGAGAAGTTCCTGCGGGCCAAGGTCGGCGTCTCCGGCGCCAACTTCATGGTCGCCGAGACCGGCACGCTCGTGGTCGTGGAGTCCGAGGGCAACGGGCGGATGTGCCTGACCCTGCCCGAGACGCTGATCTCGGTCGTCGGCATCGAGAAGATCGTGCCGAGGTGGCAGGACCTGGAGGTCTTCCTCCAGACACTCCCCCGCTCCTCGACGGCCGAGCGCATGAACCCGTACACGTCCATGTGGACCGGCACCACCGACGAGGACGGCCCGCGCACGTTCCACCTCGTCCTGCTGGACAACGGCCGCACCGACACCCTCGCCGACGAGGTCGGCCGGCAGGCGCTGCGCTGCATCCGCTGCTCGGCGTGCCTGAACGTCTGCCCGGTGTACGAGCGGGCGGGCGGGCACGCCTACGGCTCGGTGTACCCGGGTCCGATCGGCGCCATCCTCAGCCCTCAACTGCGGGGCACGGGCAGCGCGATCGACGCCAGCCTGCCGTACGCGTCGTCGCTGTGCGGCGCCTGCTACGAGGTGTGCCCGGTCGCCATCGACATCCCCGAGGTACTGGTGCACCTGCGGGAGCGGGTGGTGCAGGGCGGGCCGGCCGTGCGGCAGGGCAACAGGGTCGTCCTGAAACCGGCGAAGGGGCATGCCGCCGAGCGGGCGGCGATGCGCGCGGCGCAGTGGGCGTTCACGCGTCCGGGCGCGCTGCGGGCCGGCCAGCGGCTGGCCTCGCGCACCCGCCGCCTCCATCCGCGCACGCTCCCGGGACCGGGCCGCGCGTGGAGCGGCAGCCGGGACCTTCCCGAGGTGCCCGCGGAGCCGTTCCGGGACTGGTGGCAGCGCACGCACGGCGGAAAGGACGGGGCGAAGTGAGCAGCAGGGAACGCATCCTCGGCCGGGTGCGACGCGCCCTCGCGGACGTACCGCGGGACGACCCGGCGTACGAGCGGGCCGTCCCGCGGGACTACCTGCGCGAGCACGGGCAGCGGACCGTCGCCCAGAGGGTGGATCTGCTCGCCGAGAACCTGGCGGACTACCGGGCGATCGTGCACCGGTGCGCGGACGAGCAGTTGCCCGGGCTGCTGACGCGGCTCCTGGCCGCACGCGGCTCGCGGAGCGTGGTGGTTCCGCCCGGGTTGCCGCCGGGCTGGCTGCGGGGGGTCGGCGTGCCCCTCGTCCAGGACAGGGCGGCTAGCACCCCGCACGAACTCGACCGGGTCGACAGCGTGGTCACGGGCTGCGCGGTCGCCGTCGCCGAGACGGGAACGATCGTGCTGGACGGCTCCCCCGACCAGGGCCGCCGCCGCATCACCCTCGTCCCGGACCACCACATCTGCGTGGTACGGGTGCCGGACCAGGTGGTGTCCGCCGTGCCACAGGCCCTCGAACGCCTGGATCCGGCCCGTCCGTCGACCTGGATCTCCGGTCCGTCGGCGACCAGTGACATCGAGCTGGACCGGGTCGAGGGGGTGCACGGTCCGCGCACCCTGGAGGTGGTGCTGGTGGAGGGGTGAGCGAAGCACTCAGTCGGCCTCTTCCAGGACCACCGAGTCGAGCGTGCCTTCCACGATCCGATGCCGGGGCAGCGACAGTCCGAAGACCTGACCGAGGACGTCCAGCGAGGAGCGGTGTACGGCCTCCAGGTCGTCGGCGTCCTCCTCCGGGAGTCCGACGGCCGCGAGCATCGCCTCGATCCGGCGCGACAGCTCGGGGTCCCCGTCGACGCCGTCGTAGCCCCAGGAGTGGTCCAGGTGCAGGTTGAAACCGCACCCGAACGTCTCGTCGCGGTAGTACGCGAACTGGGGCGGCACCGGTTTGCCGTTCTCCTCCTCGTACTCGAGGTGGAAGAGGCGGGCGCCACCGCGTGAGACCGCCGACAGGTTCTCCAGCGCGCCCGGCCAGCCGCCGTAGCAGACCACGAACGACCAGTCGCCGTCCCGTCCGAACCGCAGGGCGATCCCTTCCCGGACGTCACCGAAGTCCTCCTCCAGCGTCTCGTTGACCTGCTGCCCGGTCAGCTCGCCGGCAGGGCAGGCCGTCCGCCGCGTCCGGAAGGCGCTCTCGGCGATGCGCGACACCAGTTCCTCGGCGGCCAGTTCCCGGGACATCAGCACGCTGTGACCACTGAAGTCGATGCACTGGGGTTCGGCGAGCCACGTTATTGCGTCCGTCATGGCGGCCATCGTGGCGCACGCGGGGCCGGGGTGTCACTGAGTACACCCCTCGATACGGGTTCTGCGCCCAGTGTGGCCCGGCGCCGGACTCCGTAGCGTCGTCGGCGAGGCACCGCACAGGGCGTGCCGCACGGAGGGTGATGACGATGTTTCGCACCGGCGCACGAGGCGGCCACGACCAGGGCCCCGCCCCCGAAGCGCTCCGGCTCGTCGGGGTGACCCGGACCTACGGCACCGCAGGCAACGCCGTGACCGCGCTGGACGGGGTGACGCTGAGCCTGGGGCGGGGCACGTTCACCGCGGTGATGGGACCGTCGGGTTCGGGCAAGTCCACGCTGCTGCAGTGCGCGGCGGGTCTGGACCGGCCGGACAGCGGCATCGTGTGCGTGGACGGCACCGAGCTGACGGGAGGCGGCGAGGCGGAGCTGACGCGGTTCCGGCGCGGCCGGGTCGGGTTCGTCTTCCAGCAGTACAACCTGCTGGAGACGCTGACGGTCGCGCAGAACACGGTGCTGCCGCTCAAGCTCGCCGGACGCCGCGTCGACCGCAGGCGGGCCCGCGAGATCCTGACCGCGGTCGGCCTGGGAGACCGGCTCGGACACCGTCCCGACCAGCTTTCCGGAGGTCAGCGGCAGCGGGTGGCGATCGCCCGTGCCCTGGTCACCGAGCCCCGGGTGATCTTCGCGGACGAGCCGACGGGCGCGCTGGACACGCGCAGCGCACGGCAGGTGATGCTGCTGTTGCGGGAGGCGGTGCGGGTGCACGGACGGACCGTGGTCATGGTGACGCACGATCCGGTCGCCGCCTCGTACGCCGACTCGGTCGTCTTCCTCGCCGACGGACGGCTGGCGGGGCGGATGGACACCCCGACCCCGGACGCGGTCGCGGAGCGGCTGGCGCACCTGGGCGACGACGTGCCGGCGGGGGTGTGAGCGATGTTCGTACTGGCCCTGCGGTCGATCCGGCACCGTCCCGGACGGTTCCTCGCGACGCTGCTGTCCGCCTTCCTGGGAGCGGCGATCATCATGGTGTTCAACTCGATGCACGACACGGCCGGGCAGGGCGGGGTGGACCCGGTCAGCTCGGAGACGCTGGGTACGGCGGCGGGGGTCGTCGGCGGTTACGGGACCCTGCTGGTGTTCTTCGCGGTGGCCTCGACGCTGACGGTCAACGTGCGGCAGCGCAGCGCCGAGCTGGAACTGCTGCGCTGCTCGGGGGCGACCCCGGCGCAGATCAGGCGGATGGTCGTGGGCGAGGCGGTGGCCGTGGCCCTGCTGGGCGCGGCGCTGGCCGCCGGCCCGGCGATGCCCGGCGGGCGGGCACTGCTGGGGATGTTCCAGGACGGCGGCCAGGTGGCGGAGTCCGTCGAGTACTCCTTCGGCCCGATCGCGCTGCTGAGCGGCATGGGCATCACGCTGACCGCGTCGGCGGGCGCCGCTTTCCTGGCGGTGCGGCGCCTGACGCGGGGCGGCCGGCAGCGGACCGGTGCCAAGCGGTTCCTGGCCTGCGCCGCGCTGGCCACCGGCGCGGCGGGAGCCTGCGCCTCCTTCCTGTTCTCCGCGACGGACGAGGCGCTGATGGCACCGCCGGCCTACGGGGCGATCCTGCTGTCGGTGGGCTTCGCGCTGCTGTCGCCGCGACTGCTGCGGGGCGTGCTCGCCCGGCTGCCGCTGAGCGGCGCGAGCGGCTGGCTGGCCGTGTGCAACCTGCGCGAGCGGGCCGATCACCTCGCCGGGATCCTGATGTCGCTGATCATGTTCACGGCGGTGTCGACGGCGACGCTGACCATGCAGGCGGTGGAGAGCGACGCGGTGAAGGCCTCCGGTCTGGTCAAGTCCGTCGACGCCAAGAACCTGGAGACGCTCAACCTGACGGTCGTCGGCATCATCGCGGTGTTCGTCTGTGTGATGCTGGTCAACTCGCTGTACGCGGCGACGACGTACCGCTCCCGTGAGTTCGGGCAGCAGCGGCTCGCGGGGGCGACTCCCGCGCAGGTGCTGGGCGTGGTCGGCGCCGAAGGGGCGATCCTGACGGTCACGGGGGTGTTCTTCGGCACGGTGGCCGCGCTGGCCGGAGTCGTTCCGTTCACGGTCGTCCGTACCGACGCGGTGCTGCCGGACCAGTTCGCCGGCGTGTGGCTCGCGATGGTGGCGGTGTCGGCGGCGGTGACGCTGGGGACGAGTCTGGCGACGGCCCGGCGGGTGCTGCGGACACCGGCGGTGGGAGCGGTGGCCCTGGCGGCGTGAGGGCTGGTGGGAGGGGGCGGCCGTCGTTGCGGTCGCCCCCTCCTCTCGTCGTGCACGGTTGTTCGCGTGACGCGCCGGTTCGCCGCCTAGTCGGCCTTGGCGTAGTCCCTGGCCATACCTCCGGCGAAGTCGTGGACCACACACTGTTCGTCGCTCACCACCCAGGCGTCGTGCCCGGGCGAGCAGACGAAGACGTCGCCGGGGCCCACCTCGCTCTCGGCGCCGTCGTCCATGCGGATGCGCATGCGGCCCCGGACGACGTAGCCGTTGTGGTGGACCTGGCAGCTGTCGGTGCCCGCGAGCGGCGCCACGGACTCCGACCAGTGCCAGCCCGGCTCGAAGGTGGCCACGGCGAAGTCGAGGCCCTCCATGTGCACGGCCTCGATGTGTCCCCGGGGAAAATCACGCCGCTCGTCCGGCTTGTCCAGCGTCTTGACGTCGAGCATGACGCTCCTCCTTTCCCTGCCTCCACCATCCCATCGTCCACCTGTCAACTCGGCACCGCCATCCGGGGACGGCGCGGTCTCAGCCCGGCGTGCCGCACAGTCGGGCGAAACGTCCGGCGTCCACGTTGCCGCCGGAGAGGATCACGCCGACACGGCCGGACAGCGGGCCGGCACGGCCGGTGAGGAGGGCGGCCAGCGGGGTGGCGCCGCTCGGTTCGAGTACGGTCTTCAGCCGCTCGAAGGCGAACCGCATCGCGTCCCTGATCTCGTCGTCGGAGACCAGCACGATCCCGTCGAGCAGTCGCCGGTTGAGGGAGAAGGTCAGCTCGCCGGGGGTGGGCAGGGCCTGGCCGTCGGCGATGGTGTGCGGGACCGGGACGGTGACGCGCCGCCCCGCCTCCAGGGAGCGCCTGGTGTCGTCGCCGGCCTCCGGCTCGACGCCGAGCACCCGGGTACCGGCGTGCAGGCCCTTGACGGCGGTGGCGCTCCCGGCGATCAGTCCACCGCCGCCGACCGGTGTGATCAGCGCGTCCAGCCGCCCCGTCTCCTCGACGAGTTCGAGGGCGGCGGTGCCCTGTCCGGCGATGACGTGCGGGTGCTCGTAGGGCGGGATCAGGCTCAGCCCGCGTTCGGCGGCCAGGGCCTCGGCGAGGGCGACGCGGTCGCCTGTGTAGCGGTCGTAGGTGACGATCTCGGCGCCGTAGCCGGCGGTGGCCGCCCGCTTGGAGGGCGGCGCGTCCTCGGGCATGACGATCACGGCGGTGGTGCCCAGCTCGCGCGCGGCCAGGGCGACCGCCTGGGCGTGGTTCCCGGAGGAATAGGCGGCGATGCCGCGGGACAACTGCTCCGGCGTGAGCCGGGAGGCCGCGTTGTAGGCGCCGCGGAACTTGAAGGCGCCCACCCGCTGGAGGTTCTCGCACTTGAGGAGGACCTCGGCGCCGACGAGGGCGTCCAGGGTGCGTGAGCGCAGCACCGGGGTGCGGTGCGCGACGCCTCGGAGTCGGGCGGCGGCGGAACGGACGTCGTCGAGGGTGACCGGTGGGGTGGTGGTCGTCACGCGTCTCCTCCAGCGGGGTCGGCGGCCGGGCCGGTCGCGGCGCGGGCCTGGGAGAGGTAGCTGTAGGCGGAGGCCCGGGAGATGCCGAGCCGGGCGGCGACCTGCTCGACCGAGCGGCGTACGGCGAACACTCCGCGCCCGTCCAGGTCGCGGAAGAGTTCCAGGCGCCGCGCGCGGTCCAGTGCCGCCCAGCTGCTGTCCCGGCGCAGTGGGTGGGCGTCCACGATGGCGTCGACCACCGCGTCGATGTCGTCACCGAAGGCGGTCGCGGGCGGATCGGCCGGGGTGCCCGCGGCCCCGGCCAGGGCGCCGAGCAGGGCTTGGGCCCGGTCGACGGCGGTCACGTCCAGGTTGACGCACAGGGCGCCGAACACGGCCCCCGTGGAGTCACGCAGCACCATCGTGGAGGACTTCAGCAGGATGCCGTCGCCAGTCCGGGTGACGTAGTTCAGCTCGTCCCGGGCCTCGTCGCCGCGGGCCAGGACGCGCATGCCGATCTCGCTCATCGCCCCGCCCACCGTCCGTCCGGTCACCGAGCCGGCGACGGCCACGACCGACCGCTCGGGGCGCCGGTAGTCGTGCAGGACCACCTCGCAGACCGGGCCGAACGTCGCCGCGATGCCGTCGACGACGGGGCGCAACGCGGCGAGGACGGCGTCCCGTTCGGCGTCCCGTTCGGCGTTCCGTTCGGCGTCCGGGGTCGGTTCGCTCACCAGGTGTCTCCTTGTCGGGCCTGCCAGTGATCCTAGACTACACGTCCAACTTTTGGACTGTCAGTCCATTTGGATTCCTTGAGCGCGGCAGGCCGAGCTCGCGCCCGGACGGGTGTGCCACGGACCGGGCCGCCCCGACCGTCCGGGCGCGAGCCGAAGGAGTGCATGGACCGGCACGGCTGCGCCGCCGGCTCGGACCCGCACGGCCCTCCTCGGGGGCCCCGCCCTCCGACTCACCGTCCGTCACGGTCCTCCTGCCGCGCCGCCGGGTCTGACACCCTCTCGGCATCCTCCTCACCGCCCCACCCCTCACACGGAGGTCGGTCCGCTCATGCCCAAGGACGCCGAGTCCCCGAAGAAACTGCGCAGCAACCGCGCCGCTCTCACCCACAAGGTCGGGTACGCGCTGCGCCACCCCGAACGCGTGGGCCCCTACGTCCGCCGGGCCGGCCGGGACGCGTGGCTGCGGATCAAGCACCCGGACCACGTCGGTTACTACCGGGCCGTGATGGCCTCCGACACCCGCCGCAACCCCGAGGCCGCGGTCGGCAGCCAGACCCACGACCGGTGGCTGGCGCTCGGGCAGATGCAGTTCGAGTACCTCGTCGAGCACGGGCTGCGCCCCGAGCACCGCATGCTCGACATCGGCTGCGGCAACCTGCGCGGCGGCTGGCGCTTCATCGACCACCTCGACACCGGCCACTACTACGGCATCGACATCTCGCCGGACACGCTGATCGCCGCCGGGAAGACCCTGAGCGAGCGCGGGCTCCAGGCCAAGCTCCCCCACCTGACCATCACCGGGGACCTCACACTGGACTTCCTGCCCGACGGCCACTTCGACGTCATCCACGCGCACAGCGTCTTCTCGCACTCGCCGCTGAGTGTCATCGACGAGTGTCTCGCCCACGTCGGCCGCGTCCTCACCGACACCGGGTTCTTCGACTTCACCTTCGACCGCACCGAGGGCACCGAACACCAGGTGCTCCGCGAGGACTTCTACTACCGCACCGACACCCTGCTCGCGCTGGCCCGCAGGCACGGTCTGCACGCGCGGTTCATGGAGGACTGGGAGACGCGGCCGCACGGCCAGTCCAAGATCCGCGTCAGCCGCTCGCCGCTGCCGTCGTAGACGGCGCGCCGAACAGCCGCGACGACCCGGGGCCGGACCGTCCGTCCGGCCCTACGGCCGCGGATCGGTGCGCCGCCAGCCGGGGCGGGCGTCCGCGCCCCGGCGGCCGGCCGCGGCCGCGCAGCGGGGGCAGACCCGGCGGACGGCGTCGGCCGCGCCGCCGGACTCGGGCAGTACGTCGGCCCAGGTGACGGCCGGGAAGCGGGACAGCTGCGAACGGTGGAGGGCGAGACCGCACACGGTCTGGTTCGTGCCCTGTTCCCAGGCGTGCACCTCGCCCGCCGGCAGCCAGCGGTTGTCGTCCTCGTCCCACCAGCGGCCGGAGGCCGCCACGTCGTAGCGCCGTGTCCTGGCCATCGGCTCCGCCCGCCGCCTTCCTCTCCCGTGTCCCCCACTCCTCACCCGTCCCGGGTGCCCCGGCGGAAAGGCGCCCACACGCGCGTACCTCCTCCTGTGTGATCACTCCGCAAGTCCTGACGGTTTCTACCGTTTCGTCTGCTTAGCATGCGGGGTCCGCGCATCGCGGGTCGGCGCCATCGCGCGACGGAACCCCGGCATGGACGGCGCACACCGGCTCGCCCGCAGCGAGTACCCCGTGCCGGCGTGCGTGGGGCGACCGCCCGGGGCCCACCCGGTTCCCCGTGCCGTTCGCCCATGGACCGCCCGCCCCGTACGAGAGGACAGCAGATGGCGCCCACGGGCCGTCACCGCGCACTGGCCGAGCACGCCTTCTCCCCGCACGACGCCGTGATGGGCGCCGCCGCCCGGCACCTCGGCCGCCGGCGTTTCCTCACCGTCACCGCGGCCGCCGCCGCGCTCGCCTTCTCCACCAACCTGCCGGCCCGCGGGGCGGTCGCCGCGCCCCTGCGGACCGCCCGGATCAGCAGCGACCCGTTCACCCTCGGCGTCGCCTCCGGTGATCCCCTGCCGGACTCGGTTCTGCTGTGGACCCGGCTGGCGCCGGAGCCGTTCCTGGAGGACGGCGGGATGGGCACGGAGCGGGTCACGGTCGAGTGGGAGGTGGCCCTGGACGAGAACTTCGCGACCGTCCTGTTCCGGGGGGCCGCCGAGGCACACGCCGAGTACGCCCACAGCGTGCACGTCGACGTCCTGGGCCTGGCGCCGGGCTCGGTGTACTACTACCGCTTCCGTACCGGTGCCTGGATCAGCCCGACGGGCCGCACCCGCACCGCACCGCCGGCGGGCAGCGCCACGTCGGCGCTGAGACTGGCGGCGGTGGCCTGCCAGGCCTACCAGGACGGCTACTACACGGTGCACCGGCACCTCGCCGAGGACGACGTCGACGTGGTCTTCCACCTCGGCGACTACCTGTACGAGTACGCGGTGAACCCGGCCGGCGGGGAGCGCCGCTACACCGACATCACACTGCCCGACGTGTTCAACCGCGAGACCATGACCCTCGCGGACTACCGGATGCGCTACGCGCTCTACAAGAGCGACGAGGACCTGCGGGCCGCGCACGCCGCGCACCCGTTCGTCGTCACCTGGGACGACCACGAGACCGAGAACAACTACGCCGACAGCATCCCGGAGAACGACATCCCGCCGGACCAGTTCCTGCTTCGGCGGGCGTCCGCCTACCGGGCGTACTGGGAGAACCAGCCGCTGCGCGCCGCCCAACTGCCCCAGGGGCCGGACGCACAGCTGTACCGCCGGCTGCACTGGGGCACGCTCGCCCAGTTCGACATCCTCGACACCCGGCAGTACCGCTCCGACCAGGCCTACGACGACCGGCCGCACGCCCCCGGGCCCGAGTCGGACGACCCGGCACGCACCATCACCGGCGCCGCGCAGGAGCGGTGGCTGCTCGACGGCTGGCAGAGCTCTGCCGCTCTGTGGAACATCATGCCCCAGCAGGTCTGCTTCTCCCAGCGCAAGTTCGACGTGACCGCCGACGCCGCGGTCTCGATGGACGCCTGGGACGGCTACCGCGCCTCACGCGAGAGGGTCGTCGCCGGGGCGAAGGCCGCCGGGGTCGAGAACTGGCTGATCCTCACCGGCGACGTGCACGTGGGCTACGCCCTCGACGTCAAGGACGACTTCGACGACCCCGCGTCCGCCACCCTCGGCACGGAGGTCACCTGCACGTCGGTGGCCAGCGGCCGGGACGGCGTGGAGCAGCCCGCCAACTGGGACCTGTACATGCGGGCCAACCCGCACATGAAGTTCTACAACGGCAAGCGCGGCTACGTCCGGGTCGGACTCGACCGCGAGGCCGCCCGTCTGGACTTCAGGACGGTCTCGGCGGTCAGCACGCCCGGCGCTCCCATCAGCACGGCCGCGTCCTTCGTCACCGAGGCGGGCGCCCCGGGGCTGGAACCCGCCTGATCCCGGGCCCGTGTGCGCGTCCGCGTACTGCACTTGGCACCCACCGCGTCCCCCATAGCGCGAAAGACGCCCGGGCCCGGCATCGCCGGGGAGCTTTCCGGCAAGGACTGTGACTTCGCCGCAGTCGCACCGTGACCCACGGTCGCTCACCGATCCCCGCTGTCTCGCACAGCCCTCGAAGGAGGCACATCGCATGGTCGGCAGACATGCCGCGCGCAGCCGCCGCGCCGCCCTGACCGCGCTCGGCGCCCTGGTCCTGACCGCTCTCCCCTCGGCTGTCTCGGCCGCGCCCCCGACCACCCCGGAGCCGCAGCGCGTCAGCGCCCGGACGCTCGGCGCCGACAAGGCGCCGACGCACGTACTGCGCGCGATGGAGCGCGACCTGAGGCTGACGCCGGAGCAGGCGGCGGCGCGGCTGGTCAACGAGGCGGAGGCGGGCACCCGGGCGGGCATGCTGCGCAACACGCTGGGTGACCGCTTCGCCGGGGCCTGGGTGGGCGGAGCGACCTCCGCCGAGCTCACCGTAGCCACCACCGACGCCGCGGACACGGCCGCCATCGAGGCACAGGGCGCCAAGGCGGCGGTCGTCAGGAAGGGGCTGGGCGAACTCCGCGCGGTCAAGGAGAAGCTGGACGCCGCCGCCGTCCGGAGGCAGACGCCTCGGACGCCGGTCTGGTACGTCGACGTGCGGACCAACCGGGTCATGGTCCAGGCCACCAGCGAGTCGGCCGCGTCGGCCTTCGTCGAGGCCGCCGGGGTGGAGGGGCAGGACGTGGGCGTCCGCATCTCGCCGCACCGGCCGCGGGTGCTGGAGGACCTCGTCGGCGGCGACGCCTACTACATCAACGGTCAGGCCCGCTGTTCGGTCGGGTTCTCCGTCACCCAGGACGATCAGCAGGGTTTCGCCACGGCCGGTCACTGCGGCGACCCGGGCGACACCACCACCGGGTTCAACGAGGCCGCCCAGGGCACCTTCCGGGCCTCGACCTTCCCCGGCAAGGACATGGCCTGGGTGGGCGTGAACGCCGACTGGACCGCCACCCCCGACGTCAGGGCGCAGAACGGCCAGACGGTGCAGATCGCCGGCTCGGTGGAGGCGCTCGTCGGCGCCTCGGTGTGCCGTTCCGGCTCCACCACCGGATGGCGCTGCGGCGTGATCCGGCAGCACGACACGAGCGTCAGCTACCCGGAGGGCATCGTCGACGGGGTGACCGAGACGACGGCGTGCGCAGAAGGCGGGGACTCCGGCGGTCCCTTCGTCGCGGGCACCCAGGCGCAGGGTGTCACGTCCGGCGGCTCCGGTGACTGCGCGGTCGGCGGGACCACCTTCTACCAGCCGGTCAATCCGCTGCTGAGCGACTTCGGCCTCACTCTGACGACCACGTCCGCCTCGGCGGGAACGCCCGCGCCGCAGGACAACGCGGCGGCGGACGCGTGGGCCGCGGGCCGGGTCTACGAGGTCGGGGCCACGGTGTCCCACGCGGGCCTGCGGTACCGGTGCCTGCAGAACCACCAGGCGCAGGGTGTCTGGTCGCCCGAGAACACGCCGGCCCTGTGGCAGCGTGTCTGACGGACGGTGAGCCGCCGTACGGCGGACCGGGCACGGGGCCGCCGCCGGCGGCGGCCCCGCGCCCTCGTCATTCCCCGGCCAGGAACGCGTAGGCGGCGGCCATGAACGGGTCGTGGGCGCGAAAGCGCCGGGTGCACACCGCGGCCAGGGCCGTTCCGGTGTCGGGCCTGAACCCGAGGAACGCCTGCTGGCCGAGGGTGGCGCCGCTGTGGAAGTACATCGGCCCGCCGTCGGTGGGGTGCCGGAACCACGTCACCGTGTGCACGTGCCGGTGCCCGAGCCCGCGCCTGAGCACCGGCACCCGTACGGCCCGCAGGGCGCCGGCGGCCGGTGAGCCGGCCGGGTCGAGGTGGGCCTCGAGGAAGGCGAGCAGGTCGTGCGGGGTGGACCGGACGGCCCCGGCCGCCTGGAAGCCGCCCGCGTCGAAGGCCGGGACGGGGGTGCGTCCGTCCTTGCGGTGACCGATGGCGTCGGTCTTCTCGTCCTCCGCGCGCAGGGCCGTACCGCTCAGGCCGAGCGGGCGCAGGACGTGGCCGGTGAGCAGGTCCTCCCATGCCGTGCCGGTGGCCGCGGCGACGGCGTGGCCGAGCACGGAGACGCCGTAGTTGGAGTAGTGCCAGCGGGTTCCGGGACGGTGTCTGGGTCGGTGGCGCAGGAAGGTGGCGGTCAGCCGCTCGGCCGGGTAGCGGGCGTAGGGGTTGGTGCGCCAGGCGGGCAGGGCGCGGGGGGCGAAGTCGGCCGGCAGGGCGGGCAGTCCCGACGTGTGCGTGATGAGGTGGGCGAGCGTCACGGGGTGGGGACCGGCCGGCCGGGCGGGGTCCAGGCAGGCTGCGGCCGGTTCGCCCCCGGTGAGGACACCGCGCCGGATCAGCCGGGTGAGCAGCAGTCCGGCGAGCGTCTTGGAGGCCGACCCGATCTCGTAGCGCAGGTCCTCGCGGGGGACCGCGGGGGGCGGGGCGGTGCCTCCGCTGTGGAGGGTGCGCAGGCCGTGCCGGGAGACGGCGAAGACGACGTCGGGTGCGTCGGCGGCGTCGACGGCGTCGGCCAGCCGGCCGCGCAGGGCCGCCTCGTCGGCGGGTCCGGGGAGCGCGGACTTTGGTGTGACGTCGTCGGCGGCGGCGTCGCCGGGCCACGGCGTGGGACGGCTGGTCACGTGCCGGTGTGCGCCAGCTCGCTGAGGGCGCGTGAGGTGGCCAGCAGGGAGGCGAAGGCGGCGACCAGGGTCGGGTGGTAGACGATGTCGAACACCGCCTCGGGGTCGCCCTCGGGCATCGTCCGTACGGCGGGCATGGCGCCGTCGGGCTGCTGCGCCGCGGCGAAGCCCCGCCAGGCGGGCTCGTCGAGGGTGGGACGGGGCAGGCAGGCGTCGACGACGAGGAGTTCGCCGAGCAGGTCCCAGCGTTCCAGGTCCAGCCAGTCGTCGATCCAGACCGGGAGCCAGGTGGCGAGGTAGCCGGCGATCGGGGCCGGCAGGCCGTCGGGGTTCTCTCCCCAGTCGGTGAGGTGGAAGACGGTGTGGGTGATGTCGTAGGCGGTATGGCCCTCGACCGTCCATGGTTCGGGGGTGCCGGCCAGCCAGGTGGTGCCCACCAGGCCGGCCTCCGGAGGCCGGGGCGGCAGGCCGAAGCGGCGCTGGAAGGCGGAGAGGCCCAGGCGCCGGGTCGGCGTCACCGGCAACCGCGTCCAGTTCGCCAGCCGGTGGTTGAGGACCGTCGCCCGCTCCACCTCGGGCTGGCTGTAGCCGAGCTCCTTGAACGCCAGGTACACCTCGAACGGGATGGGTGAGAACGGCTCGATGCGCTGCCCGCGCACCAGCATGCGGCCCCCGTCCAAAGTGTCGCGCCAGGCGTGGTCGAGCAGTTGGCGCGCCAGCTGCGCCTGCCGGGACCCGGCGACGCCCTCGCGGAAGAGCACCTTGCAGATGAGGGCGAGTTCACCGACCGGCTTGAAGCGTTCCAGGAAGCCGATCTCGGGGTCCACCTCCGGCTCCAGCCGGAAGCCGTCGCGGTGGGCCCACAGCCACTCCAGGGCACCGGCTCCGACCCGGTGGATCAGTCGGGTGTCCGTCATCCCGGCACTCCTTGTCCGGCGGGGTCCACGTCCCGCGCCCGTGTCGTGGTGAGGGACGCCGCGAACGCCGCCATCAGGGTGGAGTGGTAGCAGTCGGCGAAGGCGTAGGGGGCGGCGCCGGCACCGTCGGTGGACCCGGCGGCGTCCTGGACGGCACCCTCCTCGGGGATCGCGCCGGACGGGTGCTGTGCCGCCGCGACGCGCTGCCAGGCGTCCTCCAGGACGACCGGTTCGGGCGGACGCGGCAGGCTCGCCGCCACCGCCAGCAACTCGCAGCTCAGGTCCCACATGCGTGCCTCCAGGCAGGTGTCGAGCCAGGGCGGCAGCCAGTGCAGCAGGTAGTCCGCCAGGTGCGGCGGTAGCCCTCGGGCGGTGCGTCCCCATTCGGTGAGGTGGAAGACGACGTGGGTGAGCGCGTAGCCGGCCGCGCGTTCGAAGGTCCAGGGTTCCGGCAGGCCGCCCAGCCAGGTGCGGCCGAGTGCCTGCGGTACCCGGTCGTGCGGACTCAGGCCGCTGCGCCGCTCGGCCTCGATGACACCGAGCCGGCGGGTGGGGTACTGCTCGGTCAGCCGCCAGCCGCGGGTGCGGGCCACCACGGTGGCGGACGCCTCGTATCCGGTGTGCCGGTGTCCGGCCGAGGCGAAGGCCGCGTACACCTCCAGCGGGTAGGTGGCGAAGGGCTCCAGCGACTGCATCAGCAGGAACAGTTCGCCCCGGCGGGTCTGCTGCCAGGCGAAGTCCAGCAGGTCGGACACGCGGGTGTGGAGCGGGTCCGACGGCGGGGTGCACGCGGACACGGACGCGCAGACCTGCGCCAGTTCGCCCAGCGGCTTCCAGGTGCGGTTCACCTGGCCGTCGGCGGCCAGGGCGTCGTCGCCGAGCGCGAAGCGGTCGCGGTGGGTCCACACCCAGTCCAGGGCGGCCTCCTCGACCGCCCGGACGCTCACAGGAGTACCGCGGCCGGCATCAGCCGGGCCGCCTCCAGTTGCAGGGCCACCCGCGGGTCGCTGCCGCCCATGAGCCGTACGAAGTCGAGTCCGGCCTCGAGGCCGAGGGTGTCGGGCACGCCGTCCAGGAGGGTGAGCCAGCGCCCGGCTCCGGCGGCCTGCTGCCAGTCGCGGCGGCGTACCGCGCGTACGAAGCCGCGGGCGACGTCCACCGGACGGCGCCGGGCCGCGCGGGCAACCGCGCACTCCTCGCCGGGCAGCGCGAGCGGTGCGAGTACGGCGAGTTGGTGGGTCAGGTACTGCCAGCCGGCGTCGTCGAGCCAGCCCGCGCCGGGTTCGGTGCCCGGGTCGTCGTCGAGCGGGTGGGTCAGGGGTTCTTCGAGCCGACGCAGGGCGCGGGCCATGGCCCAGTGGCTCCATACGACGGTGGGGGCCGCGTCGCCGCGCGGCGGATGAGCCGTTACGGCGTCCTTGAACGCCGCGAGCCGCCCGGGTTCGGGCGGAAGGCGCAGGAGGGTGGTGGGCAACAGCGTGTCGGCGCCCAGTACGCGTACCGCCGCGACGGCGACGCCTTCGCCCTCGCCGCTTCCCGCCGGGGCGCCCCCCGCTCGCACGTGGTCTCCGCCCCGAAGAGCGGAGACCACGTCGGAAGCGAGGTCCAGCACCGCCCCCTGAAGAAGGGCTGACGTGCTCGACTGCTCCATCTCAATGCTCCCGTCGGTCCGTCAGCCCTTCTTCGGGCGCGGGGTCGGCGGCGAGAGCAGCAGCTTGCCACCTCCGGCCTGGAGGGCGAGCGCGGCGCACTCGCGGCTGTCGCGGAAGACCCCCTCGGGCTCGGCGGGGTCCAGTGCCGCTTCGATGTCGATGTTCTCGGTGCGGACTTCCTCGAGCACCTTGTCCTTGGAAGGCATTTCACCATCTCCCTCTGGTAGCCAAAGGCCTTCACATGACAGGTGTCCGAGAAGTCCCAAAGCATGCATTTCTTCACACAATTCCCAGCAGGTACTTTTTTCAACAAATCAGACATTGCATGACGGGCTGGGCCGGACGGGTGTTCCCCTACTCCTTTGTGAGCAGGTCCTCGCGGCCGGCCAGGGACTCCAGGGACAGGACCCGGTATCCGGCCCGGTCGAACAGGACGGTGATGCGGTCGCCGTCCTCGCTCAGCACCGTCCCCTCGCCCCACTCCGCGTGCCGTACCTGCGCGCCGACCGGGTAGGCGCGGGCGCTGGGATGCTCCCGCGGCGCGGGCCCGGTTCCCTCGGCCTCGCACACGTCGCAGGCGCCGCACGGGGGCTCGTACTCCTCTCCGAAGTAGCCGAGCAGGAACCGGCGCCTGCAGCCGGTGGTCTCGGCGTACGCTCGGGCCATCTCGACCCGCGTCCGGTCGGTGCGCCGGTGGGCGTCGGCCGCGTCCTCGGCCAGGTCCGCCGCCGCGTCGGGCGGGGTGCCGGGGTCCGGGCGGATCGCGCCGTCCTCCCCCGTGGCCACGGCGCCCGACTCCTCCAGCAGGTTCACCGCGGCGGTGACCCGGTTGCGGGACATTCCGGTGTCCCGGCGCAGCCCGTCCAGGCCCTCGGGATCGGCCCCGTGGTCGTGGACGGCGTCGGCGACCTCGGACAGAGCACCGCGGCCGGGCGCGCGGGCGGCGAAGTACGTCCGCATGCCGGTGTCCTCGGGCCGGTAGTGGAGGACGGCGAGGGCGGGCTCGCCGTCCCGGCCGCAGCGGCCGATCTCCTGGTAATAGGCGTCCGGCGAGCCCGGCAGCGAGGCGTGCAGCACGAACCGTACGTCCTCCTTGTCGATGCCCATCCCGAACGCGGAGGTGGCCACGACGACGTCGGTGTCCCCGGCGAGGAAGGCGTCGTGGATCCGGGATCGTTCGGCGGCGCGCAGTCCCGCGTGGTACGCCTCGGACGCCAGTCCCAGGCGGGCCAGCTCCGCGGCGTAGTACTCGGTGTCCTTGCGGGTCGCCGCGTAGACGATGCCGGGTTTCGGCTCGGCGGCGGCCCGTTCGACGAGTGCCTGGCGCCGCTCGTCCTCCTCCCGGCAGCGGCGGACCTCCAGCCGGATGTTCGGGCGGTCGAAACTCGTGACCGTCACCCGGGGGCGGTCCATGCCCAGCCGCTCGGTGATCTCCCTGCGCACCGGTGGGGCCGCCGTCGCGGTGAGGGCGAGCACCGGGGGCCGGCCCACGCGTCGTACGGCCTGCTCCAGCCGGAGGTAGTCGGGCCGGAAGTCGTGGCCCCATGAGGCCACGCACTGGGCCTCGTCCACCACGAAGAGGGCGGGCCGGGTGCCGGCCAGCCGTTCCAGGACCTCGTCCTTGGCCAGCTGTTCCGGCGACAGGTACACGAACCGGGCGTCGCCCCGCCGCACCGCCTCCCAGGCGGCCTCGGCCCCGGCGGCGGTGAGGTCGGAGTTCACCGCCACGGCGCCCGGGCCCCGTGCGCCGTCGGGCAGGCCGGCGATCTGGTCGCGCTGGAGGGCGAGCAGCGGTGAGACGACCACGACCGGGCCGGACAGCAGTACGCCGGGGACCTGGTAGACCGCCGACTTGCCGGAGCCGGTCGGCATGACGACGAGGGTGTCCCGTCCGGCCAGGACCGCTTCCATGGCCTCCAATTGCTCGGGCAGCAGGCTGTCCCAGCCGAACACCTCGGCGGCGGTACGGCGCAGGCGCGCCGCCCGCCGCTCCGTGCCCGACGGCCTCTTCCCACCCATGGCGACTCCCTCGGTCCCTGGCTTCCGGTGGGAACGCGCCGTGGCGGTCGCGTCCGTCATCCGGGTACCCGGGGCGGCCGTGCGGAACCGGTACCCGGGGGCGCCGGGAGCGTCGGCGGGACCGGGGTCTCAGACCCGCCGCAGGCGCCACACGTGGTCTTCGCGGAAGCCTTCGACGCCCTCGGGCGAGGCGCTGGGCCGGCGGACGGTCTCCTTGGTCACGACGGTCCATTCACCGTCCGGCAGGGCGAGTTCGGCGAGGGCTCCGTCCAGCGTGGGGAAGACGGCGTCGAAGGGCGGTTCGGTCTGCCAGGACGGCCACCCTGCGTGCAGAACGAGCAGCAGGCTGCCGCCGTCCGCCACGGCCCGCGCGGCGTCACGCAGTACCGTCTGCTGGTCGAGAGCGACCGGGGACTGCAGGTAGTGGGCGCTCACCAGGTCGAACGAGCCCTCGGGGAACGACTTGCCCAGTTCGTGACGTTCCCAGGCGACGCGTTCGCCGACCCCGGCGTCGGCGGCGTGCCCGGCGGCGCGTTCGAGCGCGGTGCCGGAGATGTCCACGCCGGTGACCCGCCAGCCGCGCGAGGCCAGCCACACGGCGTCCGCCCCTTCGCCGCAGCCGAGGTCCAGGGCGGTGCCGGGGGTGAGGTCGCTCGCCTCGCGGACCAGCAGGTCGTTGGGGCGGCCGCTCCAGACGCGGTCGGTGTCGCGGTAGCGGGCTTCCCAGAACTCCGCTGCGGGAGCCTGCGCGGGCGTGTCGGTCATGGGTGCCTCCTGGGGGCGGACTGATCGTCTGCTCGGCAGGGCGCGCGACGACGGCGCGACCTGTGTGCAGCCTGCACCTGCCGGAACCGGACGACAAAGTCCTTTGCCGGTCCGGCAAACACGCTGATCGGCGCAGTCCGGCACGCCCGCTTTCCCCCGGCCGGGTCAGCGCGTCATCGCGCCTGACTCGGGCTCCGGGGAGTCGGTACGCACCCACACCGTCCGCTGCGGGAAGGGAATGTCGATGCCCGCCTCGTCCAGGGCGTCCTTGACCCGGCGGCGCAGCTCGCGGGTGACGCCCCACTGCTGGAGCGGCACGGTCTTGACGGCGAGGCGTACGAGGACACCGTCGGCGTCCAGGGACTGCACGCCCCACACCGCGGGATCCTCGAGCAGGAGGTCCGTGAAGTCCGGGTCCTGGCGCAGGGCGCGGCCGGTGTCCTCCAGTACGCGGTGGACCGTGTCGAGGTTCGCGTCGTAGGCCACGGCCACGTCCAGGACGGCACGCGCCCATTCCTGGCTGTCGTTGCGGACCCGCAGGATCTCACCGTTGCGGATGTGCCACAGGCCGCCGTTGAGGTCGCGTACGTGCGTCAGCCGCAGGCCGACGTGCTCCACCTCGCCGACGGCCTCGCCGAGGTCGACCGAGTCGCCGACGCCGTACTGGTCCTCGACCATGATGAGCAGGCCGGACAGATAGTCGGCGACCAGGCTCTGGGCGCCGAACCCGATCGCCAGGCCGACCACTCCGGCGCTGGCCAGCAGCGGGCCGAGCGCGATGCCGACCTGGTCGAGCACCATGGCCACGCCGACCATGAACAGCACGATGGTCACGGCGCTGCTGAGTACCGAGCCGATGGTGCGCGCCCGCTGTTCACGGCGCTGCCGGGCCCGGGACCGGTCGCGGTGCAGTACGGCGGCTCCGCGTCCCGTCCGTCGGGGCCGGCCGCGCTCGGACTCGCCCGCCGGTGGTTCCAGTACCCGCTGGACGACGCGGGTGATGGCCCGCTTGGCCACCGCGCGCACCACCAGCAGGATGACGACGATGAGCGCGATGCGCAGCGGTATCCCGATCAGTGCCGTGGTGTGGTCGCCGATCCAGTCCGGCCACGAGGCCGCCAACCGCGCATCGGGGGCCGGGCCGGTGGGTGGGGAGGTGTGCGACATCGGCTGGGGTGCTCCGTTCCTGGGGACGACGTCTGTGCCGTCGGGCCCGCCTACCCACGGACGGCCCGGGCATGACGCCCGGCACGCTTCGACGCGTTCACCGCCTTTGTCGCCGTTTAACTGTTATGTCCGACGGTCGCGTCACCTTCACTCGGGACCGGCCCATCACCGGCTCCCGTCCGGGCACTCGTGAGGAGTCGTCCACAGCGGAGGGGGACCTGCGGCATGGCTATCGTTGCCGTCCTACTGCTGCCCGGGCTGGGGCTGCTGCTGTTCACCATGACGTACCTGGAGGACCGGCTCTTCGGCGATCCGGCTCCGGCTCCCGCCCGGCATGCCCGGCGCCGCCATCTGCGTCTCGTTCCGGGCGGCAGAACCCGGGAAGCGCCCCCGGCCCGGAATCCGGAACCGGCCGGACAGCGGTCACGCGACCGGGACGCCGCCTGAAGTCGGGCGCGCCGGCACGGCTCCCGGGCCGGTCCTCGGGCGTCTGCTGCGACGACCGGGCCGCCAGGTGGCCACCAGGGCCGCGGCGAGCAGGAGTTCGGCGACGTCACCCGCGTAGTACATGATCTCCGCGCCCTGCCGGACCTGGTCGACGGGCGCGTGGATGTGGACGAAGAAGCCGCCGTACATCGCCTGGGCGATCAGGGCGTGGGCGGCGATCGCGATGCCCAGGTACACCAGCCTGGCCGGCACGCCGGGCCGCGCGGGTGCCGGATCGGGGCCGGCGACGGCGTGGGCGAAGAGGCATCCGGAGGCCAGGAAGTGGGCGTTCATCAGCCAGTGCCCGGCGGGGTGGGCCATCGCCATGTCGTACAGCGGGGTGAAGTACAGCAGTCCCAGGGTGCCGGTGCTCAGCGCGAGCGCCACCGCCGGGTGGGCCGACAGGCGCGCGGGACGGCTGTGCAGCAGCGCCTTCACCCGGCGGGCGCCGGTCGCCGGCAGGGTGCGGAGCGCCAGGGTGACCGGCGCGGCCAGCACCAGAGCCAGTGGGACGTACATGCCGATGAGCATGTGCTGGGCCATGTGCCCGCGGAAGTCGGTGTGCGCGGCCGGCCCCAACGGGGGCAGCAGCGCGACGGCCAGTACCGCCAGCCCGCCGAGGAACGAGGCCGAGCGCCGGCCGCTCCAGCCCTGGACGGGGTTGCGGCGACGGGCGCGGCGTACGGCGAGCAGGTAGCCCCCGGCAGCGGCCAGCAGAGCCGTCAGGACCAGGACGGTGGGCGCAGCCTCCAGCACGCCGTCGCCGGGGCTGCCGCCCGGGTCATGGGGGTGCGTGTGGTGAACGGCGTCGTGGGCGCCGTCCATCAGGACGGGTCCCCGGCCCGCGCGGCGCCGCGGGGGGCACCGGGGTCGAAGGGCCGTCCGCCGCGCTGGAGAAGGTAGCCGCCGATCAGGAACAGGGCTCCGAGGACGAGGAATGCGGCGTCCCACCATGCCTGGTGGGGGCCGGCGTAGACGTGGTGGATGCCCAGGACGTGGTGGTCGAGGACGCCTTCGACCAGGTTGAACAGGCCCCATCCGGCCAGGATCCAGCCCCACAGCACCCGTGAGGTCCACACCGCCCGCCGGTTGTGCGTGACCCGGGAGTACAGGAGGGCCAGGCCGAGCAGGACGGAGAGCCAGCACACGGTGTGGAAGACGCCGTCCCACACGGTGTTCATCTCCAGCCCGGAGACGGTGCCGGGGTCGTAGTACTTCACGCCGATGCGGTCGTGGTCGGTGCTGGTGAGCATGTGATGCCACTGGAGGAGCTGGTGGAGGAGGATGCCGTCGACGAAGCCGCCGAGTCCGATCCCGAGGACGATGCCGGGAAGCCGGATACTGTTCGGCGCCGTCGTGGCCGCTCGGGTCTCACCTGTCGTGGTCGCCATCGCCTGTACTCCGTCCCGTCGGCCGGCGGTGTGCGCGGACCTGCGGGACACGGTTTCCCGGCTGGAGGGCCGGCGTCACCCACTGACGGGTTTTTTCAGCCGGGCGATCGGACTCGGGGGGCGGGCACGTCGCGGCGCATGTGCCTCGTAGGGTGGGAGCGCGCCCGCGGGGTCACCCGGGGCTCACGCGAGGAGATCCGATGGACACCGAGGAACGGCACGACGCGGACGCGGACGCGGAGTTCGTGAGCTTCTGGCAGGAGCGGCGGGTGTGCTTCCTGTCGACGGCGCGCGCCGACGGAACCCCGCACCTGGTCCCGGTCGGGGTGACGTACGACCACGTCACCCGTACGGCACGCGTCATCACGAGCGGGGACACCGCGAAGGCGCGCAACGTCCGGCGGGCCGGGCGTCCCGTCGTCGCCGTGAGCCAGGTGGACGGCAGACGCTGGTCCACCCTGGAGGGCGTCGCGACCGTGCGGGACGACGCCGAGGCGGTCCGCGACGCGGAGGCCCGGTACGCGGCCCGCTACCGGCAGCCCCGGGCGAATCCGGAACGGGTCGTCATCGAGATCGCCGTCCGGCGCTTCCTCGGCACGGTGCGCCCCCTCGTGCCCTCCGGGGTCGACACCCCTGGAGGGTGAGCCGCCCGGGTCGGTCGCCTCCGCGCATGAGTCGCCTCCGCGGACAAGTCGCCTCCGCGGATCAGTCCACTGCGGATCAGTCGCCGCTCTGGGGGCGGGAAGCGGGGGACCCGGCCGCTCCGGCCGGTGTCCGGCGGCCGAGGCGTCCGGGCCACCACGCGACGGCGCCGATGTCGCGGGCGAGCGCCGGGACCAGCAGCGAGCGCACCACGAGTGTGTCCAGCAGGACACCGAAGGCCACGATGAAGGCGATCTGCAACAGGAAGGCCAGCGGGATCACACCGAGCGCGGCGAACGTGGCCGCCAGTACGACACCGGCCGAGGTGATCACTCCACCGGTGGCGGTCAGGCCCCGCAGGATGCCCTCCCGTACGCCGTGGTCCAGCGACTCCTGCCGTACGCGGGACATGAGGAAGATGTTGTAGTCCACGCCGAGGGCGACCAGGAACACGAACCCGTACAGCGGGACGGACGCGTCGGTGCCGCTGAAACCGAACACGTGGGTGAAGACGAGGGCCGAGACGCCGAGCGTGGCCAGGAAGTTCAGCGCCACCGTCGCCACGAGCAGCACGGGCATCAGCAGGGAACGCAGCAGGGCGATCAGGATGACCAGGATGATGACGAGGACCACGGGCACGATGACCGTGCGGTCGTGCTCGGCGGTGCGCTGGGTGTCGTACTGCTGCGCGGTGTAGCCGCCGACGAGGGCGTTGGCGCCCGACACGTCGTGGACGGCGGTCCTGAGCCGGGCCACCGTGCTCTTGGCGGCGTCACTGTCCGCGGGCGCCTGCAGCGTCGCGTCGACGCGCACCCGCCCGTCGACCACCTTCGGTTCGCCGCCGCCCGGCCGGCCGGAGGCGGTCACCGCGGCGGCGGAGGCGACGCCGCGGGTGTCACGGGCCGCCGCGAGGACGGGGTCGAGCCGGTCGGCGTCCGCGATGATCACGGCGGGGTTGCCGGAGCCGCCCGGGAAGTGCCGTGCCAGGGTCTGCTGGGCGGAGACGGACGGAGTGTCGTTCACGAAGATCTCGTCCAGCGGCACGCCCTTGGAGGTCAGGGTCGGCGAGAAGGCGGCGCAGGCCAGCAGCGCGGCGAGGGAGACCGTCCAGATGCGGCGCGGGGCCCGGTCCACGAGTACGGCGACACGGTGCCACAGGCGGTGCCCGCCCTCCGGGTCGCCGGTCCGGACGGGCTTGGCCGGCCAGTAGGCGGCCCGGCCGAGCACCACCAGGACGGCGGGCAGGAAGGTGAGCGTGCTCAGTACCGCGCAGACGATACCGATGGCGCCGACGGGTCCGAGCGCCCGGTTGTTGGTCAGGTCGCTGAGCAGGAGCGCCAGCAGGCCCAGGGCGACGGTCGCCGCGCTGGCGACGACGGTTCCCCAGGAGGCGCGCAGCGCGACGCGCATGGCACCGAAACGGTCCGGGTGCCGGGCGATCTCCTCGCGGTAGCGGGCGGTGAGCAGGAGCGCGTAGTCGGTGGCGGCGCCGATGACCAGGATGGAGAGGATGCCCTGGACCTGCCCGTCCACGCGTACGACGTCCCGGCCGGCGAGCGCGTAGACGATCGCGCAGGCCAGGCCCAGCGCGAAGACGGCGCCGAGGATGATGACCAGGGGCAGCAGGACGCTGCGGTAGACGAGCAGCAGGATCACCAGCACCGTGACGAGTGCGACGCCGAGCAGCAGCCCGTCGATGCCCGCGAAGGCGTCGGAGAGATCGGCCTGGGAGGCGGCGGGTCCGGCGAGTTGCGCCCGGGTGCCGGGGACCTGCCCGGCGGCGTCGCCGATGTGCTCCAGGACCTCGGGCAGGCGGTCGCCGAGGCCGGGCTCGACCTGGACGACGGCTTGGAGCGCTTCGCCGTCGTCGGAGGGCAGGGCGGGCGTCGCGGGGCCGACGATTCCGGGCTCCCCTTCGAGGCCCGCGACCGACCGGGTCGCCGCCGGCCGGTGTTCGGTGACGGCGCCGCCGCCGTCCGCGGTCCACACGACGATCACGGGGAGGGTCTCGCCCTGCTGGAAGGCCTTCTGCGCGTCGACGACCCGGGTGGACTCGGCACTGCGGGGCAGGAAGGCGGCCTGGTCGTTGGTGGCGACGTCGCCGAGCTTTCCGGCGTACGGGCCGAGCGCTCCGCCGATGCCGAGCCAGACCAGGAGCAGGACCACAGGGACGAGCCAGCGGGCTCGTCGGGAGGTGATGGGCATCGTTCTTCAGGTCTCCAGGTCTCCAGCGGGACGGAAGGTGACTCGATCATAAACAATCTCAATGATTGAGTTACATCGGGTCGTCGCGACACACCCACTTGTGCCCGGCCGCGTCCCCCGGATGCGGCACGCGGCCGGAAAGTCAGCGCTCGTCCGACCGCACGTGCCGCAGATCCTCGTTCATCGCCGCCATGAAGCGGACCACGACCGCCAGTTCGGCCTCGTCGAAGCGCGTGCAGGTGACGGCGGCCGCTTCGGCCAGCGGACGGAAGTACGTCCGGGCCGCCGCCCGGGCGTCGGGCACGTAGTGCAGATGGACGACCCTGCGGTCGGGGCTCTCCCGCACCCGCCGCACGTGCCCCGCGCGCTCCAGCCGGTCCACACACGCCGTCACCGCGCCCGAGGTGAGCCCCAGGTGCTCGCGCAGCCGCCCCGGCGTCATGGGCTCCTGTGCGTCCAGGATCGCCGCGAGTGCCTGCACGTCGGTGGCGTGCAGTCCGTGCGTGCCGGCGAAGCTCTGCACGAGGCGGTTGATCTCGCCGTTCATCCGCCGGAGCTGCGCCGCGAGGACGTGCAGGTCGCTCTCCTCGGACCCGGCTCCGGTCCCCCGCTCGTGCGCGTGCTGTCCGCGCTGGTTCGCTGTCGCCACGTGATCAGCGTATAGAAGGGTCAACCTGGGCCACCCCGCACCCGCCACGGCCCCGGCGCGGGAAGTGATCCCGCGACCACCTTCCGTGCGAGACGGAGCCTGCCCCATGGACGAAGCACACGGCCGCGTGCGCGACAGCAACGACAGCACCGACAGCACCGACAGCAACAGCAACAGCAACAGCAACAGCAACAGCGCGGAACTGCGCTGCCTGGTCACCGGTGCCACGGGGTACATCGGCGGCCGGCTCGTACCGGAACTCCTCGCCGCCGGACACCGGGTGCGCTGCCTGGCCCGCTCCCCGCACAAGCTGCGCGACCACCCCTGGGCCGCGGACGCCGAGGTGGTGCGGGGAGACGTCACGGAAGCCGGCTCGGTGGCCGGGGCGATGGAGGGCATCGACGTCGCCTACTACCTGGTGCACGCGCTGGGCGGCGGCGGCAACTTCGAGGAGACCGACCGGCGGGCGGCGCACAACTTCGCGGAGCGGGCCGAGGCGGCCGGTGTACGGCGCATCGTCTACCTCGGCGGCCTGACGCCGCCGGGCGTACCGGAGCGGGACCTGTCGCCGCACCTGCGTTCGCGCGCCGAGGTCGGCCGCGTCTTCCTTGCCTCCGGTGTCCCCGCGACCGTCCTGCGCGCCGCGGTCGTCATCGGTTCCGGGTCCGCCTCCTTCGAGATGCTGCGCTACCTCACCGAACGGCTGCCGGTGATGGTCACGCCGAGCTGGGTGCACACCCGCATCCAGCCGGTCGCCGTCCGGGACGTGCTGCGCGCCCTCGTCGGCAGCGCGCGCATGCCGGACGACGTCTCCCGCGCCTTCGACGTCGGCGGACCCGACGTCCTCACCTACCGGGACATGATGCTCCGGTACGCCCGGATCGCGGAGCTGCCGCGGCGGCTGATCCTGCCGGTGCCGATGCTGACACCCGGCCTGTCCAGCCACTGGGTCGGCCTGGTCACCCCGGTGCCGGCGTCCATCGCGCGCCCGCTCACCGAGTCGCTGCGGCACGAGGTGGTGTGCGGCGAGAACGACATCGTCCGGTACGTGCCCGCCCCGCCGGGGTATCCGCTCGGCTTCGACGACGCCGTCCGGCTGGCCCTGCAACGCGTGCGGGAAGCCCGGGTCACCACCCGCTGGTCGTCCGCGTCCGTGCCCGGCGCGCCCAGCGACCCGCTGCCCACCGACCCCGACTGGGCCGGCGGCAGCCTCTACACCGACGACCGCACCCTGACCGTCGCCGCATCGTCCGATGCGCTGTGGCGGGTCATCGAGGGGATCGGCGGCGACAACGGCTGGTACTCCTTTCCGCTCGCCTGGGCCGTGCGGGGCCGGCTGGACCGGCTGGCCGGCGGGGTCGGCCTGCGCCGCGGCCGCCGCGACGCCGCGCGGCTGCGGGCCGGCGACTCGCTCGACTTCTGGCGGGTGGAGGAGATCATCCCCGGCCGTCTGCTCCGGCTGCGCGCGGAGATGCGGCTGCCGGGTCTCGCCTGGCTGGAGATGTACGCCGAGACGGACGAGGCCGGCCGCACCCGGTACCGTCAGCGGGCCCTGTTCCACCCCCACGGGCTGGCGGGCCACGCCTACTGGTGGAGCGTGTGGCCCTTCCACGCCGTGGTGTTCGGCGGTATGGCCCGCAACATCGCCCGGGCCGCCGCCCGCGACCACCGGCCGTCCGGCCCGGTTCACGACGCGTCCGCCTCCTGACGCGGGCCCGCCGCGTCTCCTCCGGCCACCGGACCCAGTGCGCGACTGACGGCCCGTCGGGGCGCGTGGGCCCGCCCCGCGCGGGCGTCAGGTGAGAGGGCTGTCCGCGATCCGGGTGCCGGGGCTGTCGGGGCGGGCCGTGTGGTCAGGATGGCCGCGGGTCCGGCGGGCCTCCTTCAGCTCCGCCTCGTACAGATGGTCACGGCCCTCGGCGAGCCGGTCCACCGCCGCGCGCTCCAGGTCCCGGAACGCCTGGTAGTACGTCCGGTCGTACGCCTCGACGATCTGGAACGTCCAGTGTCCGGGAATGACGTTGCGCCCCAGGATCTCCGTCCGGACGCGCTCCGCCCATTCCGCGTGGCCCGCCTCGCGCAGCAGCTCGACCGAGCGGTCCAGTTCGAAGTCCGCCGTGCCGGTGAGCTGGTGGAAGGCGAACAGGTGCCCGCGGGCACGGTCGGTCGTCTCCAGCGCCTTGGACAGGGAGCCGAGGGCTGCCACCGTCTCGTCGCTGACGCCCTCGGGGCGCCGGTGCGGGTCTTCCATGCCGTGGTCGGTCCCTTCGGTGAACGTGAGAACGGTGTCAGGTCAGCGGATCGTGGCCCCAGTTCATGAGTGAGTGCCGCCACCGGGTGTCCCGGACGTCACCCGAGGGCCGCTGGGCCAGATGCCGGCGGATGTAGCCGACGACCTTGCGCATGTGCTGGTAGTCGTCGTCCGAGAGGTCGCCCTTCTTCGTCCGCAGGATGTCCACGATCCGGCGGCCGGACGCGTGCCCGGTGGACTCTCCCCCGTCCTTGTGCTGTCCGGCGTCCCGCGACCGGTCGGAGGCCAGCCACTTGTCCAGTTCGGCAGGCGTCATGTTCACCAGTTCGCGGAACCGGTCCCAGGTCTCCTCGCTGTCCTCGTCGTCCACGCCGTCTCACTTCTTCCTGAGCGCGGACGGCTTGTGCACCGCCGGCTTGCCGGACTTGTCGCTGCGGACCTGGTACTGCGGGTCGTCCGACGAGGCGTCCACCGTGCGGCCCGCGGCCTCGGTGCGTTCGGTGATCTTCTTCTCCACCTCGCCCTCGGCCTCGCTGCCGTGGCTGCTCCAGGCGACCTTGTCGCCCTTCCTGAGCTTCTCGTCCCCGTCGCGGTTCTTCGCCATCTCGCCTCTCCTTCCGTTCCTGACCAGCGTGTACCGCGTACGGAGGTCCCACCACTCGACGCGGGTCCCCGTCCGTGGGGACCATCGCTGTATCCGGCACCGAACTATCCTGAACGCGGCCGCGGCGCCGCCCGCACGGCCTCACCCGCCACCGCCGTCGTTCCAGGAGCAGCACCGTCGAACGCCGGTACAGCGGCGCCGTCGGACACGCGCGGCAGATGCTTAGATGCTCACCGTCCGTCCGCAGCCGTGAGCGGCCGGCGTCGTGGCCCCGCCGGCACGTCAGCCGTCGCCGGCGGGCGGATCGGCGAGGACGCCGTTCAGCATCCCGGTGGCCTGACCGACTTCGATGAGGTAGCCGTCCGGGTCGCGCAGGTAGCAGCGGAGCTCGGCCTTCCGGTCGATCGGCGGCGTGAGGAACTCGGCGCCCAGCGCGCTCCACTCGCGATAGCAGCGTTCGATGTCGGCCACCCGGATGTTGAGGAAGCAGGCGGCCGTCCCCGGGTCGGCCGGCGGGCGCAGGGTGACGTCGGGCTTGTCGGGGGTCGGACCGCCGCCCGGGTTCATGATGAGCCAGCCGTTCGCGAGCCTGACGATGCACGGGTTCTCCGCGAGCACCACCTCGCCGCCGAGGACGTCGGAGTAGAAGGCACGCGAGCGCGGCACGTCGGCCACGGTGAGGAAGTGTGTGAGCAGCAGTCCCGACTCCGGGGCCGGCAGGTCTTCGCGGCGCATCCTTCGCTCCCCACGTTCGAGTGACGGGTCTCCTCCATGCTGGACCGCGATCGCCCGGCCGGAAATACGATCAAGAGGGTGCGAGGACCAGACGCCCCCGCACCTGACCGGTCTCCAGCCTCCGGTGCGCCTGTGCCGTCATCGACAGGGGCAGGCGGTCGGCGATGCGCGGACGCCACGGCGTGTCCCTCAGGACGCCCACGACGCCCTGCGCGGCGTCGGCGAGGTCGGCGGTCGTGGCGTTGCTGATGGCGAAGCCCACGACGCTCGCGTCCCTGGTGTAGAGCCGGGTCACCGGCAGCTCGGCGGGCCCTTTCCCCAGTCCGGCCATCGCGACCAGGCGACCGCCCCGCGCCAGCAGATCCACCGCGTCGGCGAGCACCCCCTGCCCGGACGTGTCCAGGTGCAGGTCGTAGCCGTCGGGGGCGGCCCGGCGCACCCGCTCTCCGACGTCGGGTGACCGGTGGTCGACGACCTCGGCGGCTCCCAGCCCGCGCAGCGCCGTGGCGTCCTCGGCACGCGCCGTGGCGACCACCCGCGCCCCGGCCCGGGAGGCCAGGGCCACGGCGGCGCCGCCCACGTTGCCGGCACCGCCCCCGATGTACACGGTCTCCCCGGGCCTCAGCCGGCCGTGCCGGAACAGCGCCAGCCAGGCCGACGCCGCCGGGTGTACGGCAGCCACGAGATGGTCCGCGTCGATGTCGGGCGGCGCCGCGTAGAGGCGTTCGGCGGCGACCGTCGCGTACTGGGCGCAGGATCCCTGCCGGCCCGCGTGGCCCAGGCTGTTGCACCACACCCGCTGCCCGGGGGTGAAGCCCGCCGCGCCGGGGCCGGCCGCGGCGACCTCGCCCACCAGGTCACGGCCGACGACGAAGGGGAACGGCAGCGGTGTGGCGTACGCCCCGGACCGTACGAAGGTGTCCACGGGGTTGACGGCCACGGCCCCGACCCGCACGAGCACGTCCGTGGGCCCGACCGTCGGCACGGGAAGCTCCCCGTAGTGAATGTGGTCGGCAGGGCCGAGGGAGTCGATGTACGCCGCCCGCATCACGCCGGGGACTGTGCCGGTCATGCCCTCATGCTACGAACCGGCCGGGCCCGGCGCAGCCCGCGAGGTACCGGGTCCTGCCGGTTCGGCGTCCGGCTGCCGGTGGTCGCGCGGCCCGGCCGGACGGCGGGGCGATGACAGGACGACGAGGACGGCCCGGCGCGCGGGGCGGCCGCGTTTCACCCCGTCCACCCTGCCGGGCACGGACCGCGAAGGCGTCCGGCGACGGGAGTGACCGCGTGCACCGTCCCGGGCCTGCGTGGTGGGAGGCAGCCGTGACCCGATCGGCGCAGCCCTCCGGGGCCCGCCCTGCGAGGAGCCGTCGCCCGCCATAGGCTGACGGCCATCTCCCGGAAAAGCCGCAAGGAGTTCCCATGCGTCTGCCCATCCAACCAAGGCATGTCGCCCCACGACTGGCCACCGGGGCTTTCATCCTCAACTCCGGCCTGGCGAAGCGCGGGGCCGACGAGCAGACCGCCGTCATGCTGCACGCGATGGCGAAGACCACCTATCCGTTCCTCGGCAAAGTGCGGCCGGCGACCTTCGTCCGCCTGCTGTCCGCCGGTGAGATGGCGCTCGGCGCCGCGCTGCTCCTGCCGGTCGTACCGACGGCCGTGGCGGGGATCGGCCTGACCGCGTTCTCGGCCGGGCTGGTGGGCCTGTACCTGCGTACGCCCGGTATGCGCGAGGAGGGCAGTCTGCGCCCGACCCAGGAGGGCACCGCCCTGGCGAAGGACACCTGGATGCTCGGTGTCGGGGTCGGATTCGTCGTCGACGGGCTCACGCGCGACACGTGCGGGTCCCGGTGACCGCCGAGGCCCTCGACGCGCGGGAGTCGCACGGCGCAGCGATCCGGGAGTGACGTTTTGCCTCATTCGTCCGGGTGACCCGGGTGGAGCACGTCCACTTGTGACGAGGTGAGAACCATGCTGGTACTGGGCCTCCTGCTGATGGCGGGCGCGGCCGCCTTCGCAGGTCTGCTGATCGCGTACAACCTGTCCGGCGGTCCGGACTACACCGTGACCCTGCTGGGGAGTGAACCCTTCACGATCAGCACCCTCGGGGCGTTTCTCGGCGGTATCGCCCTGACTTTGATCTTCGGCCTGGGCATGTGGATGCTGCTGGCCGGAACAGTGCTGGCGCGCCATCGCAGCAAGAAGCGTCGCGGGGAACGGGAGGCCGCCCGGCGGGCCGCCGCGGAGCGCGACCAACTGGCCGGCCGCCTGGGCGGGGGCGGCGCGGAGGGCAGCGCCGGCGCATCGGACGAGACGGCGGGAGACCGCCGCCCGGCCGCCCACCGGCCACACCGGCTCCGCCTGCATCACTGACCGGCACTGCCACAACAGCTCCCTTCGATTCATCGGGCGCAAGTACGCACATCCATCGCGGCGGCAGCCGCCATCGACGAGTCGGTGCTCACGAGCCTTCCAACGAAGCACAACACCCGTGGTCGGGTATTCGCCGAGGTACGGGCGCGCCCGGGGTTCAGGTCAGGCCGGCGGCCGTGACGGCCAGAGCGGTGCGCAGGGTCGCCGAGAGGTCGGCCCGGGCCGCCGCGGGGTCGGTGTCCGGCTCGGCCGACCGGTAGGCGTGGTGTTCGACGGCCGCGCGCAGCGCGGCGTTGAGCATGGCGGCCCAGATGGCCGGCCGTACGTCGTCGGGGGGCGATCCGGCCCGTTCGGCGAGGGCGCGCGCGAAGGCGGGCTCCGCCTCGTCGTGGGTCTGCAGCCAGACCGCGCGCAGCCCCGGTTCGGTCCGGGTCAGCCGCAGGAGGGCGCCGACGTCCGGACCGGGCAGGACCGCGTCGGTGGTCCACAGGTGCTCGAAGGCCTCCTGGAGGGGCCGGCCGGGGGGCCACTGCCGCAGCGCGGCGGCGATCGTGTCGATGCCGGTCGAGAACAGCGGCTGTACGCAGCTCTCCTTGGTCGGGAAGTAACGCCACACCGTGCGCGCCGAGACCCCGACCGCCTGCCCGATCTGCTCCCCCGTCGTCGCGGCGACGCCCTGGGCGATGAACAGGTCGACCGCGGCCCGGGCGATCTCCAGCCTGATGGCGGTCTTGCGCTCCTCGGTCAGGGGCGGCCGTCCCGTCCGTCCACGAGCTGCGGTCATCTGCCCCTCCGGCGCCGGTGATCAATGCCATGAGCATTCTCCACCAAGACTTTATGTCACTCAGAGACATAAAAGGTTAGAGTGCTGGCGCGGTGTGACACGAGTCCGCCGCGCCAGCACGTCTTGGATGGAGCACTTCATGACCGCCGATCTGAACGGACGCAGCGTGATCGTCACCGGAGCGGGATCGGGCATCGGGCGCGCGACCGCCCTCGCCTTCGCCGCGCAGGGGGACCGCGTCGTGGTGGCGGACCTCAACGCCGACGGGGCCGACGCGGTCGTCAAGGAGATCGAGCAGGCGGGCGGCACGGCGGTGGCCGTCACGGGTGACCTGAGCGAGCAGGCCGTCGTGGACCGGGTGGTGTCGACGGCGGTGGATCGTTTCGGCGGCGTGGACGTCCTGGTGAACAACGCCGGGATCATGGACAGCATGTCGGCCCTGGCGGACGTGAGTGACGCCGAGTGGGAGCGGGTCATCCGGGTCAATCTGACCGCGCCGTTCATGCTCGCCCGCGCGGTACTGCCGCACATGCTGGCCGCGGGCCGCGGCGCCATCGTGAACACCGCCTCCGAGGCCGCCCTGCGCGGCAGCGCGGCCGGCGCCTCCTACACGGCTTCCAAGCACGGCGTGGTGGGGCTGACGAAGTCGCTGGCGGTGATGTACCGCAAGAGCGGCATCCGCGCCAACGCGATCTGCCCGGGTGGCACCGCGACCGCCATCGCGGTGGAACCCGACCGCACGGCGCACGGCCCGGCGGCGATCGGCCCGCACTTCGTCAACCTCGGCCGCGTGTCGCAGCCAAAGGAGCAGGCGGCCGTGATCCTGTTCCTCGCCTCGGACGCCGCGAGCAACATCAACGGTGCGATCCTGCCCGTCGACGACGGCTGGTCCGCCGTCTGACAGGGCGTCGGCCACACGTGACGAGGTGCCGCGCGGCCCCGTCAGGGGTGGGCGGCACCTCACTCGTCGAGGGACCACGAGCCGGACGGGGCCCGGCCGACAGCGACCGGGCCCCGCACCGCACCGCCTCGCGGCCCGTACCCCTAGGCCTCGGCAGCCTGCCTGGCCGTGAGGACGTCGCCCATGGACTCCTCGCGCCAGCGCTTCAGGAGATCGTGGAAAGCGACCGCGCCATGGGGATAGGCGATCGGCGCGTTCGGCCGGCCACGCCCCTCACCGTTGTAGTACCCGGGTGTGCACTCGGCGTGGAACCACTCGTGGTCGGGCGCACCCTCGGCCATGACCGCGAGCCAGGCGTCCTCGGCCTCGCGGGACGGTTCGATGACGGCGCCCTCGGCTTCGGCGGCCGCGACGAGTGCCGCCGCGTGCACGGCGTGTTCGTCGAGCACGTGAGTGAAGTTGACGCTGCTGGCGCTCTGCGTGGCTCCCAGCTGGATCAGGTTCGGGAAGCCGTTGCTGGTGAACCCGTGCAGGGATCGCGGTCCTCGCTGCCGCAACGCGTGCAACAGCTGGACGCCGCCCCGGCCGTTGACGGGCAGTCTGCCGGAATGGACGCCCGAGACCCCGACGGAGAACCCGGTGGCGAAGATGAGGCAGTCGAGCGCGTACTCGGTGCCGCCGACCACGACACCGTGTTCGGTCATCCGCTCGATGCCGTGCGTGTCCGCGGTGTCGACCAGGGTGACGTTGGCGCGGTTGAAGGCCGGCAGGTAGGTGTCGGAGAACGTGGGGCGCTTGCACGCGTACCGGTACCAGGGCTTCAGCTTCTCCGCCGTGTCCGCGTCGGCGACGACCTGCTCGACACGGGCGCGGACCTCGTTCATCTTGACGGCGTCCGCCACCTCGTAGGCCGCTTCGAAGGCCTGCCGGTCCGCCGGACGGCGAAAGCTCGGCAGCAGCTTCTCCAGAAGACCGGCGGAGGAGGTCCACCGGTCCGCCACGAGGTCCTCCTCCGCCGTCTCGCCGGAGACGATGCGCAGGAAGTTGTCGCGGCGCTCGCGCGCCCATCCGTCGCGGTCCGCGCAGACGTCCCGCGCGGTGGTGCGGCGGTTGGCGCGCACGTCCACGGTGGAGGGGGTGCGCTGGAAGACGTAGAGGTGTCCCGCGTCCTCGGCCAGCTTCGGGACGACCTGGATGCCGGTGGCGCCGGTGCCGACGACACCCACGCGCTTGTCCGCGAGGCCGGTGAGGCCTCCGTCCGGGGTGCCGCCGGTGTAGGCGTAGTCCCAGCGCGACGTGTGGAAGGTGTGGCCCTCGAAGTTCTCGATACCGGGGATGCCGGGGAGCTTGAGCTCGGTGAGCGTACCGGTCGCCGTGACGACGTAGGTGGCGCGGAACGTGTCACCCCGGTCGGTCGTGACGACCCACGCCTGCGAGGTCTCGTCCCAGGTCAGGGACGTGACCGACGTGGAGAACAGGGCGTCCGCGTAGAGGTCGAACTTCTCCGCGATCCGTACCGCGTGGCGGCGGATCTCCTCGCCCGGAGCGTACTTCCACTCCGGCACGTACCCGGTCTCGTCGAGCATCGGCAGGTACACGTGCGACTCGATGTCGCAGTGGATGCCCGGGTACCGGTTCCAGTACCAGGTCCCTCCGAAGTCACCGCCCTTCTCCAGGACGCGGACCCGCCCGATGCCCCGCTGACGCAACCGCGCGCCCGCCAGGATGCCACCGAATCCGCCACCGATGACCGCCACGTCCACCCTGTCCCGCAGGGGCTCCCGATCGCCCGCCTCTCGCGCGTACGGGTCGTCGGCGTAGTAGCCGAACTCGGCGTCGGCGGCAAGGTATTGCCGAGTGCCGTCGGGGCGCACGCGTCGCTCCCGTTCGAGGCGGTAGCGCCGCCTCAGCTCGGCCAGTTCCTCCGGGGAAGGTGCTTGCGAGTTCGTCATGTGGGGGGCCTCGATTCTTCCGCTTCTCTGCCGGGAGGCCGCCCTGTCCGCCAAGTGGTACCGGGGTCAACGGACTTGGGCGGGCATGTATTACCGTAGCAAGAACCGGACAGCGTTGTCCGGTTGAGGCGGAGAGAGCTTCCGCACACCTCGGACAGGAAGAGTGACCCCCATGCAACGACTCCCGCTCCGATCCCTCACCGGACTCGCCGCGATCGGCCTGCTGGCCCTCACCGGATGCGGTACGGACACGGGCGGCGCCGCCGCGGACCCCGCGGCCGCCACCGGCGCGGACAGGACCATCCGCGCCCAGAAGGTCATGCGGCTGACGAAGGTGCACCCCGAGACCGGCATGACCCTGCTGGAGGGCCCGACCTTCGACGCGGACGGCAAGCTGCTCGTCGTCGATGTCACCGCACCGGCCGGCGAGCCCAAGGTGCTGCGCGTCGATGTGCGGAAGAAGACATCGCGCCAGGTCCACACCGACAGCCGCGGCACCTACACGTCGGCCCAGTTCAGCCCCTACGACGGGCGCGTCTACCTGACCGACTTCTCCCACGGCGAGATCGTCAGCCTGGCCCCGGACGGCAGTGACCCGCGGACCTTCTTCTCGGGCGAGGTCGGCGGAGCCCCGATGAACCCCGACGACCTCGCCTTCGACCGGGACGGCAACCTGTACGTCAGCGACTCGCGCGGCATGTCCGAGGGCGAGGCGACGGGGCGCGTGGTGCGGATCGACCGCGACGGGAAGAACGCCACCGTCCTGGCGGACGAACTGGCGGCGCCCAACGGGATCTCGTTCGACGCGGAGTACCGCGGACTGTGGATCAGCGAGCTCACGCAGAACCGCGTCTCCTACCTCCTGCTCGACGGCAAGGGCCAGGTCGCTTCCCGGCACACCGCCATCCGCGTGGACGGCGGTGTCGCGCAGACGGACTCGATCGCCGTGGACGCGGACGGCAACCTCTATCAGGCCCTGCACGGCCGGCCCGCCATGGCGGTGTACGACCGGCACGGTGAGCGCCTGGCGACCGTCGAGGTTCCCGGCCGCGCCGCCGAGGGCCTCGAATCGGCGACCAACGTGGCCATCACGCCCGGCGGGACCAGGGCGTACATGACCGTCAGCGGCCCGGCCGGTGGGTACCTGTACAGCTTCGACGCGCCGGCGAAGGGTATCCGTCAGTCCAACGGCGGCTGACGGCCCTCTTCGCCGGTCAACACGGCTCTCTTCACCGGTCGAAGGGCCGCACCGGCCCCACCTCGACACCCAGCAGCCGCCACGCCGCCAGTGCCCGGTGTTCCCGCTGCTCGCGAGTGGGGCCGGTGACGGCCCCCGAGACCATGGCGACAGCGATCATGAGATCGTCCTCCGCCGCAGCCAGCCGGTGGCCGTCCGGCAGATGCGCCCGCAGGGCCCGCTCGACCCGCCCGGAGAGCGTCGAAGCGTACGCGGGAATGCCGGAACGGCCGGCCGCACCATCGGCGTGCAGGATGTCGATGAAGGCCGTCGACTGGGTCTGGTGCCAGGTCAGCACACCCAGGATGCCGGCGATGTCCGCGCCCTGGGCTGCCGCTGCCCGCTCGATCTGACCGACGTTCTCATCCAGAATCGCGGTGGCGACGGCGGCTCGGTCGGGAAAGTGCCGGTACAGGACGCCCTGCCCCACTCCGGCTCGGCGCGCGATCGCGGACAACGGAGCGTCGAGGCCGTACTCCGCGTAGACCTCTCGTGCGGCAGTGACGAGAGCGGCCCGGTTGCGGTCGGCGGCCTTGCGTCCCTCGTTCGCGGGCCGCCGTTCGTCGGATGTGGGTTGCTGGGTCACCCCGAGAGGGTAACTCCGGACGCCGTGACCGCCCGGTCTTCGCGGCCGCCGTCCCGGCCGCACGCCGAGCGGGAAGCCCGCACCGGTGGTGCCGCCTTGCCGCCGGCCGTCATCCCGTTCCACGAGACCGCCCCGCCCGTCCCGTTCAAGCCGTCAATCCGTCTCCTGGGCGTGCGGGGCCGTGCCGAGACGGCGACCGCGAAGGACACTCACCGGTTGCTTCGCGGTGTCCACACCGTGCCGCGGGCCTCGTACTCGAGCATCTCCTCCAGACCGACCGCGGCGTCCGCGCCGAGTTCCCGGCGCACCAGCCACAGGGCGAGGTCCAGCCCGGAGGTCACGCCGCCGGCGGTGACCAGGTCGCCGTCGTCGACCACGCGGGCGTTCTTGAGCACTCCGCCCTGCCGCTCCAGGTCGGCCCGCGCTCGGTGATGGGTGGTGCAGGGGCGCCCCGTGGTCAGCCCGGCGGCGGAGAGCAGCATCACGCCCGTGCACAGCGCGCTGACGGTCAGGCCAGGGCGGGCCGCGGCGGCCAGGGCCCGTGGCAGGGAGCCCCGCCGGATCTCCGCCCACACTCCGGGATCCTCGCGGCGCGCGTACCCGCCGCCGGGGACGACGAGGAGGTCGGCGTCCTCGGGCGCCCATCCGTGGCCGACGCGCAGTCCGGTGCCGTAGGCGGCCTTGACGGTACGGGGGCCGTCGAGCGCGACGTAGCGGACCTCCACCGCGCGGTCGGCGAAGTAGCCGGAGGCGGAGAACACCTCGTACGGGGCGGTGAAGTCGAGTTCCTCCACACCGTCGAACATGACGACGTGTACGCGTAAGGGCCGGTCATGGCCGGGGGTCTCGGAGGCCGCCGCGTCGGCGGGGGTGGCGGTGCCGGCCGTCAGCGTCGCGGCGCCGAGCACGGAGGTGGCTTGCAGGAGGGTACGGCGTTTCATCTCGGTCGGTACTCCGGTTTCTCGGTCGGTCACGGGGCGGGGAGGGGCTCGTCCGCCAGGTACGGGGGTGCCGGGTCGTACTGGAGGGCACGGCGCACGGCGCGGGCGTGTTCGCGCCCGTGCAGGTGGCCGACGAGCCACAGGGTGCTGTCGATGCCGGCGGAGACGCCCTGACTGGTGAGCAGGTTGCCGTCGACCACATAGCGGGCGTCCCGTACGACGGTGACGTCGCCGCGCTCTTCCAGTGCCTCCTCGTACTGCCGGTGCGTGGCGACCCGGCGGGCCCGGGCCGGGCCGGCGGCGTGCAGCAGGAAGGCCCCGGTGCAGACGCCGACCACCCACGCGGCGCGCGCGGCGGTGTCGGCGAGCCAGCCGGTGACCCGCGCGTTGTGCGGCTCGACCTCCCGGGCGCCGTAACCGCCCGGCACGAGGACGACGTCCAGGGGCGGGTGGTCGTCGAGTGTGTGTTCCGGCAGTACCCGCATGCCCTGGGAGCACCGGACGGGCGCGGAACGCTCGGCGACGAGCACGACGTCGTCCGCGCCGTCCCGCAGCCCGGAGGAGGTGGTGAGCACCTCCCACGGGCCGGCGAAGTCGAGTTCCTGCGCCGTGTCGAACAGCAGGATTCCGTACGTGGCCATGCTCAGTTGCCCCAGCGCGCGGTGTCGGCCATGGTCTCCATCCGGGTCCTGTGCGGCGGCACGGACCTCTCCCTGAGCAGTTCGGACGCGACGGAGAAGAGCGGGGCCTTCTCCGGACGGTGCCGTGCCTGGGCGACGATCTCGTCGGTGAGCGTGGTGGCCATGGACAGCCGCGGATAGGCGGAGTGGATCGCGGCCCCGGTGGCATCGTCGACGCAGTCCGCGTCCAAGCCGAAGTCCATTCCGGTCCCCTGGTGCACCAGCGCGCACAGGGTGCCGCGGCGCTCGGCGATGCCCGGCGTCGTGTGCAGGGCGATGGCCTCCCACACGGCGTCGACGTCGGCGGTGGGCAGGCCCTGCGCGGTGAGGAACTCCGCGGCCGTGTCCGCGCCGTCCACCTCGAACCGCTGGTGACGGTCGCCCGCCTCCGTCAGGCCGATGTCGTGCAGGACGCAGGCCAGGAACAGCAGCTCCGGATCGTAGTCGCGCCCCGGCTCCGCGCCTTGGTGGTCGGCGCGGAGGCGGGCGAACAACGCGCTGCGGACGCTGTGGTTGGCGGTGGCGGTGGACTCCGTCCCGCGCACCAGGGCCAGTGCGCGGCGAGTGACGGAAGTGTCGGGGAGCGGAGGGACGCGTGTGGTCGTCTCGTCGTTCATGGCATTGATGATCGGCTGCGGCAACGGCCTTCGACAGTGGCAGACTTGCCTCCATGCGAGAGGAAACTGCCACCCCCGTCGCACCGCACCGCGTGGCGGTACTGGTCATGGACGACGTACTGCCCCTGGACCTCGGCATCCCGGCCCAGGTCTTCATCGCCGTGCCCGGTGATCCCTACGAGCTGACGCTGTGCGGACGGACCGCGGGGTCGGTCCCGACCGCTGCGGGGTTCGCCGTGACGGTGGCGGCCGGACTGGAGGCGGTGGGCGAGGCGGACACCGTGGTGGTCCCTGGGTACGCGCCGCACCTACGGGATCTGCCGCGGGACGTGCTCGCCGCACTGGCCGAGGCGCACGCCCGGGGCCGGCGGCTGGTGTCCATCTGCACGGGGGCGTTCGCGCTGGCGGCGGCCGGGATCCTGGACGGCCGCAGGGCCACCACCCACTGGAAGTACGCCGAGGAACTGGCCGTCCGGTATCCGGAGGTGACGGTGGATCCGCGCGTGCTCTACGTGGACGAGGGGCAGGTGCTGACCTCGGCGGGCGTCGCCGCCGGCATCGACCTGTGCCTGCACCTGGTGCGACGCGACCTGGGCGCACGGACGGCGAACCAGGTGGCGCGCACCCTGGTCTCCGCCCCCCACCGCGACGGTGGGCAGGCGCAGTACATCAAACGGCCGCTGGCCCCCGAGACGCCCGGCGTCACCCTGGCGGCCACCCGGGCCTGGGCCCTGGCCCGTCTGCACGAACCACTGACGGTCCCACTGCTCGCCGCTCACGCGCACATGGCCCCGCGGACCTTCGCCCGGCGGTTCGTCGCCGAGACCGGCACGACGCCCCTGCGGTGGCTGCTCACCACCCGGCTCGACCGCGCCCGAGAGCTCCTGGAGAGCACCGAACTCGCCGTCGACCACATAGCCGACCGCTGCGGCCTGGGCAGCCCCTCGAACCTCCGACTGCACTTCCGCCGCACCCTGGGGACGACACCGACCGCCTACCGCGCGGCGTTCGCCCCGACGACACGGCCGAGCTCCGCATCCAGCCCGTGAACACCGCAGGGCGCCGGTACGGGACCGCCGGGCGTGAGGCCGTGGTCGGGCGCGCGGGACGCAGCTGACCGGGCGCGGGTACAGCCAGGAGTGGGGTGCGGGCCGGCCGCACACCACTCCCGGCGTTCCCGGATCAGGGCTTGGTCCGGGTCCGGGCCTGATGAGGACCTTCAGCCTTTTGCGTTCGGCCATGGCCGGGGAGGGGTGCGGCAGGCCAGGGGCAGCGCTCACGGCCTACCGGACCGTTCCTGCACCGGGCACGGGCCGGCCCGCCCCATCCGCGGGGAGGGTGACCTCGAAGCGGCATCCCACCGCGGTGTTGCGGACCGATGCGTGGCCGGTGTGGGCTTCGACGATGCCGCGGACGATGGCGAGTCCGAGACCCGCCCCGCTGTCTCCGTGCCGCTGCCCCACGGCAGTGGCCGTCGTCGGGCCACGGCCGGCCGTGTGCTCGGCAACTGTCCCCGGATCCTTGACCGTCAGGCTGGGCGGTGTACGTGCCTGGCCGCCGCGCCACCCCGTGTCGAAGACGTGCGGCAGGTCCTGCTCCGCGATACCGCCACAGCCGTCCTCGACACCGAGCACCACCTTGCCGTCCTTCAGGTGTGCGCTCACCGCGACGGTTCCGTCGGCCGGTGTCGCCCGGATGGCGTTGACCAGGAGGTTGCCCAGCACTCGCGTGATCGCCTGGGTGTCGGCCCGGACCGGGAGCGCCGCGATTCCGCCGTCCACCAGGCGAACCCCGCGTTCGTCGGCCAGCGGCCGGGCCGAGGCGAGGGCGTCGTCCACCAGGTCGTAGATCGACACCCGCGTCAGGACCAGTTCCAGGGAGCGTGCCTGGATGCGGGAGAGTTCGAAGAGGTCGTCGACCATGCCGGAGAGCCGGTCCGCCTCGATACGGATACGTGTGTGGAAGCGGGCGGGATCGGGAGCGACACCGTCCTCCAGCGCTTCCGCCATCGCGCGCAGCCCGGCGAGCGGGGTGCGCAGGTCATGTGAGATCCAGGCGATCAGCTCCCTTCGTGAGGTGTCCAGCGACCTCTCGCGGTCCTGCGCGGCCCGCAGCCGGTTTCCGGCCGTCTCCAGGGCGGCGGCGAGTGCGGCGAGCTCGCTGGTGGGCGGGTGCGCCGGGGCCAGGAAGCCGGGCTCGCCGCCGACGGTGGTCGCAGCCAGCGCCAGTTCACGGCTGCCGGCGGCGATCCGACGCCCGAAGAGCAGTGCGGCTCCGAGGGAGAACGTCCCCGACACGGCGACCACGATGAGGACTACACGGAAGTCGTGCCCCGACAGGAACATCTCCAGCGCCACCGCGACCGTGCCGGCCGCCATCGCGACGACGGCGAGCGCGGCGACCGCGAACATCGACAGGACGACGGAGCGGCCCCGCAGCCAGGTGACGACGGGAGCCGCGAGCAGCCCCGCGAACAGAGCGCCCAGAGCGGCCAGGCCGACGATGATCAACATGTCGATCACGGCTGGAGGTCCTTGCGGCCGGCCTCGTCCTCGGGCGGATCGAAGCGGTATCCGGCGCTCCACACCGTGCTGATGAGCTTCGGCACGGCTGGATCGTCCTCGATCTTCTCGCGCAGCCGTCGGACATGCACGGTCACGGTCGACACGTCCCCGAAGTCCCACCCCCATACGTGCCGCAGCAGTTCCTCGCGGGAGAACACGCGTCCCGGATTGCGCAGCAGAAAAGCCAGCAGGTCGAACTCGCGTACCGTCAGGGCAAGTTCTCGGCCACCGCGTTGCGCTTGCCGTGCACCCGGGCTGGCGACGATGTCACCGGCCCGCAGCACGGCCGAGGCGGCGGAGGGCGGCGGGGCCTCGGCGCGGCGCAGTACAGAGGCCACGCGCAGCACCAGTTCGCGGGGGCTGAACGGCTTGGTCATGTAGTCGTCCGCACCCAGCTCGAGCCCCAGGATCCGGTCCGCCTCCGCACCGCGGGCTGTCAGCATCACCACGGGTACCGGAGGTCCCTGGCACGCACGCAGTCTGCGGCACACCTCCAGGCCGTCCAGGCCGGGCAGCATCAGGTCCAGGACGACCAACTGCGGTCGCAGGGAGGCGAACGCCTCCAGGGCGAGGAGGCCGTCATGGGCGTGCTCGACTTCGTAGCCGGCGCGGGCGAGATATCCGGTGACGACCTCGGCGACCGTCGGATCGTCCTCGACGACGAGGACTCGGCGGGCGGGTGCAGGGCCGGCAGTCACGGGCTCAGCCCTTGGCCGGAGCAAGGCCGGCAGCGCCGAAGGAGACCGCGAACCGCTCGCACCAGATGACGGCGCTCCGGAACCGGGACAGGTCGGTGCCGGCGGGGACGGTGTAGTTCTGGTTTCCCAGATTGCCCTTGAGCTTCCCGAGCTCGACGTCCCCGTCCCCGAGCCCCGCTTCCACCGCGGCGGGGTCCCGCATCGAGAGATAGACCCGAACGTCCGGCCCCTGCGAGGACTTGAGGTCCTCGATCCGCAGCACCTGGCTGCCGTCCGCGAGCCGGACCGTGCGAGCGGTGCCGCTGGTGTCGTGCTCATGGGACACGAAGCGGCCTTCGGCAAGGTCCACCGGTCCCGTGTCCTTCGCCGACGACTCCCCGCCGCTCACGCGGGCCGTGTCCCTCGTCGCCGGTTCACCGTTCGACGCAGGGGCCATGACGCCGGGCAGCGCCTCGTCCACGGTGGTGTCCGTGAACGCCTTCCACGGCTGGAAATAGAAGAGCCCGACACCGGCGACGACCGTCAGGACGAGCAGGACGGGCACAACGGTACGGCGGGACGAACGAGACACCAGGACCTCCGGAAGACAACGGGCGGACCGGCCGCGGCCGGCCGGCCGGTCCCATCATGCGTCCACCCAAGCCGCACTCGGCCCGCCACGGTACTGCCAGGGCTCCTCCGTCAGACTCCGGTAATAACACTGCCCGAACGACGGCCGGTCTACGACCCGGGCCATCCACTGGGCTCCACCGCCCCCGCATCGACGACCGGTTCATCTTCTGTCCTGGCCGGGGCCCACCGTCACGTCTGCCCACTGCCGGGCCCGGCCCTGCACCGCCCGGCAGATCTCGGACCGCTGCCCGACAAGATCACGGTGCACCTGTATCGATGTGCGGCACCGCCGCAGGCACCCCGGCCCCCGCCTCCACCCGCGTCCAGGAATAGCCGCGGGCCCGGGCCGCGTTGCCGCGTGCATGACGACGATTACGCCGCGGCCCGAGGTGCTGCGCTACACCGCCTTCTCCAGCGCCCCCGACGGAGGAAACCCCGCCGGCGTCGTTCTGGACGCCACCGGTCTGGACGACAGCGACATGCTGGCCATCGCCGCCGACCTCGGATACTCGGAGTCCGCGTTCCTGACCGCGCCCCCGGAGGGCCTCGGCGGCCAGGAGGGGCGGGCGTACAGCATCCGTTACTTCAGTCCCAAGGCCGAGGTGCCGTTCTGCGGGCACGCCACCGTCGCGACCGCCCTCGCGCTTGCCGAGCGGACGGGCCCCGGGGAGATGGTGTTCGCGACGCACGCCGGCACCGTGCCGGTGGAGGTGGCCGAGGAGGGCGGAACGCTCAGGGCCACGCTCACCAGTGTCGAGCCGCACATCGAGGAGACCGCCGACGCCGACCTCGCGGAGGCACTCGCCGCTCTCGGCTGGCCGGCCACCGATCTCGACCCGGCCTTCCCGCCCCGTATCGCGTTCGCCGGCGCCCGCCATCTCGTTCTCGCGGCGGCGACACGCGCTCGCCTCGCAGAGCTGGCGTACGACTTCGCGCGCCTCGAAGCCCTGATGCACCGCTTGGACCTGACCACGGTCCAGTTGGTGTGGCGGGAGTCGGCCACCGTCTTCCATGTCCGTGACCCGTTCCCCGTCGGCGGCGTCGTCGAGGACCCGGCGACAGGCGCCGCGGCCGCCGCGTTCGGTGCGTACGCCCGTGAGCTCGGCCTGGTTTCCGAGGACGCCGTTCTCACCCTGTACCAGGGCGAGGACCTGGGCCGCCCCGGCGAGCTCACGGTGACGCTGCGCGCGGGTGATCCGCGCGTGCGTGTCAGCGGCACAGGAACCCGCATCGGCTGATACTCCAGTGGGACTTCGTGATCCTTCCGGTCGCGGGGGCGGCCAGTCGTCGCCGGTAGTGGCTGCGCCGGGCTGTGGCCTGGTGGCTCCTGCGCCGGTTCGACCACTGCAGCAGCCTGTGCGGGGACGTGTTCGGGGGGCTCGGCAGGACGCCGAGCGGGTGGCGGACCTCGGGAACGGTCAGGTCGATGGGGCCGGGGCTGCGGGCGGGCCGGTTCGGCTGTGCGGTTCTGACCGGTGTCGCGTCGGCGGCGAGGGCGGCCAGCAAGGCCATGGCGAGCAGGTGACCGGTGGCAGGTCGCCGGTCACCGCCGCCCGTCACGTCCGCGGAGCTCCCGCCGGCGCACGCGCGTCCGCCCGCAGGAGCCTCCCCCGCCCTCCGGGCCGCGGGTCAGGCGTGGATCTGCCGGTGAGCGCGGATGATGTCCGCGTACCGGCGGCCGCTCGACTTGATGGTGCGCGCCTGGGTCGCGTAGTCCACGTGGACGAGGCCGAAGCGCTTGTCGTAGCCGTAGGCCCACTCGAAGTTGTCGAGCAGGGACCAGGCGTAGTAGCCGGCGAGCGGGGCGCCCTTGCGCACGGCGCGGGCACAGGCACTGACGTGCTGCTCCAGGTAGCGGGCCCGTTCCGGGTCGTCGACGGTTCCGTCGGGGCCGACGGTGTCGGGGAAGGCTGAGCCGTTCTCGGTGACGTACAGCTTGCGGACGCCGTAGTCGTCGGTCAGCCGCATCAGGAACGCCTCCAGGCCGTCGGCGTCGATCTGCCAGTCCATGCCGGTGCGGGGCACGTCGGGCAGGCGGACCTCGCGGGCGTACGGGACGGGGCCGGCCGGGTCGTCGGCGACCGTGACCGGGAAGTAGTAGTTGAGGCCGTGCCAGTCGAGCGGGGCGGCGATCGCGTCCAGGTCGCCCGGTCGTTCCGGCAGCTCCACGCCGTACAGCTCGCGCATGTCGGCGGGGAAGCCGCGCCCGTAGACCGGGTCGAGCCACCAGCGGTTGGTGTGGCCGTCCATACGGGTGGCCGCCGCGAGATCCTCCGGGCGGGTCGACGCAGCCTCCACGGTCGAGTGGTTGGTCACGAGCCCTACCTGGGCGCCCGGTGCCGCCGCGCGGATCGCCTGCGCGGTCAGTCCGTGGCCGAGGAGCAGGTGGTACGAGGCGTGCACAGCGGCGGTGAGGTCGGTGAGGCCGGGAGCCATCCTGCCTTCCAGGTGGCCGATCCACCCGGAGCACAGGGGTTCGTTCAGGGTGGCCCAGCGGGTGACGCGGTCGCCCAGCCGTCCGGCGACGGCGGAGGCGTAGGCGGCGAGGTGTTCGGCCGTGTCGCGTACGGTCCAGCCGCCGCGGTCCTGGAGGGCCTGCGGGAGGTCCCAGTGGTAGAGGGTGATGTTGGGGGTGATGCCCGCGTCGAGGAGGCCGTCGACGAGGCGGTCGTAGAAGTCGAGACCGGCCGCGTTGACCGGTCCGTCACCGGCGGGCATCACGCGGGGCCAGGCGACGGACAGGCGGTAGGCGTCGGTGCCCAGTTCCTTCATGAGGGCGATGTCCTCGGGCCACCGGTGGTAGTGGTCGCAGGCCTCGTCGCCGTGGTCGTCGTTGTCGATCTTTCCCGGGGTGTGGGAGAAGGTGTCCCAGATCGACGGTGCCCGGCCGTCCTCCGTGACGGCGCCCTCGATCTGGTAGGCGGATGTGGCCGTGCCCCACACGAAGTCGGGGGGAAAGGCGGCGAGGTCTGGCGAATCGGACACGGAGGGTGCCTCTCTGGGGTGATCGGAGAAGTGAGGTGAGGAAGGAGGACGCCGGCCGCTACTTGACGGCACCGGCGGTGAGGCCGGTGACGAGGTAGCGCTGCAGGAGCAGGAAGCCGGCGACGACGGGCAGGCTCACGACCAGGGAAGCGGCCATGATCTGGTTCCAGTACACGTCGTTCTGGGTGGAGTAGCCCTGCAGGCCGACGGCGAGGGTGCGGGTGGCGTCGTTGGTCATGACCGAGGCGAACAGGACCTCGCCCCACGCGGTCATGAACGCGTAGACCGCGACCGCCACGATGCCCGGTACCGCTGCGGGCACGATGACCCGGAACAGGGCGCCGAGTGGTCCGCAGCCGTCCACCTTGGCGGCCTCGTCGAGGTCTCTGGGCACCGAGTCGAAGTACCCGATCAGCATCCAGATGGAGAAGGGCAGCGAGAAGGTCAGGTAGGTGAGGATCAGGCCGCCTCGGGAGCCGAAGAGCGCGATGCCGGTGGCGTTGCCGATGTTGACGTAGATGAGGAACAGCGGCAGCAGGAACAGGATGCCGGGGAACATCTGGGTCGACAGCACCGTCACCGTGAACAGGCGCTTGCCGCGGAAGGAGTAGCGGCTGACCGCGTAGGCCGCGAACACCGCGATGGTGACGGAGCAGACGGTCGCCGCGCCGGCCACGATCAGCGAGTTCATGAAGTAGTCGGCCAGCGGGACCGTGTCCCAGATGTCGAAGTACGGGCTGACGGTGAGGTCCGAGGGGATCCACTGGAACTTGCCGGACACGTCCTGGAGCGGCTTGAGCGAACTCGAGATCATGACGTACACCGGCAGCAGTACGAAGCCGGCGAGGAGGGTCAGGAAGATCCGCCGGCTCCACAGGAAGGACTGCGGGGCAGCCATCGGGGAACGGACCTGACGCCGGGACTGGCTAGGCATCGGTGGCCTTCTTTCCTCGGGACGTGAACCAGAGGTAGGCGCCCGTCACCACGAGCAGGAACAGCAGCAGGAGGACCGACATGGCGGATCCGGTGCCGAAGTTCCAGGTCTGGAACGAGGACTGGTAGATGTGCAGGGAGATGAGGTCGGCTGCCTCGGGTGCCGCCTCGCCGAAGAGGACGAACGGCGTGTTGAAGTCGTTGAACGTCCACAGGAACAGCACCAGGACGAGGACCTGGTTCACCGGGCCCAGCGCCGGCAGGGTGATGCGGCGGACCTGCTGCCAGATTCCGGCACCGTCGAGAGCGGCGGCTTCGTAGATCTCCCGGGGGATGTTCTGCAGCCCGGCCATGACGATCAGGAAGGCGAAGGGCCAGCCCTTCCACACCGAGACGACGAGCAGGGCGACGAAGCTGTTGTCGCCGATCAGCCAGAACGGCGGACTGTCGGTGAGGCCGAGCTGGTCGTGCACGACGTGGTTGATCAGTCCGTTGTCGCGCTGGAACATGAACGCCCAGGTGATCACGGCGGCGTAGACGGGCAGCGCGTACGGGACGAGGAAGAGCGTGCGCAGGAAGCCACGGCCGCGGAAGCTCTCCTGCATGAAGACGGCCGCGGCCACCCCGAGCAGCCAGCACAGGCCGACAGAGAGCACGGTGAAGAGGCAGGTGGTGAGGAAGGAGTTCAGCAGCGCCTCGCCGACAGGGGCGTTGAAGTCGACGGCGAGGGAGTAGTTGTCGAACGCGGCCCAGGGAGCGGTGCCCCAGTCTCGGATGTAGAACTGGGTCAGCTCCCTGAAGCTGACGACGACGCCGATCACCATCGGCACCAGGTGGACCAGGAGTTCGAGCAGGAGCGCGGGGAGCAGCAGGAGGTACGGCAGGCTGATGTGACGCAGCCGCCCGGAGCGGCGCCTGCGCGGCGCTCCGGGGGATTCCTTGCGTGCCTTCCGCTCGCCTGAGGCAGGGGTAGCGGTGAAGGTGGTCATGGAGGTGTCCGTACTCACTTCGTGGGCATCTGCTGCTGGGCCTTGTCGAGCTTGGCCCGCACCGATTCGGTGGTCACCGACCGCCCCGCGGCGGCGTCGGCGAAGAGTTCCTTGATCGCGGTGCCGACGAGGGTCTCGAACTGGGACTCCTCGGGGACCTGCGGAAGCGCGGTGGCGCTGTTCGTGAGGGTCTCGCGCAGGACGGCGAGTGACGGGGTGTTGAAGGCCGGGTCCTGTTGGGCGGTCTTGACCGGCGGGATGGAACCGTAGGCCTTGTTGAGGACGATCTGCTCTTCGTCGCTGGTCATGAACTTGACGAACTTCTTGGCGCCGTCGATGTTCTTGGTGTTCTTGAAGACGGCCATGTTGATGCCGGCGACCATGGAGTTGGTGGCCTTGCCCTGACCGCGTTCACCGGACTGCACAGGAGCGGGTGCCACTCCCCATTCGTCCTCGTTCATGCCATGGGTCTTGAAGGTGGCGGACGCGGTCTGCCACAGCACCATGCCTGTCTTGTCCTTGGCGAAGTCGCTCAGGGACTGGTTCTGCGCGTACTCGGCGCTGCCCGGCGCGACGATCTTGTCCTTGGCCATCAGGTCGACGTACTGCTTGACCGCGGCGACCGCGCCGTCGGAGGTGAAGTCCGGCTTGCCGTCGGCAGTGAAGAAGTCGGCGCCGTGCTGCTTGGCGAGGACGAATACCTGGTGGATGTTGTTGGACAGGTTGGAGCCCTCGGCGCCGAGGCCGTTGTGACCCTTGGCGGTGAGCTTCCTGCCGGCGGCGACCAGCTCGTCCCAGGTGGCCGGCGGCTTCGCTATCCCGGCCTCGGCGAACAGGTTCTTGTTGTAGTAGAGCGCGTAGGCCATGGAGTACAGCGGAACGGCGGCGGGATCCTGGCCCTGGACACCCGTGGAGCCGAGGGCGGACTCGATGAAGCGGTCCTTGCCGCCGATCGCCTCGAAGTTCTTCGCGTCCCAGGGCAGCAGGGCGCCACTGGCCTGGAGCGAAGCGCTCCAGGTGTTGCCGATGTTGAGGACGTCCGGGCCCTGGCCCGACGTGGTGGCGGTGAGGATCCGGTTCAGCAGGTCCCCCCAGGGCACGACCTCCAGCTTCACCTTGATGCCGGTCTGCTTCTCGAACTTGTCGAGTTCGGGCTGGAGGACCTTCTTGTCCACCTCCAGGTTCGCGCCCTGGTTCGAAGCCCAGTAGGTGAGCGTCTTCGGCTGCTCGTTGGAACCCTCCGAGCCGGACGAGCCCCCGCCGCAGGCGGCCGCGGTGAGAACGAATGAGAGGGTGACGGCGCCGACGGCTGCGGCTCGGATTCTGCGCATGACTTCAGGTGGCCCTTCCGGGAAGGTGAACGGACTTCGCCTGCGGGGAGGGTGCGACACGAGTGGCGACCCGCGTTCGATCCCTGAAGTGTCCCGCTGCTTAATTCACGGTGTGAGTTAAACCTCAAGTGAAGGTCGCGTCAAGGCCTCGGGCCCATGTAAGTTGCATGCAGGACGTCGGAGACGAGGTGGCACAGTGAAGATGCGCAGTGGCCGTACGGTGCGTGACCTGCGGCGGGAGAATCGCACGGCGGTGTTGCAACGATTGTATTTCGACGGGCCTTTGAGCCGTTTCTCGCTCGGCCCGGTCACCGGGCTGAGTTCGGGCTCGGTGAGCAACGTGGTGTCCGAACTGGTCGCCGAGGGCTTGGTCGAGGAGGCCGGCAGCGTGGACTCGGCCGGCGGCCGTCCCCGTACGCTCCTGCGCGTCAGCGCGAACAGTGGCTACTTGATCGGCGTGGACGTCGGAGAGACGCGGGTGCGGATCGAGCTGTTCGATCTGGCTCTCAACGAACGCGCCCGGGTGGAGCGTCCGTTGACGTCCGAGAGCCCGCGACGCGTGGACCGTTACGACGTCGATGTGGTGGTCGGTCATCTCCGCGAAGGCATCCCCGAGGTGCTGAGCCAGGCCGGTATCCCGGCGGAGCGGCTGCTGGGCGTCGGTATCGGCGTGCCGGGTATCGTCGCGGGGGACGCGGAGGACGGCGCCGTGGTGCACGGCCAGACCATCGGCTGGGACGCCGTCCCGCTGGAGCGGCTGCTGCGCGAGTCCCGGTTGCTGCCCGAGACCGTGCCGTACTACATCGACAACGGCGCCAAGACGCTCGGCCAGGCGGAGATGTGGTTCGGTGCCGGGCGGGGCGCGCAGAACGCCGTGGTGGTCCTCTTCGGCTCCGGTGTCGGCGCCTGCGTGGTCACCGACGACATGCGGTCCGGCAAGGCCCTGGAGTGGGGGCATCTGACCGTACGGGTGCGGGGCCGGCAGTGCCGCTGCGGGGCGAAGGGCTGCCTGGAGGCGTATGCCGGGTCAGAAGCGCTCCTGGACCGGTGGGCGGAGGCGGGCGGGCGGCCGCCGGGGGGCGCGGACGAGGAAACGGCGCTGACCGCGATGCTCGCCGCCGCGTACCCCGTCCCCGACGGCAAGGGAGTGACCCCGACGGCCGACGCGACCGCGCTGGCCGTCCTGGAGGAGACCGCCGAGTACCTCGGCGCGGGCTTCTCCGACCTGATCAACCTCTTCCAGCCCGAACGGATCCTCGTGGGGGGCTGGGCAGGGCTCCAGCTCGGCCGGCGGTTCCTCGACACGGTGCGGACGTACGCCGCTTCCTACTCGCTGAAGTACCCGGCCGCGCACGTCGAGATCGACCTCGGCACGCTCGGCCCGGACGCCGTCACCGTCGGGGCGGCGATCCTGCCGCTCGCCGACTTCTTCGCCCGTGGCGGCCGCCGCCCCGAGACGGATCCGGAACAGCAGAGCCCCGTCTGGCAGACCAGCCTGCGGGAACGGGCGGCGCAGTGAGAGGGCTCAGCCGGTGCACGCCCGTCGCTCGACCGTCACCTCCCCTTCCCACCGCGGGTCCCCCGCCGACCTGCCCACCGTGAGCCGGTACGGACCGGGCTCCGTGGACCAGGCGCGCTCCTCCTTTGACCAGTGGCGCAGTGCGCGGGGCGCCACCTCCACCTCGGCCGTCACCGTCCGGCCCGCCTCCGCCCGGACCGCCGCGTAGCCGGCGAACCAGCGTACGGGCCGCTCCACGGCAGACCCCGGCCGGGCCACGTAGACCTGGACGACCTCCCGCCCTGCGCGGGTCCCGGTGTTGCGCAGGCGTACCCGGACGGTGAACGCTTCGCCCGTCGTGACCCTGGCCGGCGCGTCGACGGCCTCGTACTCCCAGGTGGTGTACCCGAGTCCGTGTCCGAACCAGAAGGCCGGTGCGCGGCCGGCCCGCAGCCACGCCCGATGGCCGACGTGAAGCCCCTCGGCGTAGTCGAGACGGCCCTTCGCGGGTCGCGTACGCGTCACCGGCGTGTCCGCCAGAGAGGCACCCCACGTCGTGGGAAGCCTGCCGCCGGGCTCCGCGAGTCCGAACAGTACGTCGGCGAGACCCGCACCCGCCTCCTGCCCCGGGAACCAGGCGAGCAGCACCGCGCCCACCTCGTCCCGCCACGGCATCTCGACCGGACCGCCGCTGTTGACGACCACGACCGTACGCGGACCGGCCGCGGCCACCGCCCGCACGAGGTCGTCCTGGCGCCCGCCGAGGGACAGGTCGCCGCGGTCGTGTCCCTCTGTCTCGTCCTGCTCGGTGGTGCCGACGACCACGATCGCGACGTCCGCCCCGCGGGCCGCCTCCACCGCGGCCGCCACCGCGCTCTCGGCGTCGGGCTCCGGCGGCGCCGCGGTGACGACGGTGGCGCGCCCGCAGCCGGGGACCAGCTCGCGCCGCGCCACGACGTGGACCGGCCGCCGCTTCGAGGTCAGCTCCGTCCGTGCCTGCTGGACAGGTGGATTGACGTGGACGACCGCCGGATCGTCGGTCTCGCGGGGGAACACGCCGTCCAGGATCGTGACTCCGTCGACGGTCAGCGTCATCCGGCCGAATCCGCCGACACCGAAGGTCCACTCCCCCGTCCGCCGCGGCCGCAGCAGGGCGCTGATCTCCACCGTGTGGGCTCCAGGAGGCAGATCCGGCTCCAGCTGACGGCCCGAGAGGCGATGCTCGGCGCGCAGTTCTCTCCCCGACTCGTCCAGAACGCGCAGCAGCACCCCGGGGACGCCCGACCTCGGGTCGTCGCACCGGTCGGTGCCGAGGGGGGCGGCAGCGACGCCCGGCGTCGGACCGGGAGCGTGCACCACCCGGGCGCGGCCTCGCAGCCGGGCCCGGACACCGGCCAGGGGGGTCACCACCGCAGACGGGAAGACACCGGCACTGCCGCCGCCCTGCGTGCGGGGTGACGCGGCATGCGCGCCGATGACCGCGACGGTGGAGAGCTCCGCCGGATCGAGGGGAAGCACCCCCTGGTTGCTGAGGAGGACCGAACCGGCCGCGGCGGCCCGGCGCAGCAGCGCCCGGGTGTCCCGGGAGCCCCGAACCGGCAGGTGTCGTCGGCGGCGGGGCGCGAAGGCGCCCACCCGGTCGGCGAGCCGGAGCAGTCGACGCACCTTGTCGTCGACGGCCTTCTCCGGAACCCGTCCCTCCTCGACCGCCTGGACCAGCGCCGCTCCCCAGGGGCTCTGCGGCCCGGGCATCGCCAGGTCGAGGGCGGCGCGGGCCGGCCCCTCGGTGGACCGCACCGCGGCCCAGTCGGACACGACGACTCCGTCGAACCCCCACTCCCCCTTGAGGGGCTCGTCGAGAAGGGGATGGGACGTCATCGTCACGCCGTTGACGGAGTTGTAGCCCGCCATGACGAGCCACACGCCCGCCTCGACGGCCGCCTCGAAGGGGGCGAGGTACACCTCGCGCAAGGTGCGCTCGGACGCCCGGACGTCGACGGTCAGCCGGTCGGTCTCGGAGTCGTTCGCGACATAGTGCTTGGCCGTGGCAGCCACACCGTGGGCCTGGACGCCCCGGATCAAGGCCGCGCCGGTGCGGCCCGTCAGTTCCGGATCCTCGGAGAAGCACTCGAAGTGCCGGCCGCCGAGCGGGGTCCGGTGGAGGTTGAGGGTCGGAGCCAGCACCACGTCGACGCCCTTGTGGGCGGCCTCCGCGGCCAGCAGCCCACCGAGTTCCTCCACCAGTGCCTCGTCCCACAAGGCTCCCAGGGCCGAGGCGGAGGGCAGCAGCGCGGAGGGACGTCGCTCGTCCCACGCCTCCCCGCGGACGCCGGCCGGCCCGTCGGACATCACGATCTCCCCCAGCGCGATGCCGTCCTCCCCCGCCGTGCGCCACGTCGTGGCACCGGTGAGCAGACGTACCTTCTGCTCCAGGGTCAGCTTGCCGATGTGCCGGTCGAGCGACCTGTCGTTCATTCCCGTCCTTCTTTCACAACTGCTCGGTCAAGGCCCTGCCGGGAGCCGCGGGGCAGGGCACAGGGCCCGGCCGCTGCCGCGTGTGCGGGAGTGGCCGGGCCCGGGTACTCCCGCTGGTCAGGGCAGTCGGTAGTCCGCGTTCAGGACCGCGTCCCGCTCCGGGTGGTACAGGTCGTAGCCGCGCGCGTCGCACTGGAAGCCGCCCACGATGCATCCGTCGACCAGCGCCCCGAGGGTCCGCTCCTCCCAGGCGTTGAAGAAGTCGTAGTGGAAGGAGTGGCCGCGACCACTGGCCAGGCGGACGTCGCTCATGTCGCCGTTGACCGGCCAGGCCATCTTGAACTCGATCATCGGCACGGCGACCGGGTGGGACGCCGGACACATGTTGTCGTTCGTGCCCGGCTTCACGACCGGGTAGGCCATGTGGCTCTTGTGGTCGGGGGTGTCGAGGTACTTGCCGTCCCAGCAACTGGGCGCCTGCATGCGCAGGTTGAGCTGGACGTCGGGCCGCTCCGGGCAGCTCGCCGGGATGTCGACGTTGAAGAAACTGTCACCGCACTCCCAGCCCTCGACGAAACCCTTGTGGCCCCGGAACTCCTGGGCGCTCTGCATGGGGTCGCCGACGACGAACCGCAGCCCCTTGGGGAAGGGCCGCACGCTGGTGTAGTCGGTGACGCCGGCCTTGTAGTAGATGACCTGAGGGCCGACCGGCAGGATCTTCCTGTCCCCCTCGTACAGGGACGGCATCCAGTACGCGGAGGCGTCGGCCGGTGCGAGACAGGCGGTGTCACCGCCGTAGAGGCTCGCCGTGGTGCTGGCGGCGTTCGTCGTCGTGTTGCCCATGAACGTGTGGTCGTGGGACTTGCCCGGCTGCCCCGGGTACACGATCGGGTCGTCCGGCGCGGTGTGCGTGACGGCACAGTTGGCCTGGAACTCCTTGTGGTAGCGGGGCGGCGGAGTATGCGTGGACGGTGTGACGCCGGTGACCGGAGGGACAGCCGGTATGTAGCCGTCCCCGTCGGGGTCGTCGCCGGACGCCTGGACCGACACCGCCGTGGTGTGCCCCGCGTGATGGCCGGCCGGGGCGGGACTTCCCGGATCGGCCGCAGTGGCGACCGTGCCGAGACCGAGGACCGACGCGACGAGAGCGCTGCCGAGAAGGAGCGCGGGGAGTTGTTTCGAACGCCATCTCATGGAGGGCCTCCAGCCCATGGTGGGGGGGTGATGACCCGGCAGGGGGCTGAGCGCTGCCCCCTGCCGGGGGTATGGCGTGGTACGTCAGCTGTAGACGCCGAACTCGTGGAGCGAGTAGCCCCAGCCCGTCCCGCGGGCCGTCAGGTGCAGTCGTACGTGCCGTGCGGTCGCCGCGATGTCGATGGTGTCGATGTCGCCGTTGCCCGCGGTGGTGGTGTGAACCGTGCGCCAGGTGTTTCCGTCGTCGGACACCTGGACCTCGTAGGACTTGGCGTAGGCGGGGTCCCAGACGAGCTGGAGCTTGCGGACGGTGGTGGGGGCGCCGAGGTCGACGCTGATCCACTGGGGGTCGCTCCAGTCGCTGGCCCAGCGGGTGTCGGTCTTGCCGTCCGTGGCCTTGGCGGGCTCGCAGGGACAGTCGCCGTACGACTCCTGGAACGAGGAGGCGGTGGTCGGCTTGTTCAGCGCCACGTTGGTACCGGTGACCGGTGGGGCGACGACCTTGACCGACTTGGTCTCGATGCCGGCGTTGCCGCGGCCGTCCTCGGCCTGGATGTACACCTTCCACACGCCGAGCTTCTCGGGCGCGGTGACGGCGAAGGTGCCGTTGCCGGTGGACCGCCACTCGGCCTCGACCAGGCGCTTGTCGCCGTTGGCGTAGTTGCCGCTGAGGTAGATCTTGTACGTGATCGGGTCGCCGTCGGGATCGCGCACGTCGGCACGCACGGTGAACTCACTGCCCGCCGGTGCCGGGGAGGCGGCGCTGACGGCCATGTTCGAGATGACCGGGGGCGTGTTGTCGCCGCTCGTCGACCCGGTGTAGGCCCTCTTGACGGAGTAGTACGAGAGCCTCTTCAGGCCGTCGGGCAGGAGGTTGAACCAGACTCCGCCGAAGTCGTGCTCGATGCCGTAGTGGAACAGGGTGGCCCCGAGCGCGACGCCCCGGTGGCCGGTGATGCAGTTCCACGCCTGGGTGTAGCCGTCCGCCTTCTGCACGTCGGTCGGCTCGTCGGGGACGCCGTTGGCATCGTCCGCGACCTCCCACTCACCGGCCGGGCCGCCCTCGGTGATGATGTACGGCTTGGTGTAGCCGCCCTCCTCCCAGTCCTCCTGCACGTTGCAGATGTCGCCGTAGGAGTTCATCGAGTACAGGTCGAGGTCGGGCGCGTTGCGCTTGTAGTACGGCCAGGCGCCGGTCCAGGCGTCGGTGGAGGTGACCGGATGGTCCGGGTCGATCGAGTGGATCTTCTTGGCGACGTCGTTGACGAAGGAGGTGTAGGCGTTGCGCTGGTCCTCGAGCTCGGTGCCGCTGTAGCAGTTCTGCAGGCCGAGCACCGACTCGTTGCCGACGTTCCACATCAGTGTGGCGGGGTGCGACTTGTAGGTCTCCACCCACTTGGCGAACTCGGTCAGCATGTTGTTCTTGTACGTCGTGTCGGTCACGTAGTTCACGCAGCCGCCGCTGCCCGGACCGCCGCCCGGCTGGAGCCAGAAGCCGTTGATCACACGGATGCCGTTGGCCGCCGCGGAGTCCAGCAGCGGCTCGGTGCCGCCGTCGGTCCCCCAGGTGCGGATCGTGTTGACGCCCATCGACTTCACGTCGGGCATGTACTTCGGGGCGTCAGCGATGGCCGGGCCCCAGGTCAGGCCCTTGACCGTGTACGGCTGCCCGCCGACGGTGAGCTGCCAGTTCCCCTGGGAGCCGGTCACCTCGACCGCTCCTCCTCCGACGGGAGATGTGCCGTCCGTGCTCCCGTACACCTGGAACTCCCACAGGGAGTAGCCGTAGCCGCCGGAACGCTCGGTGCCCAGCATGCGGACGTAGCGGCCGGAGCCGGAGACGGCCACGTCGTCCGTGCCGCCGTCACCGCCGGTCACGGTCTTCAGGTTCCGCCAGTCCGTGCCGTTGTCGGACGCCTGGATCTGATAGCTCTTGCCGTACGCGCCTTCCCAGGTCAGCACGGTCCGGCTGAGGTCGGCCTTCTGTCCCAGGTCGACCTGGAACCACTGCGGGTCGCTCCACTGGCTGGACCAGCGGGTGCCGGTGGGATCGCCGTCGACGGCCGCCGACGCGGCGTACGCGTCGCCCTCCTGCGAGGAGGCGGTGGCGGGCCTGCCCTGCGACAGCAGGGTGTCGGCCGCGTGAGCGGGCGGGGCGGCGAGGGTGAGCGAGGACATCATCAGCGCGCCGAGAACCAGCACGGAGAGGCCGGCGCGGCGGCGGGTCAGGGCGAGCGGTGAGGGGGGTCTGAACACATCTGCTCCTGGCAGGTCGGAGTGCCGGGTGGGGAGCGCTCTCCGGGGTGGGTCCCCGGTCGCCGTTCGGCGCATGGCCGCGGTGTGCCGCCCGGATCGGAACGGCTCGGTCATATGGGGGGCGTTACGGGGGGACGGTCCCGGGCGCCCGGTGCGGGCACCTGGCCGCGGGGCCCCTCCGGGCCGGGGCGCGGTATGTCACCCGGGCCGGAGGGGAGTCGGTGCCGGCGCTGCCGGGTCATCCGGCAGCCGGCGGCAGGGGCTGTCAGGGGAAGGACACGAGAGTGGACGGCACGGTCGTGGTTCCCGCGGGTACCGTGGACGCTCCGGTGTCGTTGATGACGTGGTTGTAGTGACCCATACCGCCGAGGGACACCACCAGCAGACTGTGGAACTTGATTCCTGGCTTGACCGGGGTCTTGAAGCCGTGGTGCTGGCGGATGGACGGGTCCACGTTGTAGTTGCAGTAGCTGCCCAGGCCCCATGCTTCGTGGGTGTCGACGGAGTCGTCGACGCGGTAGGCGGCGTAGCCCTGGGTGTCGCCGTTCTGGATGGCCGCCTGGTTCGGGGCGTCGTACGCCTTCTCGTTCTGGTAGAAGATCGTCCGGCCGCGCTCGCCGTACCACTCGACGTCGTACTTGTTGAAGTGCTCGACGAACAGTCCCGTGGCCAGGACGTCGTCGCCGTTGACGCGGACGCCGTAGTCGGCGCGGTTGGTCTCCCAGCCCCAGCCCTCGCCGTGGTCGGCACGCCACACCCAGGTGTGGTCGATGATCGTGTCGTGGCTGTTGACGACCATGCTGGTGGTCGCCTTGCCCGCGCCCGCGCCGCCGATGCGGATGTAGACGTCCTGCACGGTGGTGGGGTTGGCCGCGTGGTCGGTGGACGCGCCCTGCGGGCCGACTTCCAGCAGGGTGGGGGAGTTGACCGGTCCGGCGTCGATGAGGAAGCCGGCGAGTCGCACGCCGTCGACGTCGGCGACCTTCATCGCGGTCACGCCGTTGTCGGGGATGATCGTGGCCAGACCGAGGCCCAGCACGACGGTGTTCGCCCGGTCGATGTCGATGGTCCGGTCGACGTGGTAGATGCCCGGGGTGAACAGCAGGTGCAGCCCTTGGTCGACGGCGGCGTTGATGGTCTCGGCGGTGGCGCCGGGCTTGACCACGTAGAACCGGTTCAGGGGGATCGACTCACCCTGCGGGGTGCCGCTCTCCCAGGTCGTGCCGCGCGCGTTGGTGCGCTTGGCCGGCGCGAACACCTTGTACTCGTTGCCGTCCAGGTAGAGGAACGGCTTCTCGCGGGAGATGGGGGTGGTGTCCAGGGTCGTGTAGCGGGGCTCGGGGAAGCCGGTCGCCGGGGCGCCCTGGACGCCGGAGAAGACCTGGTTCCAGACGCTGTTGGACCAGCCGCCGATGGAGCTGTCCCGGGTGTACCACTGCTGCTGCGAGTAGTTGCCGACCTGGCCGTCGATCTTCGAGTCGGCGATGTAGCCGCCGCTCGCCCAGCCGTAGCCGTTCGGCGCGAGGTTCAGCCCGCCCTTGACGTGCATACGCCGGAACGAGGCCGCCTGGGAGACCGCCCACCGGTTGGTCCCGTTCACCGGGTTCAGGGCCAGGTTCTCGGCTCCCCGCCAGAAGTTCTGGGTGGCGTTGCCGTTGAACCAGCCCGCGTCGACCGTCACGTCGCCGTTGATGGTGGTGTCGTCGGGCTTCAGGCCGAGGCCCGCGATCTGGGTGTAGAAGCCGATCTGCGCGTTGAGGTTGTTGTACGTGCCCGGCTTGAACAGGAACGCGTGCCGGCCGCTGCCGAACTGTGCCGACTCCTGCTGCCTGAAGACCGTGTCGAGCTTGCCCTGGATGTCGGGGGTCGACGGGTCGATGATGTGGACGTTCGGGCCGAGATCACCGCCGCCGGGCAGGGTGGGACCGCCGTCGCCCGTGGTGCCGAACACCTTGAACTCCCACAGCGAGTACCCGTACCCGGTCGCCCGGGCGGTGCCGAGCATCCGGACGTAGCGGGCCGTTTCGGAGACGTTCAGCGTCTCCGTGCCGCCGGCGCCCGTGGTGGTCGAGTACGCGGTGGACCAGTCCGTGCCGTTCTGGGAGGTCTCGATCCGGTAGGACTTGGCGTACGCGGCCTCCCAGCGCAGCTCGACCTGGCTGATCGTGGCCGTCGCGCCGAGGTCGACACGGAGCCACTGCGGGTCGGAGGCGGCGCTGGACCAACGGGTGCCGTTGTCACCGTCGACCGCCGCGGTCGCCGGCGTGCCGTAGTTCTCCTGACTGGAGGCGGTGACCGACTTGCCCTGGGACAGCAGTACGGGCGCGGCCTCGGCCTTCTGAGCGGGAGCGAAGGTGAGAAGGGCGGCGGCGAGAGCAGTGACCACCGCGCCGACGACTCCTCGGCGAACGGATCTGCGGGGTGGTGGGGGCACAACTGACGCTACGTCAGTTCTGGGCATGCGGAGTCTCCTTGGAAACGAGGTGGAAACGGGAGAGCGCTCTCCGGAACCTTGCCCGCAACGGCACGGGCGGTCAAGGGATCTGTCAGCACTTATCTTTCATCTTTCATTAAGTGACAGTTGAGCGCCCGGCCGACGACTGGACATATCTCCCGGCCGTCGGCTGCGGCCACGTCGCATCCGGCTCGTCGAGCAGGAGCCTGCCACCGGTGGTGTCGCGCATCGCGCGACGATCGCCGAAGTCAGGAAGCTTCCTGACCGGCACCCGCCGTGTGCCGCCGCCCAGGACAGCGGCACACAGCACTGCCCCGCCCTCCTTCACGGCGGGGCATCGCTTCACCGGTCGGTGTCTGTCAGGGCAGGGTCCACTTCTGGTTGGGTCCGCTGTGGCAGGTCCACAGGTGGACGGGGGTTCCGTCGTTCCAGGTTCCGCCGGACGCGTCCAGGCACTTGCCGGACTGCGGGTTGCGGACCGTGCCGTCGGACTGCGGCGCCCACTGCTGCGCGCCCGTGCCGTTGCACGTCCACAACTGGATCCGCGTACCGTCCGCGCCGCCCCCGCCGGAGACGTCGAGGCACTTGCCCAGCGCCTTCAGCGTGCCGTCGCCCGAGACCGTCCACGTCTGCGCGCCGGACCCGTTGCACGTCCACACCTGCACCCGCGCACCGTCGGCGGTGCCGGCACCGTCCACGTCCAGACACTTGGCGTTGACCCCCTTCACCGCACCCGAGCGAGGGCCCGGCCCCTGGGCCCCACCCTGCTTGACGCGGATGTCGCGGAAGGACACGTCGTCGCCGTCGCCGTGGTTCTGGATGCCGATGTGTCCCTGCGTGAGGCTGCGTGCCGGGTCGGTGTTGGTGAAGTCGTTGATCTTGCGTCCGTTGAGGAAGATCTCCAGCCGTTCGCCGGTGACGCGGAGTTCGTAGGTGTTCCACTCCCCCGGCGGATTGAGCGCGGCGTCGCGCGTGGCGATGTCGGCGGACTCGAACCCGTAGACGGCGCCCGTGGTGTGCTCGGCCGAGTCGGTGGCGTCGATCTGGATCTCGTAGCCGTTGTTCACTGCGGACCACGGGTCGTCGGAGGCGGGGAAGCCGATGAAGATCCCGGAGTTGTCGTCCCCGGCCGCCTTCCAGTCGAGCTTGAGGGAGTAGTCGCCGGTGAATTCCTTGGCGGAGTACCAGAGCATGCCCAGCCCGCCCACGGAGGTGAGGGTGCCGTCCGCGAGGGTGAAGCTCCCCGGACCGGCCTGCTTCCATCCGGTGGTGGACGAGCCGTCGAACAGGGACGTGTAGCCGGTCTCGGGACGGCAGTCGGCGTCGGTCATGCCCGCGGCCCAGCGGATGCCGCCGAGGAGGTGCCGGCGGAAGGCCGGCTCGGAGTAGGACTCGTCGGTGTGTCCGCCGCCGGTGTAGAAGGCCCGGCCGCCCTGGTAGTCCTTGCACCAGGCGATCGGATGGTCTCCGGACATGTTCCCGCCCGAGTAACTGGACTCGTCGAGCGAGGCCAGGACGCGGGCGCTGGTGCGCGGGTTGGTGCGGTAGTTGTACCACTCGTCGGTGCGCTGCCAGGTGCCGCCCAGGTGGGCGGTGGCGTCGTGCGCCCGGTCCTCCACCTGCACGGTGGCGGACTGGATGGCCGGGTGGGAGTGGAAGAGTGCCCCGGCAAGGCCTTCGTAGAAGGGCCAGTCGTATTCGGTGTCGGCGGCGGCGTGGATGCCGACGTATCCGCCGCCGCCCTGGACGTACTCCTCGAAGGCCGTCTGCTGGGTGGCGTTCAGCACGTCGCCCGTCGTCGACAGGAAGACGACCGCCTTGTACCGGGCGAGGTCGGCGGTTGTGAAGGCCTGGGCGTCCTCGGTCGCGTCGACGGTGAAGTTGTTCGCCGTGCCCAGGTCGCGCAGGGCCGCGATGCCGTCGTCGATCGAGGAGTGCCGGAAGCCGGCCGTCTTGGAGAAGACGAGGATCTCGTACGCCGGGTCGGCCACCGCGCGGGTCTCCGCGGTGACGGAAGGGCTCCCCGCTGCGGGCAGGGCCGCGGCCTGCGGGGCCAGACAGAGCGCGGCGCCGGCGAACAGGCCGAGGGCCGCTTTGAGAGGTGTGCGCATGACGGTCGCCTCCTTTCTACGGCAGGGTCCATTTCTGGTTGGGTCCGGTGGTGCAGGTCCACAGGTGGACGGGGGTTCCGTCGTTCCAGGTTCCGCCGGACGCGTCCAGGCACTTGCCGGACTGCGGGTTGCGGACCGTGCCGTCGGACTGCTGCGCCCACTGCTGCGCGCCCGTGCCGTTGCACGTCCACAACTGGATCCGCGTACCGTCCGCGCCGCCCCCGCCGGAGACGTCGAGGCACTTGCCCAGCGCCTTCAGCGTGCCGTCGCCCGAGACCGTCCACGTCTGCGCGCCGGACCCGTTGCACGTCCACACCTGCACCCGCGTACCGTCGGCGGTGCCGGCACCGTCCACGTCCAGACACTTGGCGTTGACCCCCTTCACCGCACCCGAGCGGTTACCGCCGCCGGAGGTGGTGAAGGAGAAGTCGTCGACATCGAACAGCGAGCCGCTGCCGCCCTTGAAGACGAGGTAGAGGGACGTCGTTCCGGTCGGCCGGCCTGCGAGCGGGGCGGTCACGTCCTGGAAGGTCTCCCAGCCGCCGGTCACCGGCACGGTCGCCGCACCGAGCAGGGTGCCGGTGGGCGATCCGGCGCGCACCTCGAGGGTGCCTCCCGCGCCCGCCGAGGAGACCCGGGCGGTGAACGTCGTCGCGTTGCCGAGGGCGTACGGCGTGAAGGAGATCCAGTCACCGTTCTCGATGTGGCCGACGGTCCTGCCACCGTGTGCGGGGCCGTGGGAGACGACCTGGACGCCCGAGGAGGCCCCGTGGTGTTCGGCCTGGCGGTGGGTGGGCTGGGTGACGTGCTGGTCGTGCGTGGTCAGCGCCGGCTGGCCGTTCGCGCCGTTGTCGGTGTACTCGGCGTCGATCACGCCGAAGATGTTGGCGTTGGGGTCGTGCTCGCCGTCGGCCAGGGTCCGGAGGGTGCCGGTGCAGCCGGTGGCCGAGGTCTGCGGGTGGCCGTGGCTGTCGTGGCCGATGATGAAGGTGACCTTCACCCTGGAGCAGTCGATCGTGCCGTCCTCGGCGTCGGTGACCGTCACCTTGAAGGGGATGGCGGCGCCGAAGTCGTAGATCGCTCCGTCCACGGGCAGGTCCAGCGTGACCGTCGGGGCGGTGTTGCCGACGGTGATGTGCGCGGAAGCCGTCGCGGATTTGCCGGTCGAGTCCGTGACCTTCAGGGTGGCGGCGTACTGGCCGTCGGCGGTGTAGGTGTGGGAGGGGTTGGCGGCGGTCGAGGTGGCGCCGTCACCGAAGGTCCACGCGTACGTGAGAGCGTCGCCGTCGGGGTCGGAGGTCCCGGCCGAGGAGAAGGAGACGGCCAGGGGCGCCTTGCCGGAGGTGACGTCGGCCTTGGCCTGCGCGGTCGGGGCGCGACCGCCGGTGACGTGCTCGATGCGGTACAGGGCGGAGTTCTCGTCGCCGCTGAAGTAGCCGGTGCCGTAGTCGAGGACGTAGAGGGCGCCGTCCGGGCCGAAGGCCATGTCCATCACCTGGGTACCGCTCCAGGGGAAGGGGTTGACGGCCTGCACGGTGCCGTCGCCGCCGGCCTCGATCCGCTTGATCCAGCGGCGGCCGAATTCGCCGGCGAAGAAGTCGCCGTCGTACTCCTCGGGGAACTTCACGTCGGAGGTCGAGGCGGCGTCGTAACGGTAGACCGGGCCGCCCATCGGGGACTCGGAGCCGTTGCCGAACTCGGGCACGGAGCCGCCGTCGTAGGGAATCCAGGCGGGCTGGGCGGGAGGCAGGTCGGTCAGGCCGGTGTTGTGCGGTGAATCGTTCCTGGGGGCCGCGCAGTTGAACGCAGGTCCCGATGCTCCGGTGGCGAAGTCGTAGGCGACGTAGGCGTCGTTGTCACCGGTGCAGTACGGCCAGCCGTAGTTGCCCGCCTTGGTGATCCGGTTGAACTCCACCTGTCCGGCGGGGCCGCGTGAGGGGTCGGCGGTGCCGGAGTCGGGTCCGTAGTCGCCGAGGTGGACGATGCCCGTTGCCTTGTCGACGCTCATCCGGAAGGGGTTGCGGAAGCCCATCGCGTAGATCTCGGGGCGGGTCTTCGCGGTGCCGGGCGGGAAGAGGTTGCCGCTCGGGATCGAGTACGAGCCATCGGCGGCGACTTTGATCCGCAGGACTTTGCCGCGCAGGTCGTCGGTGTTGCCCGAGGAACGCTGGGCGTCGTAAGCGGGGTTGCGGTTCGCACGCTCGTCGGTCGGGGTGAAGCCGTCCGAGGCGAACGGGTTGGTGTCGTCGCCGGTGGACAGGTACAGGTTTCCGGCCGCGTCGAAGTCGATGTCGCCGCCGACGTGGCAGCACGTGCCCCGTGAGGCGGGCACGTCGAGGATCTTCTTCTCGCCGGCGAGGTCCAGGGTGCCGTCGGTCCTCAGGACGAACCGGGACAGCCGGTTGACCCCGTCGAAGGGGGCGAAGTCGGCGGGGGTGCCGTCGGCCGGGACGTCACCGACGGGCGTGCTCAGCTCGGGGGCGTAGTAGAGGTAGACGTGCCGGTTGGACGAGAAGCCGGGATCCACGGCGACGCCTTGCAGACCCTCCTCGTCGTGGCTGTAGACGTCGAGCCTGCCCGCGACGGTGGTCGTCCCCGCCGCGTTCGTCAGCCGGACGGTGCCGTCCCGCGAGGTGTGCAGGACCGAGCGGTCCGGCAGCACCGCCAGCGTCATGGGCTCGCCCGTCTCGGCCACGCCCTTGGCGAGCGTGACCTGCTGGAACTCCCCGGCCGCGGCCGGTTCGGCAGCTGCGTGCTCAGGACCCTGGTGATGGGCGGTGGCCGGGGACACGGGCAGCAGGCAGCCGACGGCACAGGCCGCGGCGGTCAGTAGGTATCGGACACGTCTGTGTCTGAGCGGTTTCGTGCGCACAGAGGTCTCCCATGAGTGGGGTGGGATGACGACAGGCCTCACCGGACTGCCACGAGATGCACAGGCGCGCGTCGTCGCGCCGTCGACCGGTCACGCTCCATGACCGGTTCATTTCAAGGAAGCTAGCGAGCTTTCCTGAACTCCGTAACCCGTTCCGCACAAGATTCCAGCACTTCTTCCACTGACGGGACAAAGCATGCCGGCGAACCTCCTGGTCACCCGCACGCCAGGGGCTGCCTACCGGTCGGCATGATGAGCCCGGCGGACGGAACTGCGCCCTCCCGAAGCGAGTTGATGGGCCATCAGGTGCGCATCACCTGTTTTCTCAAGGCAAACGTAAACCCTTGACACCCTCCTCCGGCAGCAGCAGGCTCCCCCTCCAGAGAGCGCTCCCCACCCCTCTCGCCCCACTCGATTGCTTCAAGGAGCCGCCGTGAGTCCGATGCGCCGCCGCATGGGCCTGTTCATAGCCCTCGCGGTCATCCTGCTGTCGTTCGCCGGCCTTCCGGGCCCCCCGCCCGCCCACGCCGCCGACACCCTGCTCTCCCGGGGCAGGCCAGTGACGGTCTCGTCCACGCAGGACCCGTTCGTCGGTGCCGACGCCGTCGACGGCGACCCGGGCACTCGCTGGTCCAGTTCCTTCGCCGACCCCCAGTGGATCCAGGTCGACCTGGGCGCTTCCGCCGAGATCAGCGAGGTCGCCCTGAACTGGGAAGCCGCCTACGCCAAGGCGTTCCAGATCCAGGTGTCCGCCGACGCCCGTACCTGGTCCACGGTCCACGAGACCACCGCGGGCACCGGTGGCGATCAGCGGCTGACCGTCTCGGGAACCGGCCGGTACGTCCGCCTGTACGGCACCGAGCGGGCCACCCAGTACGGCTACTCGCTGTGGGAGTTCCAGGTGTACGGCACCAAGGACACCGGCGGGGACCCGGATCCCGCTCCCGGTGAGAAGCTCCTGTCCTACGGCAGGGCCGGCGCGGCGTCCAGCTCGCAGAACGACGGTCACTGCTGGGAGTGCACCCCGGCCCGCGCCTTCGACCGCGACCCCGCCACCCGCTGGGCGACCAGCCCGGCCAACGGCTGGACCGACCCTGGCTGGATCTCCGTCGATCTGGGCGCGACAGCGCAGATCAGCAGGGTGGTGCTCCAGTGGGACCCGGCCCACGCCAAGGCGTTCCAGATCCAGGTCTCACCCGACAACACGAACTGGACCCCGATCCACTCGACCACGGCCGCCACCGGATTCAAGCAGACCCTGACCGTGTCCGGCACCGGCCGGTACGTCCGCCTGTACGGCACCGAGCGGGCCACCCAGTACGGCTACTCGCTGTGGGAGTTCCAGGTGTACGGCACCGGCGGAGACCCGATCACCCCGCCTCCGCTGCCCTCCGACCCCGCGGACCCGCCCCGGATCGTCTGGCAGGACGAGTTCGACTCCCCGGCGGGCACCAAGCCCGACCCGGCCAAATGGAGCGCGGACCCCGGCACCGGCAACAACAACGAGCTGCAGTACTACACGAACAACGACAACGTGAGCATGGACGGCGCGGGGCACCTCGTCATCGAGGCACGCAAGCAGGCCACCCCCGGCACCTCGTGCCCGGCCGACCCGCTCACCGGGAGCGGCACCTGCCAGTACACATCGGCCCGGATCAACACCGGGAACAAGTTCGAGTTCACGTACGGCCGGGTCGAGGCACGGATCAAGGTGCCCAAGGGCAACGGCCTGTGGCCCGCCTTCTGGATGATGGGCGCCGACTTCCTCGACGGCCGTCCGTGGCCGTACAACGGCGAGGTCGACATCATGGAAGTCCTCGGAAAGGACGTGAAGACCTCGTACTCCACCGTCCACGCGCCGGCGTACAACGGCGGCGGCGGGATCGGTGGTCCCTACAGACTTCCGGGAGACGCCGACTACTCGGACGACTTCCACGTCTGGGCCGCACACTGGGACAGCAAGGGCATCGTGTACAGCATCGACGGCCGCACCGTCCTCACGCTCGACAAGGCCCAGATCGAACAGACCCGCGGTCCATGGGTCTTCGACCACCCCTTCTACCTGATCCTCAACCTCGCGGTCGGCGGCGACTGGCCCGGGCCTCCCGACGCCTCGACCCCGTTCCCGGCGAAGATGGTGGTGGACTACGTGCGGGTCCACCAGTGACACGTCGTCCATCATGACCGTCACCGGACGGCCCCCGACGGCGGTCACGGGCCCGCCGTCGGGGGGCAGTGAACCATGTGGCCGGGATCGCCGGTCCCGGCCACTGCGCATCTCGGGGGTGACGACACCTGCCCCGAGTACGAGGTGCACGCGACCTCCGTGTGGAACTGCGGCCTCACTCCGTCACCCCGGCATCACCGCCGAAGCCCGGCGCAGCGGCAAGGTCCTCGCGGTCGCCGGCACGTCGACCGCCGGCAGCGCGCCGGTCGTCCAGTTCGCCGACAGTGGCACTGACGACCACCTGTCGCCATCGGCCGCTTGCCTCTCGAGGTTCCTGCCCGGTTCAGCGGTGCCGGTCGACGACGGCGTCGACGACGGCGGCCACTTCCGCGCGGTCGGTGGGCCGGAGGTCGACGGAGTTGTGGATGGAGAGTCCTTCGATCAGGGCGTCGAGGGCCCGGGCGGTGAGCGGGTCGAAGTGTCTGGCCAGCGAGTCCCGGCTGGCCTGCATCCAGGACCGCATGACGGTCCGCACCTCGGGGTGGCGAGTGGCGAACGCGTAGAGCTCGTAGCTGAGCAGGAGATTGTGGTCGGTTCCCCAGACCTTGCCGCAGATGATCTCGACGACCGCCTCCTGCGCCTCCTTGGGTGACTGCGCGGCCTCCAGGAGGGCGCCGTAGCGCGTGGAGACGGACTCCGCGTGCCGGGTGAAGGCGTCGGTGAGCAGGTGCTGCATGTCGTCGAAGTAGTAGGTGAGGGAGCCGAGCGGTACCCCGGCCGCGTCGGCGATCCTGCGGAAGGTCACTTTGATGGCGCCGTGCTCGGCGATGACGTCGAGCGCGGCGTCGAGGATGCGTTCGCGGCGCCGGGGGTCGTTGGGGCCGCGGGTGCTGCCTGTCATCGCCGTTGTCTGCCTTGTCTTCTCGAACATCCACCCGGTGTGTACATTTGTGCATACTCGGTGGGTGCGCGGACTCGTTGCCTGCCTGTCCATTCTGTCGAATGCCAGCGGAGCCCCTCCTTGATAGACCGCGCCGTGCGCCGACGCCGTCGTGCGCTGTTCCTGTTCTTCTTCCTCAACGGCATCGCGATGTCCTCCTGGGTGACGCGCACACCGGACATCCGCGATCACCTCGGAGTGTCCACCGCGCAGATGGGGCTGGTGCTCTTCGGCCTGTCGGTCGGCTCCATGGCCGGCATCCTGTGCTCCGGCCGCTTCGTGTCGAGGTTCGGCACCAGGCCCGTAACGGCAGGCGCCACCCTGCTGGTCGTCGCGAGCGTGGCCGTCATCGGGGTCGGCAGCGCCCTCGCCTCCGCGCCTCTGGTCACCGCGGGACTGTGTGTGTTCGGCACGGGGATCGGATCGGGTGAGGTAGCCATCAACGTGGACGGCGCCGACGTGGAACGACTCACCGGCACGCCGGTTCTGCCCACGCTGCACGGATGCTTCAGTCTGGGCACCGTCATCGGCGGCCTGGCCGGCATGGCGGCCACCGCCGCGTCGTTCCCCGCCCACTGGCACCTGGCGGCAGTGGCCGTGGTGACGGCCGCGATCTTCGCGTACGCCATCGGCGCCGTCCCCGCCAGGATCGGAATCCGCGCCGCACCGCCCGCCTCCGAGGGGGCACAGCCTTCGAGGCCGCAGGTGTGGAGGGACCGCAGACTTCTGCTGATCGGGGCCATCGTCCTGGCCATGGCTCTCGCCGAGGGGGCCGCCAACGACTGGCTGCCGCTGCTCATGGTCGACGGCCACGGGCTCGGCGCCGCGGCCGGCTCACTCGTCTACGTGGGGTTCGCCGCGGCGATGACCCTGGGGCGCTTCAGCGGCACGTTCTTCCTCAACCGTTACGGCCGTGCGGCCGTTGTGCGGGCCAGCGCGATCTCCGGAGCCGTCGGCCTGACCCTGGTCATCTTCTCCGACAGCGCCGCCGTGGCCGCTGCCGCCGTCCTGTTCTGGGGACTCGGCGCGTCCCTGGGCTTCCCGGTGGCCTTGTCCGCCGCGGGGGATTCGGGGCCCGACGAGACCGCCCGCGTCAGTCTCGTGGCAACGATCGGTTACGTCGCCTTCCTGGTGGGGCCGCCCGCTCTCGGCTTCCTGGGCGATCACTACGGACTGCGTCCGGCGATGGTGGTGGTGCTGGCGTTCGTCGCCACAGCCGTCTTCATGGCCCCTGCCGCCGGTCCCCGCACCCGTGTCCCTGACTCCGTGGGCGTCTGAACCGTCTCCGGCGCCCCGCCCCCGGGCTCATGTCCGACACGGCCCACTCGGTACTCAGTGAGATCCGGAGATCATCCATGAAGCACGCACACGGCAAGATCGGCGTCCTCCTCCCCCGCGACCTCCGTCCCACCGACGTCATCGCCTTCGCGCGCGAAGCAGACGCCCACGGCTTCGACGAGCTGTGGGTCGTCGAAGACCTCGGCTACCGCGGGGGACTCGCGCAGGCCGCCACCGTGCTGGCCCACACCCACCGCATCCGAGTCGGCGTCGGACTACTGCCCGCCGCCGCCCGCAATGTCGCCTTCACCGCGATGGAAACCGCCACACTCGCCCAGCTCCACCCCGGTCGCATCGACGTCGCCATCGGCCACGGCATGCCCGACTGGATGCGCAGCGTCGGCATCTGGCCCCGGAGTCCTCTGACTCTGCTGCGCGAGTACATCCACACGCTCAGGACCCTGCTGGCCGGCCGACCGGCAGACCTCGACGGCCACTACGTCCGGCTCGACGGACTGCGCCTGGACCAGTCCGCACTCCCCCACCACGCCCCCGACATCTTCGCCGGCGTCCGCGGCCCCAAGTCCCTTGCCGTCTCCGGCGAAGTGGCCGACGGGACCCTCCTCGCGGAACCTGTCGCACCCGAGTACGCGCGCCAGGCCCTCAGGTCCATCAGCCCGCAACGACCCCACCGGCTCACCGCCTACAACGTCGCTGTCGTCGACGACGACCCCGACGCGGCCATCACCGCCGCCCGTCCCGCCCTCCAAGCCCTGGGCGACCCCGACTGGAAACCCCACCTCACCCCCCTCGGCTTCCAGCCCGAACTCGCCGAGCTGCGCCGCACCTGCGCAAGCCCGCAGGAGTTCGCACAGTCAATGCCCCGGGAGTGGGTCGGCCGGCTGGCCTTGGCAGGCACGCCCGAGCAGGTCCGCGCCCGTATCCAGCACCTCTTCGAGGCAGGCGTCACCAGCGCTGTCCTCGCCCCGGTCGGACCCGACTACCGGTCCGCGCTGGAAGCCCTGGCCACGCTCCTGTGACCGGCATACCGCACGACACGCCACTGCGGCCGACACCCCTCCCGGACAGTCTTCGGACGAGCAGTGTCGGCATCGCCCCATGAACCCGTCGTGGAATCGCCGAGTCACGGCACCAGGAAGGACCTTGTGGCCAGCCCGCGTCGGCCGACCGAGCGACTCGGCCCTCTCCTTCAGGAGGCGGCCTTCGCCCGTCTGAGGCACTCACCTCTCCAGCCGAATGGCAACCTCGGGCCGGGCGTGGGACTCGGCGACGCGGATGCGCGTGCGGACGAGTGCCCGCACCATCGCCGCGCCTGCCACGACACCGCAGAGATGCAGCACCACCGCGACGGTGGGGTTCTCCGGCGGCGTGACATCGGCCGGTTCCGTCACCGCTACATACAGCATGAGGGGCACCTTCCAGGCGCTCCATGCGAACAGTGAGCCCGATCCGACCCACCCGAACACCATCGGGAGCCAGCGCGGCACCCCGGCAGGACGCGCCCGGGCGACCGTCCAGACGGCGGCGGATCCGACGAACGCCCAGAACCCCCATACAGCGGCCAGCACGTACCCCTCGGTGTTCCGCTCGCCCGGGTGGTGGATTCCCAGGGTGCCTCCGGCCGCCCAGTAGAGCCAGGCCAGGCCGACCGCGGCACCGGCGACAGCCGCCCACGGCGGCGCCGTACGCGGACCGTCACCGACGCGCCCGATGAACGCATGCGGCCAGCGGCGTCGCAGATACGCCGGGACGGCGAGAGCCAGCCCCAGCCCCGTCCCCACGAAGCTGAACTGGACGAGTACGCCCTCCCAGACCGGCATGGCCGGGTCGTCACCGGCGCTGTCCTGCGAGTCACCGCCCACGCCCAGGAGCGCACTGAAGAGAACGAACGGCAGTATCGAGACGAGAAACCCCGACCCCACCCAGGAACAGAACGCGACGAGTGGCCCCGGTATCCGCATCCCCCATGGCCGCACCAGTGCGAGCGCCAGAGCGATCCCGATCACCGCCATACCGACCGTGACGGTGTTGAGTACCACCCATTCCGCCAAGCTGAACCCATTGCCGACCGGCAGCACCCCCACGAGGGAGCCGGCCACCCACGAGACTTTGATGAGCAAGTACGGCGACAGCGCCAGAGCCGCCCCGTACGCTGCGTTCCGCCCGATCCGATCCCAGCGTTCCACCCGGACTCCCCTTCCATCAGCAGGAATCCCAGCCTCCGGCCTTACCCGCCCCGATACGTCCCACGCCGGACGTATCCGTCTCCCCCATCCGGGGGAGCAGGCCGTCGACGCCTGGTGCACGGCCAGGCCGGTGATGTAGACCGTCGGCTGCTCGTGGCCGGGCAGGAGACCGATGAGCAGGGCGGCACCACCCGTGGTTGATGCCCACCGCCCACAGGGTGTCCTCGGAGCGCGCGAGTACATCTGCGATCAGCTCCAGCAGGGCCGGTTCGTCGTTGGAGACTCGGCGTGAAAGGAGGTGTTCGCCGCGCTCGTTGACCACCACGCAGTGGTGGTGTTCCTTGCCGGTGTCCAGGCCGGCTCAGACCTGGGGCACGGTCGCCCCCGCCTGCTCGTCGTCACACATCGATCCCGCAGACGACCTCGCCGACATTGTCCTACAGAGCGATCGAGTCGCGTATCCCAATCAGCGGTCGAGTCGTCGTGGGGCTCCGGGCGGCCAAGTTCTTTGAGCCATCCAACGGCGACAAGCTCACAGCCATACCCAGAACCCCAGGGTCCGCCGATCTTACGAAATGACCGGGGCGAACCGCCCCGGGTTCGGTAGAGATCTCACCCAACCCGGGGCGGTTCGCATCATCGTGCCGCTCGCTCAGGGACGCCTTACCCGTGGTACGCGAGGGTTGTCATCATCCCGGACTCCGAATGGTAAATGTTGTGGCAGTGCAGCATCCACAATCCGGGGTTCTCCGCGTCGAAGTCCGCCACCAGTTCGTCGTGGGGCAGCACGATCGACGTGTCCTTGCGGGCGCCGTTCGAGTCCAGGCCGGCGAGCGAGAACGTGTGGCCGTGCAGATGCACGGGGTGCCACATGTGGGTGGCGTTGGTGATGACCAGCCGCACCCTCTCACCCCGCCCGATCCCCTGCAGCGTGTCCGGGTCATAGGGCTTGTGATCGATCCCCCAGTCGTACTCCTCCATGCCACCGGTCAGCTTCAGCCTGAGCAGGCGGTCGTAGCCGCGTCGGGGCATCGCGACCGACTCGTCCGGCCGCAGCCGGCGGGCGGACGCCAGCACCTCACGGTCCAGCTCCACCGGATACGCGGACGGCTTGGGGATCGCTCCGGCGCCCGTGCGCAGGACGGCCATGGCCCGGCCCCGCTTGCCCTCGGCGAGCGCGACGAGCGGGAAGACCCCGGACTGCGCGGTGATCAGCACGTCGTACCGCTCGGCCATGCCGATGACCAGGGCGTCGGTCCGGTAGGGCTGCACCGGGAAGCCGTCGCTGTGGGTGACGGTCATCCGGTGCCCGCCGAGAGCCACCCGGAAGGCCGATTCCCCGCCGGCGTTGATGATGCGCAGCCTGATCCGGTCGCCGGGCTTGGCCCTGAATTGCGTGGGGTCGTCCGCCGTGCGCCCGTTGATCAGGTAATAGGGGTAGGCGACGTCCCCCGCGTGGCCGCCGAGCAGCATGCTGGTGGCGCCCGACATCAGTCGCCTGGGCCCCTTCCGGCGGTACGGCGACGGTTCCCGTCCGGGTCCCTTCCCGTCGCCCCTTCTCTCGGACGCGGCGTCCGCCAACGCCCCGCCGCCGGCCCCCATGGGTCCCTCCGGCCTGCTGCCGTGGCCCACCGGCGGCTTGCCCTTGCGGAGTTGGGAGAGAACGTCGTCGGGCGTGGAGCCGTCCACGCCGTCGATCCAGTCGTCCAGCATGACGATCCACTCGTGGTCGTACCTGAGTGGTTCTCTCGGGTCGTCGACGATCAGCGGCGCGTACATACCGCGGTCGTTCTGCACGCCCATGTGAGGGTGGAACCAGTAGGTGCCGGGGTGCGGCGCGGTGAAGCGGTAGTCGAACGTCTCGCCTGGTTCGACCGGCGACTGGGTCACCCCGGGCACGCCGTCCATGTCGTTGCGCAGCGCGATGCCGTGCCAGTGCACGGTCGTTGCCTCAGGCAGCTGGTTGGCCAGGGTCAGCGCCAGGGTGTCGCCCGCGGTGACCCGCACCTCCCGGCCCGGCAGCAGTCCCTCGTACGTCCATGATCTGAAGGTGCGTCCGGCGCCCAGTTCGACCGGCGTCAGGGCGGCCCTGAGGATGTGCTTGCGGTCCGGTTCGGCGGGGGCCGGATGTGTCTCGTCGACCCCCCTGCCGTTCGGCGTGGATCCGGCGGGGGTGTCCGGCGCGGGCGCGCCGGGATTGCCGCGGTCACGCGAGCGGGCGGAGGAGCAGGCGGCGAGCAGCCCGGAACCCGCGGCCGCGATCCCGGCGCCGAGTACGGCGCGACGCGTGGGAGAGATCTGACTGGTGTGGTCCGTGCGCATGACTGGGTGCACCTCACTGGTGGGGGAAGACAGGTGAAAGCGTGGGTCTGCCGGCACCGCCCGGAGGGGACCGGACGGCCGGCGACACTCCTCCCGAACAGGTGCCAACAGAGCGATGAGCACGATCCGACAGACGGCGGAATCGACTGTTCCGGATATCGGCGCGCTTCCCTCACCGATGCCCGGAACGCCGCTCAGAGTGGCCGTGCGGATATCCCGACCGGCAGGGCACCGGACGGCGCGTGCCGTCCGTGCAGACCGCGCCCACGTTCGACCCCCGGGTCGGTAATCACATGAGCACACTATCCCAACAGGATATAAATTCGGGACATATAGCGATTATCGGCGCGATCGTGTGGTCGGTCCGCCCTCCCCCTCGACCAGCTGCCCGGCGCCCGTGGCCTGGGGCTGGACACATCGGTGCGCGCGCTGCGCTCGGCAGCCCGCGCCCACGACCGCGCCGCCGCGGTCACCTGGGATGCCTTCCGTCACTTCCCGCTGGTCGACGGGGCGACCGATGTCGTGCTGGACGTGTTCGCCCCACGCGACCCGGCCGAGTCCCGCCGCGTACTGCGCCCGACCGGTCGGCTGATCGTGGTCCGGCCCACCGGGCGGCACCTGGCCGAGCTGCGTGGCCAGGTGCCTGCGATGGCCACGATCGACCCGGCCAAGGAACAACGTCTGCACCGGGCGCTCAACCCCTTCTTCGAGGCCGTCGTCACTGAACAGGTGGAGTACTCCGCGTCCTTGAGCAGGCTGGACGTCCTGGACCTGGTGGCAATGACACCGAGCGCACGACACGTGAGTCGTGCAGACATGAACGACGGCGGCCTCCTGCCTGATCAGGTCACTGTCTCCGCGCTGGCCACCGCCTACCAGCCTCGGTGACCACGAGCGGGCGCATACACCTGCTGACCGATGAGCAATGGGCACGCCCGGCGCCCTGCCTTCCCCGCGCTGCGGGAGGGCAGGACGTCGGTGACGGGGAGGCGGGTCACACCTGCCGCTGGCTGGGATCAACGTGGACCTGATTGAACCCCTGGTCCAGCAGGGCTGGGCGGTCCGCGTTCCCGTCCGATCGAGCCCACTGGCTGGATACAGCGTCGAGCACAGCCGTGGCGGCGTTGGTGAGCAGATCCGCGGTGTACGGGTCGAGGTCGGTCCCTGGCCGATCTTGGAGCGCGTCGCTGACTCGCCTGCGCCATTCGGTTCTGCGTTGGTGGAGTCGCCCGGCCAGTGCGGGCGTTGCCTCGATCAGGCGGATGGTTGCGAGCGCCTGCTCACTGGCGTGAATCTCTTCCTGCCAAGCCCGCAGGACCTGATGCAGGCACTCCCACGGCCCTTCGCCCGCTGGTCGCATTGCGATGTCGGCGACGACGCTCTCTCCAGTGAAGTCGATGCCGTCGAAGACAACGTCTTCCTTGGTCGGGAAGTAACGGAAGAAGCTGCGCTTGGTCATGCCGGCTGCTCGGGCGATGTCCTCGACGGTCGTCTCGTCGAAGCCCTGGCGGGCGAACAGGTCGATGGCCACCTTGGCGAGCTCCGCCCGCACTGCTCGGCGGGTGCGTTCGCGCAGTCCCTCTTTCATACACCCAGTCTACTTTGCATCATTCGATGACTATCATGTCACCAAGTGTCAGATGGCGAATGGGGTGGTGTCAGTGGAGGGCAAGACCGTCCTGGTGACCGGCAGCACGGGTGGCATCGGCAAGGAGACCGCACGGCAGTTGACCGCGCTCGGCGCGAGCGTGATCCTCGTCGGACGGGACAAGTGCCGCGCCGACGCTGCCGTGGCGGATCTTCGTCACACCAGCGGGAACGACGACGTCACGGCGATCACGGCCGACATGTCCCGGCTGCGCGACGTCCGTCGCCTCGCCCAGGAGGCCGGCGGCCGGGCCGGCGGCGTGGTGGACGTGCTGATCAACAACGCCGGAGCGACCCGATCCCACCGCGAGGTGACCGAGGACGGCATCGAGACCGCGTTCGCGGTCAACGTGGTCGCGCCGTTCTGCCTCACCCACTGGCTGATGCCGGCCCTGACCGCGTCCGGGCAGGCCCGGGTCATCAACATCACCGGCGGCATCCCCCGGGGGCAGATCGACCTCAACAACCTGCAGGGCGAGAAGTCCTATATCGGGCTGTCGTTCTACAACCAGACCAAGCTCGCGCAGATGGCGATGAGCTACCGCTTCGCCCAGGAACTGGCGGCCACACCGGTAACGCTGAACGTCGCCTACCCCGGACACGCCTACACCTCGATGAACAAGAACCTCACCGTCGGCACCTATCCGCCATTGGCTCGCCCGATCGTCCCGTTGCTGCGGCTGGCGATGCCCGTCGTCTACGGCCGCCGGGCGCTGCTGAGGGCCACGCGCTCCAGCGTGTACCTCGCCTCCAGCCCTGAGGAGCGCACAACGAACGGCGCCTACTTCAACAGCAAGGCCAAGCGGACCCCGTGGCCCGATGCCGTCCTGGACGACACCACCCGCAACACCATCTGGGAGCTGTGCGAGATGCAGCGCGACCGTCCGACCACGGCGTAACGCTGTCACCGACGAGAATGGATGTGCTCATGGTGCATCGCAACGCCCCGCTGAGCCCCGAGAGGCGGCGCCGCCTGATCGCTCGGTGTCGGACCCGACCGATCGCTCACGTAGCAGCCGAGATGGGAAACTCGCGTGGGCCGACGACGGTTCATCGACCTCAGCGGCGGCATCAACCGCAGACCCGGCAAGATCATTGCCCGCTGGCCCGTCGCACGTGGTCCACCCGTGAAGAAGGTGGGCCGGATCCCCGACGGCGGAGGCCGGCGGATCCACGGCCGAAACAGCGACCAGGCCAAGGCGACGACGCGGGCGAACCCCGCGACTCAGCCCCCCGGGCTGCCCGCGTCGCGGACGAGGAGGGCGATCTGCACCCGGTTGGACAGGCCGAGTTTGGTGAGCGACCGGCTCACGTGGACTTTGACGGTGGTCTCTGCCATCCCTAGCTCACGGGCGACCTCCGCGTTGGCCAGCCCGCGGGCAACCGCGCCGACGACCCTTCGCTCGCGGTCAGTCAGGACCGACAGACGCTGCCTGGCTGCGACGAAGTCGGCGGAGTGCTGTCCGGCGTAGGCATCGATCAGACGTCTCGTGACCGTCGGCGCGAGCATCGCGCTGCCCTCGGCGACCGCGCGGACGGCGGCGATGAGGTCGCGCGGTGCGGTGTCCTTCAACAGGAACCCGGCGGCCCTGGCGCGGAGGGCGCCGTGGACGTACTCGTCACGGTCGAAGGTCGTCAGCATGATCACGGCCGGCGGGTCGGGCAGCCGGTTGATCTCCGTTAGCGCGCCCACGCCGTCGATGCCGGGCATACGTACATCCATCAGGACGACGTGCGGCCGGTGGCGCGCTACCGCGTCGACTGCAGCGGTTCCGGAGTCGGCCTCGGCGACCACCTCGATGTTCCCGGCGGCTTCGAGGATCATGCGCAGGCCGGTCCGGACAAGGGCTTCGTCGTCGACTACCAGAGTGCGGATGGGGCGGGAGGTCCGGGTCATGTCGGCAGTCTCGCAGTGACAGCGAACCCTCCAGCGGGTTCGGGGGCAGCCGCGAACTGCCCGCCGAGGAGTTCGACGCGCTCCCGCAGCCCCACGAGCCCCAGGCCGCTGCCGGGCAGCGGAGGAGCGGGAACGTGCACTGTGGTATTCGTGACGGTGACCTCCAACGCCGACGGCAGGTGCCGTACCGCCACCCGGACCGTGGGCCGGACGGCGTGCTTGTGGGCATTGGTGAGCGCTTCCTGAACGACCCGGTAGGCGGTGTGCTCGACCATTGCGGGGACGTCGCGCACAGTGCCCTCGTCCTGCCGCTCGACGGGGATACCCGCCGACCTGGACTGCTCCAGCAGCCGTTCGAGGTCGGCGAGCGTCGGCTGCGGCAGGAACGGCTCGGCTGTCTCCACTTCCGTCAAGACACCCAGGACGGAGCGGAGTTGAGCGAGCGCCTCCCTTCCCGTGGTGCGAATGAGCTCCGCCTCCTGCGCGGCCCTCTCGTCGGTGGTGCTGATCTCCAGGGCTCCGGCGCGCAGCACCATCAGGGAGACACGGTGGGCCACGACGTCGTGCATGTCGCGGGCGATGCGGGCACGTTCCTGCGCGCGGGCCTGCTCGGTCCGTACGGCCTGCTCCCGCTCCAGCCGTTCAGCCCGCTCGCGCAGCCCGGCCACCACCTGCGCCCGGGCGCCCCGCCACAACCCGCCCACGACGGGCAGCCAGACGAACAGCGCCACACCGCCAAGCGCCGACACCGCCTCGACTCCCGGCCGGGGCACCGCCACCAGCAGGCTCGCGGCCACCGTGAAGAGCACCAGGTGACGAGGCCGCCGGTACGAGGTCGCGGCCACATAGGAGGCCACCGATACCAGTAGTCCCGGCGGCCTGACCACAGAGTCGACGCCTGCGAGCAGAAACAGCAGCCACGGCCGCTCCGACGCGGTCCGGACCGCCACCGCCGCCAGCAGCCCAGCCACCGCGGCCACGACCGGGCCGGGCACCGAGGCGAGCACCGGCCATGCGGGCCCGTACGGACCGGGCAGCGCGGCCGGAAAGAACGCGCTGCCGAACGCGACGACGGGAAGCAGCCAGGCTCGCAGCCGACGACGGACCGGATTACTCGGTCTCGCCAACGCCCCTGCCATGCATGATGGTTGTGTCACCAGCTCAGGATCCTCAACGGCCTGCGTCCGGCCGCGAGCACCCCCTGGCTGCGCAGCTCAGGCACGGTGTCCCGGAGCACTCGGATGCCGAGGGGGACGAACACCGCGCACAGACCAACGGACAGGACGACGTCGAGAAGCCCGCTCTCCTTGAGCGCGCCGGTCCACAGCGATCCCGCGAGGAGGAACAGCACCAGCCGCCCCGTACCGAAGGTTCCCGACCGGAAAGCCCCGATGGCGAGCACCGCCGTGCCGGCGTACAGGGCGAAAGCGGCCGTGATGGGCACCCGCAGGGGCCCGTAGGACATGTCCGTGTAGTCGGCCATCACCAACTGGGTGGCCCGCTCCAGCCCCAGCGGTTCGATCAACTGGAAGGCGGTGTGGTCCACCCCGGCCCAGTACAGGCGGCAGAACAGGCCGATCACGACGAGCGTGCCGCCGGTGCAGGCGAGTCTCGGGGCGCGCACGGCGACGATCCCGGCGAGGACGACGAAGGCGATACACAGCAGGACGGCGCCTGCGGCGAAGCATCCGTAGCCCGCGACGGTCAGGCCGGGGCTGGCCTGGAAGGCAGCGAGCTGGCCGTAGGCCGGGAACGGCTGGCTGTCGTACCACGCCAACTGCTCCGGCGTGAAACCCGCCGTGCGCACGGCTAGGTAGCGCAGGAGCAGCCCGACGCACCAGACGACGGGAGCAAGGATGCAAGCCGTCCCACCGATGAAGCGCCCGGGGAACCAGATTCTGCGGGGGAGCCGGACAGTTTCTTCTTGCGCGCCGCCCTCGGGGGCGGGCGTGTGGTGTAGGGACATGCCAGCAGCCTCGCCGCCCGCCAGCACCCTCACATCCGCCAATGGTTACGCTCCTCCGTCTCTTTAGGACTCCTCACAAAGGCGTTGGACGTGGCGATGGGTGATGAGGCAGGTGGCGAGGCCGAGGAAGGCTTCGGGGGCCGGTGTTGCACCTCAGCTCCGAAGGCAGTTCATCTCCTGGCTCGAAGCGGAACCTGGCATCGGGGCAGGGTCTGGATCTTGGCGTGAGACTGATTGACGCCAAGCCCGGCTGCGAGCTGGGCGTGCCGGTTGCCGTTGCGGAGGTGGGCGAGTGTGAGCAAGGTCTGTCGGCCCTGGCTCAGGCACCTGGTGGCGGCGCAGGGCAGAGCTGGACACTTCGACACCGGCAAGCGCCATCTCGCTCACGCATTACTCGAACGGGATTCCGATGTCGATCAGTGGAAAGTCGTCGTTCCACCACAGCGTCGGCGTCACGCCGAGTGATACCTTGTCGCGGCCCAGGTTCGGGACAGTGCTGGTCACTACACTTCCTACTTTTGGTAATTCTCGAATACGGGCGGATTGGCCCACGACCCGTAGCCCGGCGCCTTCGCGCCGGATGGGTGGGCACCGATCGCCCGCCACAGCAGACCCTCGGTGTAAGCGTCGGAGGAGACGACGAACGGGGGTGTCCGTCCGCTTCCGCCGTGCGCGCGACCTTCTCCGGCCTGGCTACCCTCAGGCTGGCTGTCATCCGGGACGGCGGGCTTCGCTCCGCTCCGTCCGGGCGCCGTCCAGGCCGCCACGTCCATGCGTCCCGCCAGTTCCGGGCCGTACCAGACGCCGACGTACCAGAGCTTGATGATGCTTTTCACGACTGGATCGGCGGGGACGGCAGAGGGATCGGCAGAGATCACCTTCTGGATCGCATCCGGCCCTTCCTGATTCACGACCGTTTCGTAGTAAACCTCCGCCTGACCGGTTCCCCATAGGTCGAACTCGCTGAACCCGGTCACAGTGGCAGAGAACTTCACGAATTCGCGTAGCTTCTCTTCTGTGGTCGTTCCTTGCGTCATGATGCCGCCTCCTTCGACGGTCTAGAGCTCGAATGTCGGGCCGGCGTTCGCCCCTGGATGCCCTGTGAGCGGGTTGCGGATGAGCCGGTTCATGGTGTCGCGAATGCGGAACATCTCCCAAACCGCCTTGAGAAGCAGGTCGGGCTGACCGTTGTAGGCGAGATTGACATTGGTCAGGAAGGTGGCGTAGGACTGGTTGAATTCCTTGGCCGCCGCCAGGATTTCCGGGTCTCCCGCGAGGTCCGCCAGCTTGATGTCCGGCTTCACCGGATAGACGGCACTCCAGTCGACGTTCAGATCCGGGCCGGAAGGCTCACCTGGATCGTCGCCCTTCTGGTAGTACCGCCCCTTCTCCAGTTGCTGGAACCTGTAGTAGTGGGCGATTTCGTCCTGGCTGTCGAAAATGCCGCCGTACAGTCCTTCGCCCTGCTCCGCGACGAGGGTGAGCGCCGCGACTGCGGTGTCGCGCCCCGTCACCTTGATCACGTCGCCGCCACCCGAGTAGAAGTACTCGGGGGTCACCTGGCGAGCGGGATCGCCGGTGAAAATTGTCGTCCCTGCCCTACGGGCCTGGTCCTCCAGGTGGTTGATTCCCCGGATGATCTCCTCGTAGAACTCACCGATGCTCAGGAAACGCAGGGTGGGGTCTCCGGGAACGAGGCCGAGGACGGTACCGGACTCCTCGAGTTCCGCCAGTTTCTCCGGGGGCGGCGCCGTGCCGTTGGACGTCAGGCCAAGGGCCGCCCAGTCCATCGGTACGAACCTGTCTTCCTCGGTAGCTGCCTGCGCGGGCTTCTCGATCTTCAGGAACGTGCTGAGAGCCTCGTGCGAGAACGGTCGGAGGTGCACTTCGAAGTCATCGGGACCACACGGCAGGCGCGTTGGATAGTTCGGCACGAAGCCGGGCTTGGTGAGGTCCGGCGTCCCGCCCACGGCGTTCATGACGTTCGCGACCAGGGTGAGGTGCAGCATCTCCTCGACGGCCACGACCCTGATGACGTGCCAGGCATCCGAGTTCTTCCCCGGCTGGAGCGAGTAGAGGGCCGTCAGGTAGGGCGGGAGCGTTGCATGCTCCAGCTGGAGCCCCTTGTAGAGGTACTCGTGTAGCTCCTCGACGGTCTGGATCTTGGAGCCCTGGGACGGCTCCGATTCTGAAACGGACATGTTCCCCCAATCGTGGGCGGTGACGATGGCGATGGCCGGCGTGGCGTTCGACCCGCCGAGCTGTTGGCCGTCTAGCTGCGGACGGTGGCCGGCGCCTTCGCGGCACGCAGGCGCTTGACAATGTGGGTCGAACTGCGGATGGCGAGCGCCGCCATGGTCAGGCTGATGTTGGAAGTCCCGATCGAGGGCAGGCTGCCGGGCCCGACAAGGTAGAGATTGTCGTGGTCCCACGACTGCTGGGTGTGGTCGACCACGGAGTTCGCCGGGTCGGTCCCCATGATGTGGGTGCCCGCAAGGTGGTTGCCGCCCACGATGTTGTACCACTGGCCGTCGTGCTCGACGGCGCTGTAGCGGTCCTTGTCGTAGGTCGTTCGATCCTCAGCGCCGAGCTTCTCGAAGATGTCGGTGGCGAGCTTGCGGGCGAATGCGGCCCCCCGCATGGTGTAGGGCGGGATCTTGAGCGACACGACCGGTTTCAAGTTGCCGAGGGCGTCCTTGTATCGGTCGTCCACAGTGACCGTGTTGTTCTTGTCGGGCAGCAGGTCGATCATGAAGGCCAGCAGAAGCTGTCGGGAGATCTGGTTCCCGAGGGTGCTGCGCAATTCCGGCCCGTACATGCCGCGTTTGTCGACGAGTTCGACCAGGTCCGTGTAGGGCGAGCCGGTGGCCCACCCCCAGCCGTCGTTGTGGATGTCCACGCCGAATCCGGCCTGGGTTCCGCGGAATCGCCCGCCGCGCAGGTCGGTGATTCCGCTCGTGCAGGATGTGCCTCGCATCGTGCCGGCCGGCTTGGGCAGCAGGCCCCAGGCCAGCAGGTACGCGTGGTCCATCAGGTTGCGGCCGATCAGCTTGCTGCGGCTCATACGCTGCATGTCGGAGGCCAGCATGAGCCGGGCGTTCTCGATGGCGTGAGCGCAGAGAACGTAGACGGTGCCCTTCACCGTGTACGTCTCGTAACTGTTGGAGTCGAGCGACTGGTAGTTCTTGATGGTGATCCCGGTCACCCGTTGGTCCTGCTCGTTGATCTCGATCTTGGACGCGACAGCCTGCGTCACGATCTTGACGTTGCCCTTGCGGAGCGCCTTGGCCAGCGTCTTTCCCGCGTGGTATTTGGCCTGCACGGGGCAGATCGGGACGCAGTTGGTGTTGCCCTGACAGCGTTCGCCCTCTTCCACCTGGTTCGTGCTCACCGCGCCGACCGGGACGAAGCCCTTGCCGCCGTCGTACGCGGCGTTCGGCACGCCGTTACGGGCCTGCGGAAAGCTGCGTACCCGGAGGGTGTAATCGTCGTCCGCCAGGTTGACCCGCATGCCGTCCACGCCTTGGGCGACGGTCTGGTCGAGATAGGACGGCGGCATGCGGTGCATCGGGAACACGTATCCCTTGGGGAAATACATTCCCAGGTATGCCTGGTCCTCGACTTCGGCGGCTACGCCCAGTTCGGCCTCGGCCTGCCGGTAGTAGGGTTCCAGGTCGTCATAGCTGAGCGGCCAGTTCAGGCCCTGCCCGTACTTGGTTTGCAGGTTGAAGTCCTCGGGAAGCATGCGCAGCGCCTTCCCCTCCCAGTGCATGGAGGTACCCCCGAGGACTCGGGTGAAGGTGGTGTCCGTGCAGTACTTGTCCTCTTGTGCGAGGTAGAAGTCGTCCCGGGGCGTGTCCGGATGCACCGGCATGGTGTCGGTGCTTCTGGGCATCCGGGCATTCGGGTTGAACGGATACGGTGACTGGTTGTCCTTGACGACTGCGCCGTAGAACCGCGACAGGTACGACTCGTACTCGGCGAGGTCCAGGTCCTTGCCGGGGCCGGCTTCGACAATCAGCACCCTCTGGCCTGCCTGGCTCAGCTGCTCGGCGACGATGGAACCTGCCATGCCGCCGCCGACGATCACGGCATCCCACTCGCCTGTCGCGGCCTCTGCGGCGCTGGTCTGCGTCGCGGCGCCGGCTGGGAAGATCACCGGGTCTGCATCGTCGTAAGACGTCATTGATTCCCCTTGTCGCGTCTGGGGGTGACCTCACCCCGATTACGGGCAGAACAGCCCGGTGACGGATCCCACCAGCCGTCAGAACGGATGGTGATCGAATGACTGTCGGAGGCCCGCCACTGCCACTGGCAAAAGAGTGCCAGCTCAGAAACCGAGTTCAAGCTGGAGAACCAAGGCAAGCAAGCATCGCGGCTCCCCCCGATGAATCGGTAAGCGCTTCCCGCAATCCCCAGCGGCTCCGCCGTCAGCTGCGGCCACTCGCTGCGTTGGTGGCCCGTCCGCGTACGTCGCGTACGAGGACGGCCCTCCGTTCCGATTGACCACATCTGACGCCGCTCGTTATTTCCATTGGGGATTTCGGGAAAGACCTCGGCACGAGGATTGCATATGTCGCTGTCATCCCTCTCACCGCAGCGGGGATCTTGTCGGCAAACCCACCGTTCGGACGTAATCAGTGAGCCCAGGGTTTACGTACTTCCCTCCGGCCGGTGCTGGCGGGGAACGCTTCGAGCGGTGACCGCGGGAACGCCGAGGTCGACGACAACGCGGGATGGCCGCCGGTCGAGTTGGGTGAGCTTCTCCTCTGCTCCGGCAAGGCTCACCTGCAGCCCTTCCGTCTCGCCGAGCCATCCTTCGCGTTCGGCCTCGGCGATGCGGGCGAGGAGGTTGTCGCGGATCTCGACGAGCCGGTCACGTTGTGCGGGATCGGGCCAGAACATCGGGCAGCGAACACAGGCGTGTTCGTGGATGCAGGGGGTCCCGAACGCGCGGCCGCATGCTCCGATGGAGACTTTTCGCCGCTCGAAGTGGCCGAGGAACTCCTGCCATTCATCGTCGGTGGGGACACGGTATTCCTCGCGCGGGCGGAGGGACCTGCAGCGGGCGAGGAAGGCCATGTGCGCCTGGATCGCCTCTTCGGGGTAGACGGCCTTGTGAGGCTGATCCCTTGGAGTGGACACCCTGACAATGGATCTTGATGGTCCAGGGAGGGACGTCCAGGTGGGACGCCAGTCTCCGTACCGCGGTGGGGCCAGCTATGACAATGCCCTCGCCGAGTCGTTCTTCCAGGGCCTCAAGCGGGGGCTGCTGCACGGACGGCGCTGGACGTCGAAGGCGCAGGCCCGCCTGGAACTGTACCGCTGGATGTCGTACTACAACCGACGCCGTCGGCACTCCGCACTCGGCTACCTCACACCGGTCGAGTTCGAACAGCATCTGATCGCATCACATACTCTGTCACTCGCCGCATGAAACCCGGTGTCCACTCCCGGGGATCAACCTCACCTGCCACAGCCACCCACAGACGGACACATCCTCGCCGGGCACGGCACAGCACTTCGAGCTTGCCGCACACCCAGCCACACTGCACCCGCGAGGACCCCTTCAGGGACGACATAGGACGGCTGCCTGACTGGCCGTCACCAGCCTGTCAGCCGTTCTCGCAGGTCAACGGGCCCTTCCACGAGGCTTCAGCGGGACTGCCGGTAGCGCGGGCGCGGGCAGCGGGGCGCCGTCGTACCCCTTGACCTCCCCGAATCGCGACCCTTCCATCCAGTCCCGGCGCGCCTGTACGATCTCCTCCTGGGAGCGCCCGATCCAGTTCCAGAACATGAGCAGTTCCTCCTCGAACGGCTCGCCCCCCAGGAGCATCAGCCCCGCGTCGGAGTCGGCGCGCAGGGGGAGTTCGTCGCGGCCGCAGCCGAGGTAGAGCATCGAGCCCGGTACCAGCGGCACGCCGTCGACGTGGGCCTCGCCGGCCATGGACAGCACGGCGTACTCGAAGTCCCGTTCCAGCGGGAGACGTACGTCCGTGCCGCCCGTGAGGGCCAGGTCGGCGCCGACGAGGGGGGTGTACGTCGTGCCCGGCGAGGTGGTGCCGTCGAGGGTGCCGAGGAGCAGGGTGGCCGTCAGGCCCGGGGCCGTGACGAGCGGCAGCTCGGCGTGGAACTCGAAGTGCGGGTCGGTGTGGCGGTGGGTGTCCGGGAGGGCGACCCACAGCTGCGCGCCGTGCAGGTAGCGGGCGTGCGAGCGCGGGCTCTCCTCGGAGTGGCTGATCGCCCGGCCGGAGGTCATCAGGCCCAGCTGGCGCGGACGGATGGTCTGCAGGCTGCCGGTGGAGTCGCGGTGCAGTACCTCGCCCTCGTGCAGCCAGCTGACCGTCTGCAGGCCCATGTGCGGGTGCGGCGGCACCTGCATGCCGGGCTCTTCGGCGATGTCGTCGGGACCGTAGTGATCGACGAAACACCAGGCGCCGACCATGCGCCGTCCCAGGTTGGGCAGCAGTCGGCGGACCTCGGTGGACTCGCCGAGCCTGACGTGGCGAGGGCTGAGGAGTTCCCGCACGGGCTCCGCCACCACGAAGCCGCGTCCGCCGCACAGGCTGGGAACCGCCTCACGATCAAGATTGCTCATGCCGCCCAACCTAGTCCCGGACGACCTGCCGCGTCAGACCGTCACGCTGCCGTCACCGTGGCCGGACGCGGACGCCGCCGCTAACACCCCCACCGGTTGTGGAATTTTCAACCATATCGCGTGGTTGAGTGCGTCGAAGGAGGTCACGAGTGGACACGACGTACTACGACCACGGAACACCGGCGGAGCGCTGGGAGCGTGCGCGGATGTTCTTCGACGCGAAGGACTACGCGGCCGCGGCCCGCGTCCTGAGCGGGCTGGTCGGTGAGGTGCCCGAGCAGACCGGACCGCGGCTGCTGCTGGCGCGCGCCTACTACCACTCGGCCCAGCTGCGGCGTGCGGAAGCGGAGCTGCGGGTCGTCGTCGAGCGCGATCCCGTCGAGCAGTACGCCCGGCTGTTGCTGGGACGCACGCTCGAACGGCAGGGGCGGCAGGAGGAGGCCGACGTGCAACTGCGGATCGCCGCTGCTCTGGCGGGGGACTTCGACGGCCGCTGAACGGCGGTGCCACGACGGAGCGGTGGGTGCGGCGGTGCCGTTCTCACCGCTCCGCCGGCACCCTGCTCACCGGTCCCCGTCACGACTGGGCGTCCCCGCCGTCATGACCCGGCGCTCGGCCCCGGGGCTCACCGTTTCGCCGTCGCACCGCCCGCGTACGTCCGGCGGCCCCGCCGGTGAGCGATCTCGCCGAGCACGACGTCGAGCACGGCGAACGCGGCCAGGGGTATGCCGAGCAGCGGCACGAAGTAGCCGAGGACGGCGACGGCGGCCGCCAGCGGGACGAGGAGCAGCGGCGGCACCTGCTGCCACGCGCCGCGCGGGATCGGGCGGCCGAACGCGGAGCCCCGGCCGCGCTGCCACCACATGCGGTAGCCCCAGACGATGAGCAGGATCAGTGAGGCCGCCAGCAGCATCAGGGCGATCTGGTTGGGCAGGCCGAACAGGCTGCCGGTGTGCAGGTCGATGCCCCAGCGGCTGAGCTTGGCGAGCACCGGGTAGTCGGCGAAGCGGAGTACGTCGGTCACCTCGCCCGTCGCCGGGTCCACGGCGACCGAGTCCTGCTTTTCGGGCCAGCTCCGCTGCACCTGCTTGACGACGTAGGCGGAGGACGCGTCAGCGGGCGGGACGATCTCCACGGGGTCGCCCAGGCCCTCGGCACGCGCCGCGGCCAGGACCTTGTCGAGGCCGACCCCGTGCCCGGCCTCCCCGCCGGTGCCCGCCGCCGCGCCGTGGCCCGCGTGCTCGCCGCCCGACGCGCCCGCCGACGCCGACACGGAGGGGGTGGTCTGGCCCAGCGAGACGCGCAGGTCCTCGATGTTCGCTCCGGCATACGTCGACCAGGTCAGACCGGTGGCCGAGAGGAAGACGAACCCGGCCGCGGCCCAGGCGCCGACCGTGCCGTGGACGCCCAGGGTGCGGCGCCGGCCGCTGTTGCCGCGCAGCTTGCGCCGGGCCCGGCGGCGGGAGAACCACAGCACCAGGCCGCCGCCCGCGATCACCCACAGCCAGCTGGCGGCGAACTCGCTGTACAGGCGGCCCGGTTCGCCGAGGTGCAGGTCGCGGTGGAACTCGTCGATCCAGGTGCGCAGCGGCAGCGCGCCGGACGAGCCGTACTGTTCGAGGGCGCCGCGCACCTTCGCGGTGTACGGGTCGACGAAGACCGCGAGCGTGTGGTCGGGGTCGACGCCCTCGACGCCGGACAGCAGCACCCTGGTGGTGGCGTCCGCCTCGGGCGAGGGGCGTACGGCCGACACGGTGCCCTCGGGGTGGGCCTGCCGGGCGGCGGCGACCTGTTCGGAGACCGGCAGCTTGCTCCCGCCCGCGTCGGGAACGGTCAGCTCGTGGGCGTAGACCATCTTCTCGGCCTGGAAGGAGGCGGCGTAGAGGAGGCCGGTGGCCGCCGCGATCAGCAGGAACGGGGCCACGAACAGCCCGGCGTAGAAGTGCAGGCGCAGGACGAGCGGGCGCAGCGTGGACCATCTGCGGGGTGGGGACGGCGGGGTCGCGGGCCCTGGGGCCTCGTCCGTGGGGGCTGCGGAGGTGGTGGTCATCGGTGGGCGCTCCGGGGACGTCGTGGGCGGGGTGCTCCCAGTGGTCGGGGCGGGAGCGCGCCGGGTTCCCCGGCCTTTCGGTGGTGTGCGTCACATCGATGGTGCCGGCGGGTGCAGTACGCCGTGGCATCCTGGCGCGATGGGAACTCCGAGTGATCGCGCGTCCTTTGCCGAGCGGGTCGAGGAACTGCTCGCCGCCGGCGGACCGTTGCCGATCGTCGCGGCCGGTGATCCGGTGCTGCGGCGCCCGGCCGAGCCCTTCGACGGGCAGTTGGAGCCGTCGCTGCTGGCACGGTTCGTCGAGGCGCTGCGCCTCACCATGCACGCGGCGCCGGGTGTCGGCCTGGCCGCGCCGCAAGTGGGTGTCGGGCTGCGGATCGCGGTCATCGAGGACCCGGCGCCGGTGCCGGACGAGGTACGGGTGGCACGGGGGCGGGTGCCGCAGCCGTTCCGGGTGCTGGTCAATCCGTCGTACGAGCCCGTCGGCCCCGGGCGCGCCGCGTTCTTCGAGGGCTGTCTGAGCGTGCCGGGCTGGCAGGCGGTGGTGGCACGGCATGCCGAGGTACGAATGCTGGCGCGGGACGAGCACGGGCGGGCGGTGGACGAGGTGTTCTCGGGCTGGCCGGCCCGGATCGTGCAGCACGAGACGGACCATCTCGACGGCACGCTGTATCTGGACCGGGCCGAGCTGCGGTCGCTCGCGTCGAATCGGGCGATGGTCGAGTTGTGGGGGCAGGCGACGCCTGAGCGGGCGGCGGAGGGGCTGGGATTCGGGCTGCCCGGGCCGGCGGTCTGACCGGCCGCCGGGGCCGGGCGCCGGGGCCGGGCGCCGGGGCCGGGCGCCGGGGCCGGGGCCGGGCGCCGGGGCCGGGGCCGAGCGCCGGGGCCGGGCGCCGGGGCCGGCCGCCGGGGCCGGGCGCCGGGGCCGGGCGCCGGGAGGTGCGCAGCCTACGTGTTGCGGGGCTCCGCCGGGCCCGCCCGTGCCACCCCCCGGAAGGTGACTCCCAGCCGTTCAGGCACCGGGGAGGGCACGACTGCCCGCAGCTGGGGTGCCGGGGCGGCTGCCCTCAGTCGCGTGAGGGGGTCAGTGGTCCCGGTACGCCTCCAGCAGGCGCAGCCACACCTCGCTGATCGTCGGGTACGACGGGACCGCGTGCCACAGGCGGCTGATCGGGACCCGGCCGGCGACGGCGACGGTCGCGGAGTGGAGCATCTCGCCGACGCCGGGGCCGACGAAGGTGACGCCGCGGACGATCTCGTCCTCCAGATCGACGACCATGCGGGCGCGCCCCTTGTAGCCGTCGCCGTACAGACTCGCGCCGGCCACCGTCGCGAGGTCGACGTCGACGGCGCGGACGCGGTGGCCGGCCTGCTCGGCCTCGGCCAGGGTGAGACCGACGGACGCCGCCTCGGGGTCGGTGAACACCACCTGGGGGACCGCGTCGTGGTCGGCGGTCGCGGCGTGCGCGCCCCACGGGCCGGAGTCCAGGTCCGGCACGCCACAGGCGCGGGCGGCGATGGCGGCGCCCGCGATGCGTGCCTGGTACTTGCCCTGGTGGGTGAGGAGGGCACGGTGGTTGACGTCGCCGACGGCGTAGAGCCAGTCGTGGCCCTCCACCCGCAGGCTGTCGTCGACCGGAAGCCAGGAGCCCGGTTCCAGACCGACGGTCTCCAGGCCGATGTCGTCGGTGCGCGGGACGCGGCCGGTGGCGAAGAGGATCTCGTCGGCTTCGAGGCGGTCGCCGGTGTCGGTGACGGCGACGACGGTGCCGCCCTTGCGGGTGACGGACTCGACGGACGTGCCGGTGCGGATGTCGGCGCCCGCCTCGGTGAGCGCCTCGGCGACGAGTTCGCCGGCGAACGGCTCCATACGGGCGAGCAGGCCGCCGTCGCCGCGGACCAGGAGCGTCACCCGGGAGCCGAGGGCCTGCCAGGCGGTGGCCATCTCCACGGCGACGACTCCGCCGCCGACCACGATCAGCCGGCCGGGGGCGCTCTTGGCGCTGGTGGCCTCGCGACTGGTCCAGGGGCGCACCTCGGCGAGTCCGGGCAGGCCGGGCAGGGCGGCGCCGCTGCCGGTGCAGACCGCGACGGCCTGCCGGGCGGTCAGCACCCGGCGCGTGCCGTCGGGCGCGGCCACCTCGACCGTGCGCGGCCCGGCGAGGCGTCCCTGTCCGCGGTAGAGGTCGGCGCCGATGCCCTCCACCCACTGGACCTGGCCGTCGTCCTTCCAGTGGGAGGTGTACTCGTCGCGGCGGGCGAGGACCGCCGCCGCGTCGAGGGGGTCTCGCACCGACCGGCCGAGGCCGGGCAGGCGGCGGGCGTCCGCGCGGGCGAGGACCGGGCGCAGCAGGGCCTTGCTGGGCATGCACGCCCAGTAGGAGCATTCGCCGCCGACCAGTTCGCTCTCCACGATCGCCGTGGACAGCCCGGCCGCGCGGGTACGGTCGGCGACGTTCTCCCCCACGGGGCCCGCGCCGATCACCACGACGTCGTACGCGATGGAATCCGTTTGCGTCATGGGGCCAGTCTGGTGGGTGGTGTGCGGCGTGGCCACATGGGTACGAGCGCTGGAATACCCAGCAGGTCGGCAGTGTTGTGCCGACGGCTTACGCCATCGAACCCGGGAAGAGGGATCACGCATGACCAGCACTGTGGAGCTCACCAAGGAGAACTTCGACGAGACGGTCACGGACAACGAGTTCGTCCTGATCGACTTCTGGGCGTCGTGGTGCGGTCCGTGCCGTCAGTTCGCCCCGGTCTACGAGAAGGCGGCCGAGGCCAACCCCGACCTCGTGTTCGGCAAGGTGGACACCGAGGCGCAGCCGGAGCTGGCCCAGGCCTTCGGTATCCAGTCGATTCCGACGCTGATGATCGTCCGTGACCAGGTGGCCGTGTTCGCGCAGCCGGGCGCGCTGCCCGAGGAGGCGCTGACGGACGTCATCGGCCAGGCCCGGAAGCTGGACATGGACGAGGTCCGCAAGTCGGTCGCCGCGCAGCAGGCGCAGGCCGAGGGCCAGGCCGGGCAGGACGGTCAGTAGGCGGACCTGCCTTCGGTCAGCTCGACTCCCGGTGCACCACCGCCGCGCCCAGCACCTTGTGCCGCTCGGGCGCGGCGCCGGGGTCGTGGACCGCGCGGTCGACCAGGGCGGCCAGGTCACGGCCGGCGGGCAGTTCCAGGTGGACGGTGCTCAGCCGAGGCCGCAGCAGGCGTCCCAGCATCAGGTCGTCGGCGCCGATCACGGCCGTGTCACCGGGGATGCCGAGGCCCTCGTCCTGCAGGGCCCGCATCAGCAGCATCGCGTACTCGTCGTTGTACGCGAACACGGCGTCCAGACCGAGGGAGCCCCAGCGGGCGGCCAGCCGGGCGGCGTCCCGTTCCTCGTAGGCGAGGGGCAGTTCGGTGACGGTGGCGTCGGTGTCCCGGACGGCTCGGCGGGCGCCGACCAGGCGCGGTGCCGAGAAGACCTCCAGTCCGTCCTCCGCCGGCACGACGACGCCGATCCCGCGGCGTCCGCGCTCGTACAGGTGACGGGCCGCGCTGTGGCCGACGGTCTCGTGGTCCATGAGCAGGGCGTGCGCTCCCTCGACAGCCTCGGGGCCGAGGGTGACGACCGCGCGGGCGCCCGAGCGTTTGAGGATCTCCACACCACGCGGGCCGATACCCGATCCGGGGACGAGGACGGCGACCGGGCGTAACTCGGCCCAGGCACGGGCGGCATCGTCGCCGTGCGGGCCGACGGCGCCGTACTGGACGACGGTGTAGTCGAGACGGCCGAGGGCCCATTGGAGTTCGCCGAGGAACCTGCTGTAGAGCGGGCCTGCGGGGAAGGACGGCGCGGGCATCAGCACCGTACGGCTGTGTCCGGCGCGCAGGGAGCGGGCCGCGGCGTGCGGGACGTATCCGAGTTCCCTGGCGGCCTCGTGGACGCGGCGGCGGGTGGGTTCGCTGATCCGGACGGTGCTGGTGTTGTTGAGGACGTAGGAGACGGTCGCGCGCGAGACTCCGGCCAGGCGGGCCACATCGGCACTCGTGGGGACGGAGCGCGGTGCGAGGGACTCGGGGGCGGGCGGTTTCGGTATCTGCACCATGACGTACGGCATCCTGGCAGAAGCCCGGCGGGGGGTGCCGGGCGGGGGAACGTCGTCCGGACCGGACGAGAACTCAGCCCGTGGGCACGGGGGTCGCGGGCCCGGCCTGAGTCTCGGTGCGGGTCACCCGTGCGACCAGGTCCAGCCAGCCCGCCTGCAGCCGGGCCGGGGGCACTCCGCACTGTTCGGTGAGGTGGTGGACCAGTGCGGCGTCGAGATACGCCAGCAGCGTGTGGGAGAGGAGTTCGCTGTCCCCGTCCGGGACCGCCTGCCGCAGCAGCAGGGCGACGTGGCCGCGCAGGAAGCGGCGCGGGGCGGCGGTGTAGCGGCGTTCCGCGCTCGGCTCGGCGGCCAGTTGCAGTTCGAGTTCGTCGATGGAGCGGCGCAGCATGGCGCAGCCGAAGGCGCGCAGCCGCTCGACGGGCGGCGCCCCGGGCCCCAGGGGCGGCGGGCCGCCGAGGAGCGCGGCCTGGAACTTCTTCTCGGAGTGGTCCAGGAGTGCCATGAGCAGGCCGGTGCGGTCGCCGAAGCGGCGGAAGACCGTGCCCTTGCCCACCGAGGCCGCCGCGGCCACCGCCTCCATCGTGACGCCGGCCGCGCCGTGCTCGGCGACCAGCCGGGCGGCGGCCTCCAGCAGCCGGGCCCGGTTGCGCGCGGCGTCGGCGCGCAGGCAGGGCTCGTCCTCCTCGGTCCCCGTGCCGAGTTGCAGCAACTCGGGCGGGCCGGCGGTCTCCTCGGGCTTCGGGAAGGGCGGCAGGGAGGCGGACATGACGCCAGCGTAAAGCATCGGGAAGAAAACTGGACCGCGGTCCGTTTGAGGTGTTAGAAATTAAACGGACCCCGGTCCGTATCCTTTACGGCAGTGTTTCAGCAGCGTCTGTCCCCTCAGCGTCTGCTCCGTCAGTGGGAGTACTCATGTCTGTCCGCATCCTTGCGCTCGTCGGCAGCCTTCGCGCCGGTTCGCACAACCGCCAGCTCGCCGAGGCGGCCGCCAAGTTCGCGCCGGAGGGCGCCGAGGTGCAGCTGTTCGAGGGGCTGGCCGAGATCCCCTTCTACAACGAGGACATCGACGTCGAGGGCAGCGTCCCGGCCGCCGCCGCCAAGCTGCGCGAGGCCGCCCAGGCCGCCGACGCCTTCCTGTACTTCTCGCCCGAGTACAACGGCACCATCCCGGCCGTCCTGAAGAACGCCATCGACTGGCTGTCCCGTCCGTACGGCGCCGGCGCCCTCTCCGGCAAGCCCGCCGCCGTCGTCGGCACTGCCTTCGGCCAGTACGGCGGCGTGTGGGCGCAGGACGACACCCGCAAGGCCGTGGGCATCGCCGGCGGCAAGGTGATCGAGGACATCAAGCTGTCCATCCCCGGTTCGGTGACCCGTTTCGCCGAGACCCACCCGGCCGACGACGCCGAGGTCGCCGCCCAGCTGACCGAGGTCGTCGCCCGGCTGCACGGCCACGCCGACGAGGCCGTCGCCGCCTGACCCTCGCCTGGTACACGTCGGGACCGGAGCCGTACGCGGCTCCGGTCCCGACGTGTATCAGGCCACCGCCGTCGCGGCCAGCGTGCGCAGCTCCTCCAGCGCCGCCGCGACCGCCGGACGCCGGTGGCCGCCGCCGCGGGTGCAGGTCAGGAGCTTGCGGTGCGGCCGGCCGACGCAGGGCACCCGTACGATCGGCAGCTCCGGGGTCAGCCGGGCCAGCCTGGGTATCAGCGCGACGCCGAGTCCGTGGGCGACCAGGTGGGCGGTCACGTTCCAGTCCACGGCGTGGTGGACCACGTCGGGGGTGAACCCGGCGGCGCCGCACGCCGACATGATGTGCGTCCGGCACGGACTCTCGGGCAGCGGGGAGATCCACTGCTCGTGCGCGACATCGGCGAGGTCGGCCCGGCCCCGTCCGGCCAGCGGGTGCTCCTCGGGGACGACCAGGTCGAACGGTTCGTCCAGCAGCGGTCGCTGGTCGAAGCGCGCGTCGGCCGACGGCGGGCTGGCCGGTGTCGCCTCCACGACCGCCAGATCGGCCTCCCCCTCGAAGAGCAGGTCGAAGCTCTCCGCCACCTCCACCTCCCGGATGCGCACCGACAGCCGGGGGTGCAGCTCCCGCAACCGGGCCGCCATCGGGGCCAGCAGCACCGCGACGGCCACCGGAAAGCCCGTCACCCGCAGTGGTCCGGCAGGCATCCCCTCCCCCGCGCGCAGATCGAGTTCGGCCTCGTCCCAGCGGGACTCGATGGCGTCGGCGTGCGCGAGCAGGCTCTCGGCGGCCGGGGTGAGCCGCACGCCCCGGCCCTGCGGCTCCAGGAGGTCGACGCCCAGGTCGCGGGCGAGCTGCCGGATCTGCTGGGAGGCCGCGGACGGGGTGAAGTGCAGGGCGCGGGCCGCCGCGGTGACCGTGCCGTAGTGGGAGACGGCCCTGAGGACGTGCAGCCTGCGCAGGTCAATCATGAAGTCCACGCTTCACGGTGAGGTCCGCAAAGTCAACCTGGACGTGAACGGACGTACGGCCGCACCCTGTCTGTGACGCGAAGGTCCGTTCAAGCGCCACACGCCGGCCTTCCAGTGCCCCACCGACACAAGAGGAGTCGCCATGCCCAGCACGACCGGTGTCACCTGCCCGCACTGTGGGTGGCCCGACGGTGCCGAGCCCTTCGAGGTGCTGTCCGCGCACTCCACCGCGGCGGGCGGCACCCTGTGGACCCGTTGCGCCTGCGGCTCGCTGCAGGCCCGTGTCGTCGACGACCACGGCACTCGCGTCGTCTCGCGCGGCAGGCCGTCGCCGGCGGGCTGCTGAGGGCCGGCGGACCTGCTGCCTACGGGGCAGCGGGCCCGCCGCGGTCCTGCTCCTGCTTCCTCGCGGCCCACAGGCTCGTCGCCGTGGTGACCGCGAGGACGAGCACGATGAAGCCCAGTGAGAAAGGGATGCCGATCTCGGGGACGTGGACCCCGGACTCGTGCAGGGCGTGCAGGATCAGTTTGACGCCGATGAAGCCCAGGATGACCGACAGGCCGTAGGAGAGGTGCACCAGCTTCTTCAGCAGGCCGCCGATGAGGAAGTACAGCTGGCGCAGGCCCATCAGGGCGAACGCGTTGGCAGTGAACACGATGTACGGGTCCTGGGTCAGGCCGTAGATGGCGGGGATGGAGTCGAGGGCGAACAGGACGTCGGTGGAGCCGATCGCGAGCATCACGACCAGCATCGGGGTCATGACCCGCTTGCCGTTCTCCTCGATCCACAGCTTGGTGCCGTGGTAGCGGTCGGCCACTCCGAAGCGGCGTTCGACCGTTTTCAGCAGCTTGTTCTCCTCGTACTCCTCGTCGTGCCCGCCCTTGCGGGCGTCCTGGATGAGCTTCCAGGCGGTCCAGATCAAGAAGGCGCCGAAGATGTAGAAGACCCAGGAGAAGGCGGAGATGATCGCCGCGCCGGCCGCGATGAACGCGGCGCGCAGTACCAGTGCCACGATGACGCCGACCATCAGCACCCGCTGCTGGTACTGCGAGGGCACCGCGAACTTCGCCATGATCAGGACGAAGACGAAGAGGTTGTCGACGCTCAGCGACTTCTCGGTGATGTAGCCGGCGAAGAACTCACCGGCGGGCCCGCCACCGGCGAACACCAGCAGCCCCACACCGAACAGGCAGGCCAGGACCACCCAGACGGCCGTCCAGATCCCGGCTTCCCTGATCGACACGTCGTGCGGTTTGCGGCCGATGAAGAAATCGGCGGCGACGAGTACGCACAGGCCCGCGACGGTCAGCAGCCAGACCGTGAGTGAGACGTTCACTGGTGCTCCTGATACGGGTGGGGACGGGGACCGCGTACGGGTTCTCGGTCAGCGTGTTTCCGTAATGCGGCGCAGGCAACCCGGCACCGTGCGCGTCCGCGCACCGAGGCCGGCGGGCCGGCCGACCCCGACATGACGGGAGCCCCTGGATGACCACTGCGCCCTCGCATCCGCCCCCCGCCGCCCCGCCGCGCCCGCGCATCGGCGTGCTCGGTTCCTACGGCGGCTTCAACATCGGCGACGAGGCGATCCTGACCTGCGTCCTGAGCTGCCTGCGCGCCCAGCGGCCCGACGCACACCTGGTCGTCCTGAGCCGGAACGCGGAGCACACCCGTCTCCACCACCCCGACGCCGACGAGGTGGTGCCCTGGGAGGGCGTCAGCCGCAACCACGTCCTCGACGTACTGCCCGGCCTGGACCTCCTGGTACTGGGCGGCGGCGGCATCCTCTACGACGGGGAGGCGCGGCGCTATCTGCGGCTGGTGCGCGCCGCGCAGACCCGTCACGTGCCGACCTTCGCCTACGCCGTCGGCGCGGGGCCCCTGACGGACGCCGAGGACCGGGACGCCGTGCGCACGGTGCTGGCGGACATGGACGACGTCGTGGTGCGGGACGAGGAGTCCCGGCTGGTCCTGGAGGAGGTCGGCCTGGAACGCGAGGTCGCGGTCACCGCCGACCCGGCCCTGCTGCTCGGGCCCGAACCCTTCACCGAGGCCATGATGCGCGACGAGGGCATCCCCTCCGGTGCCCGGCTGGTGGGCATGTCGGTGCGCGAACCGGGCCGGGCCGCCGAGAAGCTCGACGAGGGCGACTACCACGCGCTGCTCGCGGACGTCGCGGACTTCCTCGTGCGACGGCTGGACGCGCACGTGGTGTTCCTGCCGATGGAGCGGCACGACGTACGGCACGCGCACGCCGTGCTGTCCCACATGACCGCGCCGGACAAGGGCCGGATCCTGCACGGCGACTACAGCCCGGGTCAGGTCCTCGGCTTCATGCGCCACCTGGACGTGGCCGTCGGCATGCGGCTGCACTTCGTGATCTTCGCGGCGCTCACCGGTGTGCCGGTGCTGCCGCTGCCCTACTCCGGCAAGGTCTTCGACTTCGCGCGCCGGCTGGGCGCCCCGGCCCTGGTGGGCGTGGCGCGGGAGCAGGCCGGGCTGCTGCTGGCGGAGGTGGACCGGATGTGGGACGAGTATCCGCGGCGCCGGGAGGACCTCAAGTCCCGGATGCGGGAGCTTTCCGCGGCGGCCAGGGAGACCTGTGTGCGCTGCGGCTCGCTGCTCGACGTGATCGGCGCGGCCGGCGACGGGCCGCGGGCCCGGGCGGCGGGGCCGGAGCCGGAGCCGTACGTCTCCGAGCCGCGCCCCCTGCATGCCTGAGGCCTGACGCCCGACCTCCGAGGAGAGCGATGCCGGTCCTGGAAGAGCCCCGCGAACCCCGCACGGTCACCCTGCCCCCGCGGGCCGCCCGGCACGGGGGCCGGTGCGACGTGCTGGTGGTGGGCGGTGGTCCCGCCGGGTTCGCCGCCGCGGTCGGCGCGGCGGACGCCGGGGCCGACGTCGTCCTGGTGGAGCGGTACGGGTTCCTCGGCGGCAACGCGACGGTGGCGCTGGTGATGCCGCTGATGTCGTTCCACAACGAGCACAAGCAGGCCGCGTTCACCGAGTCCGGGGACGCCTCGCGGTTGCTGCCCACCGACCACGGCGAGGGCGAGCCGGTGGTCGCCGGCGTGCTGTGGCAGCTGCTCGACCGGCTCATGGGGCGCGGCGGCTGTCTCCCGCCCTCTCCGAAGACCGGCTACACGGTCCCCTTCGACCCGGAGCTCTTCAAGCTCTCCCTCCTCGAGATGATGGACGAGTCGGGGGTGCGGATGCTGTTCCACGCCTTCGCCTCCGGCGCGCTGCCCCTCGACGACGGCTCCGGCTGGCGGGTGGTGTTCGAGACGAAGTCGGGGCCGGTGGTGATCGACGCCGGGGTGGTCGTGGACGGTACGGGCGACGGCGACGTGGCGACGTCCTGCGGGGCGCCGTACGAGATCGGCCGGCCCGAGGACGGGCTGGTGCAGCCCATGACGCTGATGTTCCGCGTCGCGGACTTCGCCCGGCCGGACTTCGCCGACTACGTGCGCGCGCACCCCGACCAGTGGCGCGGCGTGCACGGCCTGTGGGACCTGATCGAGGAGGCCAGGGCGAACGGCGAGCTCCGGCTGCCGCGCGAGGACATCCTCTTCTTCGCGACCCCGCACCCCCGCGAGATCGCCGTCAACAGCACCCGGGTCACCCGTGTGCTCGGCACCAGCGTGTGGGACCTGACCCGCGCCGAGTACACGGCCCGGCGCCAGCTCTCCCAGATCGACCGCTTCCTGCGCACCCGCGTCCCCGGCTTCGAGGAGTCGTACGTGGTGCAGAGCGGCACCCACATCGGCGTACGGGAGAGCCGGCGCGTGCTCGGCGACTATCAGCTGACCGGCCACGACATCCTGGCCGCGCGCACCTTCCCGGACGTGGTCGCGCACGGCGCCTACCCGGTCGACATCCACAACCCGCGCGGCTCCGGCACCGTCCTCAAGCGGGTGCCGCGGGGCAGCTTCTACGACATCCCACTGCGCTGCCTGGTACCCCGGGGCACCGAGCGGCTGCTCGTGGCCGGGCGCTGCATCTCCGGTACGCACGTGGCGCACTCGTCGTACCGGGTGATGCCCATCGCCATGGCGACCGGCCAGGCGGCCGGGGTGTGCGCGGCGCTGACGGTACGGCACGGGCGCGGTCCGCGCGGCCTGCCCTACCGGATGGTCCAGCACGAGCTGCTGCGGCAGGGGGCCCGGCTGCGGATGGGCGACCCCGCCGCCGCGGACGGGTGACCCCCAGGCCAGCTCGCAGGTCAGCTCGCCCAGTCCAGCAGGCGGTCCCGGGTCTCGGGGGCGCGCAGGTGGTCGAGGGAGGCCTTCTCCAGCTGGCGGACGCGCTCCCGGGTCAGGCCCACGTGCTGTGCCACCTGGTGCAGGGTGCGGGGGCGGCCGTCGTGCAGGCCGTAGCGCAGGCTGAGGATCAGGGCCTCGCGGGGCGCGAGGGTGCCGACGGCCTCCCGCAGTTCCGCCGCGAGCGCCTGGAACTCGGCGACCTCGGGGGCCTGGAGCACCTCGGTGTCGGGAATGAGGTCACCGACGACCGTCTCACCTGTCTCGTCCACCGGAGTGTCCAGGCTGACGGCGTCCCGTCCGACGCGGCGCAGCCAGACGACCTTGTCGCCGTCGATGCCGCTCTCGGCGGCCACCTCCTCGGCGGTCGGCTCACGGTCGAGGCTGCCACGGAGCCGCCGCTCGACCTTGGCGAGCTTCTGCAGCTGCTCCACGACGTGCACCGGCAGCCGAACCGTTCGCGCGTGGGTCGCCAGGCCCCGCTCGATGGCCTGGCGGATCCACCAGGTGGCGTACGTGGAGAACTTGAAGCCCTTGGTGTGGTCGAACTTCTCCACGGCCCGGATCAGTCCGAGGTTGCCCTCCTGGATGACGTCCAGGAGGGGCAGCCCGCGGTGGGCGTGGCGCTTGGCCATCGACACCACGAGCCGCAGGTTGGCCCGCACCATGTGGTCCTTGGCCGCCTGACCGTCGTGGACGGTCTCCTCCAGCGCGCGGCGCCTGCCGGGCGTCGGGGCGGGCTCGCCGGTGTCGGCCGACTCCAGCTCCTCCATGGCCCGGACACCGGCCTCGATGCGCCGGGCCAGGCTCACCTCGTCCTCGGCGGTCAGCAGCGGGGTGGCGCCGATCTGGGCCAGGTACTGGCCGAGCAGGTCGGGTTCCTCGTCGGGTTCGGGGATCCGGTTGCGCAGGCGCGCGGTGCGGGTGGCGGCGCGGCGGTCCTCCCGGGCGCCTGCCGTTGTGGTTCGTGCCGGGGGAGCCATGTCGCTTCCTCCGTCGCCTTCATCGGATTCTCGGGTCAGTGCGGGACGGGGGTGCCCCGTTCCCGCCGCAGCCGGCCGGTCACGACCATCAGGTCGGCCGCCGCCGACAGGGCGAACGCCGCGCACACGGCGGCGAGGGCCACCAGGCTGCCCCGTCCGGGACTGTCGCCGGAACCGGCGTCCGCGGCCCACACGCCGAAGAACGCGGCCCCGGCGACGAACAGCGGCAGGAACACGGCCGACAGCAGCAGCCGCATCCGCAGCGGGCTCTGTGCCGTGACCGGTTCCGTGCCGGTGCGCGGGTGGCGGCGGCCGATCGCGCCGGACCGGGCGCGAGGGGCCGGCTCCGCGGCCTCGGGTGGGCGGCGTCGGTCACTCATGCCGTTCCTCCGTGACGGTCGGGGACGTCAGTGGTCGGGCGGGGCCTCGCTGATGTCCGCCAGGGCGGAGTGCGGGTCGTCGGTGGCGGCCAGGTCGCCGAGGGTGACCACGCCGACCGGGACGCCACCGTGCTCGACGACGGGCAGCCGCCGGACGGCATGGCGTCGCATCAGCTCGGCAGCGTAGTCGGTGCTGTCGTCCGGTTCGAGGGTGACGACGGGCGGGGGCGTGCACACCGAGCCGACCGTGGTGTCGTCGGGATCACGGCCGTCGGCGACGCTGCGGAGCACGATGTCGCGGTCGGTGAGTACACCGAACAGGTCCCGGTCGTAGGTCACCAGGACGTCACCGATGTCCTCCTCGCGCATCAGCCGGGCGGCCCGCGCCACCGTGGTCATGGGCTCGACGGCCACTGCGGCGGGTGACATCACGTCTCGGATGCGCCGTGTCATGGTTGCGCCTCCCGGGGTGGGTGCGGAGTCTCCGTGCGGGCCGCGTAGCCCGCACCCGGGCCGGTAAACCGCTCTCCGGCGGCCGGCTCAGCCCAGGTCGATCAGGGCCAGGCCGATGTCGGGGCGGTGGGTCTTGGCGAGTTCGGCCGGGCTGTCCCGCACGACGACCTCCAGCGTCGGCCAGACCCGGCCGGACAGCAGGTGGCCGCCGCGGGTGGAGCCGTCGGACAGGCCCAGTACGGCGTGCAGGTGCGGGGTCGGCCCGTCGTCGGCGACTGCGATGTCCCCGATCAGGGACAGCACCTCGCTCTGCTCCCCCACCGGAATGCGCCGGTAGTCCTTGGCCTGCCGGTCGAACCAGCCGACGACCGCCTCCGAGAAGGCGCCCACGGCGGTCACCTGGGACGCCCCGAGCGACCGGTCACGGGCGAAGGCGGTGAGTTCGGCGAGCGCGTCCTCGCCGGGGTCGAGGACCACCACGTACACCGCGGAAGGACCGTCCTGCACCTGTCGCCACTTCATGCACGTCCGGGTACCCGGCACGGGTCGGGGCAACCTCCGTGCCGGGCGCCGTCCGACGCGGGGCCGGGCAACCGCCGTGCCGGCGCCCTTCGACGCGGGGCCGGGACCCTCTACCAGGTCGGCCCGGGCCGGCGGGGTCAGCGTCCCGCCGCCAGGTCCGCCAGCGGGAGCGGCTGGTGATGCCCGTCACGGTCTGAGCGTTTTCACGGGCCGAGTGCCCGGCGGATCGCCGCGAGCCAGCCGTCGACCGGTCCGAAAGTGAGCAACCCGCTGCCCGCGCCCGCGAGTTCCCCGGCTGCGGGCAGCAGCCGTTCGTATGTCCGCCGCAGGGCCGTACGGTCGCCCAGTTCGAGAGCGAGCGCGGCTTCGGCGCAGCACAGGGCCTCGTACAGGAGGTCGGGCGGCGGCTCCGGGAGGGCACGCAGTGCCGTCCGGGCGTCGGCGTCACGGCCGTCGGCCAGCAGGGCGAACGGTGCGGCCCAGGGCCGGTACGGCCCCCAGTCCGCGCCCGGATCCACCTCCGCCGGCCGCCCGTGGGCCAGGCGCAGGCCGAGCAGGGCGAGGGACAGCAGCCCGCGTTCCAGCCCCGGCATCCCCGCGTCCTCGAGCCGTGCGGCGGCGGACCGGTAGGCGGCCGCGGCACTGTCGTACGGACTGCCGGCGGCGGCCCGGCGCAGGGCCCGGTACCACTCGGTGAAGACGGCCACCAGCGGCCGTTCGTGCCGTTCGGCCAGGCGGTCCACGACGGTGGCGTGCTCGTCGGCGGCCGTGAAGCCGGCGAGGGCCGATCGTGCCTGGACGCGGATCAGGTGGCCTGCGATCGCGTAGTTGACCAGGCCGTGCCGGGTGGCGAGCACGACCATTTCGGCGCCGATCGCGTCACGGCCGGGGGCCAGTCCTGCGGTGGTGCAGGACTGCATGAAGGCGCCGTTGAGGGCGAAGGCGAGCAGCGCGGGGTCGTCCAGGCGGCGGGCGATCCGGACGGCCTGCTCCGCCGCCCGGGGACCGCGCGGGGAGCGGACACCCCGGGACTCCAGGGCGACGGTGGCCAGCAGGCGGCAGCGGGCCGCGTCGGCGGTGGCGTCGTCCGGCAGGATGGCGAGGGTGCGTTCGGCCGCCGCGACGATCCGCCGGGCCAGTTCGGGATCGTCACTGCGGGTCCAGTTGGCGGGGACGTCGTAGGCGCCGATCACCCGGGCCGTCAGTTCCGTGTCGCCCGTGTCCTCCGCCGCCGCGACCGCGGTCATACGGTGCTCCCGGGCAGCCTGGAGACCACCGCCGCCGGTGACCGCGAGGTTGCGCAGCAGGCCGACGGTCGACTCCAGGCGGGCGTGGGCACCGGCGGCTACCGTGCGGTCGTACGCCTCGGTCGCCCGGTTCCAGAGCCGTGCCGCCGCCTCGGCGGGTTCGGCGGGCGGGTCCAGGTCCGGGTCCTGGGCGAGGATGCCGGCCTCCAGGCGGCGCAGCCGGGGCCCCGGGTCGACGCCGAGGTGTCCGGCCAGCAGGGTACGGGCCCGGCGCAGCACCGCGAGGGCGTCCGCCTGGCGTCCGGTCCGGTACAGGGCCAGGGCGAGCAGGCGCCAGGCCTCCTCCCGCCAGGGGTGCTCGGTCAGGTGTGCGTCCAGGTCGGGGACCGCCTCGGCGGCCCGGCCCAGGTCCACCAGGAGTTCCGCCCGGCGTTCGACCGCGCGCAGCCGCAGTTCGGTGAGCCGGGAGCGCTCGCCGCGGGCCCAGCCCACCTCGCTGAACTCGGTGTAGGCGGGACCCCGCCACTCCCCCAGCGCCGTCCGGAGCCGGTCCGGGGCCCGGTCGGCCGGCAGTCGGTCGGCCTCCGCGACGGCCGCCTCGAAGCGCCACGCGTCCACGGCGTCCGGTGCCGCGCGCAGGACGTATCCGGGGCCCTCGGTGACCAGCAGCCGGGCCGGTGCGCGCGGCGGGCGGCCGGGTTCCAGGGCGCGGCGCAGATCGCCGACGAAGGTGCGCACCGCGCCCACGGCCCGCGGCGGCGGCGCGTCCCACAGGTCGTCGACCAGTCGGGCGAGCGGGACGACCCGCCGCCGGGCCAGGACGAGCCGGGCCAGCACGGCGCGGTGCCGGGGACCCCTGAGGGCGAGCACGTCGCCGTCGCGCTCGGCCGTGACCGGTCCGAGCACACCGAACGTGACCGCTTCCATGTTCCGTCCGCTCCGATCCGCACCGCTGCCCGCCGGTCACCACGGTACGCGTGCTGATCGGTTGCTGATTCGCGCGCGGGAGGCTCGAAGACGTCCCCGGCACGACGTCGCACACGACGTGGAACAGAGACGGCGTGTACCGAGACTCCGTGTACCGAGCGCCGTGAACAGAGACGACGTGATCGGAACACGGCGTGGAACGGACACGACGTGGATCAGAGAGGCACAGACCTGCCATGGCACCGACCATCCCCGACTTCACCCACGACCGCGTCACGGTCGCCGACGGCGTCGCCCTGCACGTGGCCGTCGGTGGCTCCGGCAGCCCGGTGGTGCTGCTGCACGGCTTCCCGCAGACCCATCTGATGTGGCGGCACGTCGCCGCCGATCTGGCGGCCGACCACACGGTCATCTGCCCCGACCTGCGCGGCTACGGCGACAGCGACAAGCCGGCCGATCCGGACGGCACCGCCTACGCCAAGCGCACCATGGCCGCCGACGTCGTCGCCCTCGCCCGGGCGCTCGGGCACGACCGGTTCGCGCTGGCCGGGCACGACCGGGGCGCGCTCGTCGCGGTGCGGGCCGGGCTCGACCGTCCGGACGCGGTGACGCACCTGGCCGCGCTGGACGTGCTGCCGACCCTCGACATGTGGGACGTCCTGCACGGCACCTCGGCGGCCGTGGGCTTCCACCTGTACCTGATGGCGCAGCCGCCGGGGCTGCCGGAGCGGTTGATCGGCGCCGCGCCGGACGCGTTCTTCGGTCACTTCCTCGACGTCTGGACGCGGGACCCGGGCGCCCTTCCCGCAGACGTCCGCGCCGCCTATCTGAAGGCGTCCCGCGAGGCGGTGCCGTCCATCGTGGCCGACTACCGGGCCTCGGCCGGCATCGACGTCGCCCACGACCGGGCCGACCGCGACGGCGGCAAGCGGCTGAGGATGCCGGTGTCCGTCCTCCAGCAGGACTGGGGCGCCGCCCTCGGCTACGACGCCGCCGCGCTGTGGCGGGCCTGGGCCCCGGATTTGCGGCACGACACCGTCGGCTGCGGCCACTTCATGGCGGAGGAGGCGCCCGGCGAGGTCGCCGGGGCGCTGCGGAAACTGCTGACGCGGTAAGGAGTCCGCCTCCTTCGCCCGCCCCGCGCCCACCCGAGCACGGTGTACAACGGCCCGTTGTGCGTGGTCCGCGGCCGGTTGTTTGATCCGCCGGGACGCCGTTCGCTTTGATGTCCGGCGTGTTGATGTCTGGGAGGGCGGGCAGCAGGTCGCTGGGGCGGCGGTTCGGGTGGCTGTGGGCCGCGTACGCCGTCAGCACGTTCGGCACACGGCTCGCGTTCGACGCCTTTGCGCTGATCGCGGTCCTGGTGCTGGACGCCGGGCCGGCGCAGGTGGCGCTGCTCGCGGCGGCCGGTCTCGCGGTGGGCGCGGTGGTGGCGGTGCCCCTGGGGCCGTGGGTGGAGTTCCGGCGCAAGCGGCCGGTGATGGTCGCGACGGACCTCGTCCGGTGCGCGGTGCTGCTGAGCGTGCCCGTCGCGTACGCGTTCGGCCGGCTCGGCTTCGTCCAGCTGCTGGTCGTGTCGGTGGTCATGGCCGCGGCCGACATCACGTTCAGGGCCGCCGCGGGTTCCTGCCTCAAGGCGCTGGTACGGCCCGAGGACCTGCTGACCGCGAACGGCCGGTTCGAGGCGACGACCTGGACCGCGACCATGCTCGGGCCTCCGGTCGGCGGGGCCGCGATCGGAGTCCTGGGACCGGTGGTGACGGTGGCGGTCGACGCGGTCAGCCATCTCCTGTCGGCGCTCGGAATCCGCGCGATCGGCGGTGGGGAACCTCGGCCCCACCGCACCGGCGTTCCCCGGCTGCGAGCAGGTGACCTGCTGGACGGGTGGCGGTATCTCCTCACCTCCCCGGGACTGCGTCCGCTGTTCCTCAACACGGTCCTGGTCAACGGCCTGATCATGGCGACCGCGCCGCTGCTCGCCGTCCTCATGCTCGCCGGCCTGGGCTTCGCGCCCTGGCAGTACGGCCTCGCGTTCGCCCTGCCGTGTGTGGGCGGACTGATCGGCTCCAGGCTGGCCCGCCCGCTGGTGGCACGGTTCGGGGAGCACCGGGTACTGATCACCAGCGGGGTGCTGCGCGCGTGCTGGCCCGTCGGGCTGGCCTTCGTCGGCCCCGGCGTCGGCGGGCTCGTCCTCGTGATGGCCGTCGAGTTCGGACTGATCACCTCCATCGGCGTGTTCAACACGGTGTTCGCCACCCGCCGGCTCGAACTGACCCCGGCGGACCGGGTCGTCCGTACCCTGTCCGCCTGGGCCGTCAGCGGCAAGCTGGCGACCGCGGCCCTGACCGCCCTGTGGGGCCTGCTGGCGGCCCTGACCGGACCGCGTACGGCGATCGCGATGGCGGGTGCGATCGTCCTGGCGACCCCGCTGCTGCTGCCCCGGCACGACCACGCGTCGGCCTAGGACGGCGGCACCACCGGGCCCAGTGCGGGGAACCGGCGCCGGGCCTGCGCGAACAGGGCGGGGTAGTCGGTGCCGTAGGTGACGGCGGCGGCGAAGAGGGCGTCGAGGGCGGCACACAACGGGTCCGGTCCGGCCGCGGCGAGCAGTGCGGGCATGGCCATGGCCTGTTGCAGCAGGTTGTCGTGGCATCCGGCCGGCGAGTCCACCACGGTAGGGGAGACACGGGCATCGGTGAAGAATCGGTCCCAGGCCCGCTGGGGGTCGTCGAACGGGGCAGGCAGGCGCTCCCCGCGGTCCAGCGCGGCCAGCGCGGGCGTGATCCAGTCGACGTCGGCCAGCCCTGCCACGGTGAAGGCGCGGTGGGCGGCCCACCGGGCGAGACTGCGCTGCGTGGCCGGACACGCCGCGTCGACGGCGTCGAGCAGGTCGCGGTCCAGCGGAACGAGTCCCCGTGCGTTGCCGCCGGCCTCGCGCAGGCGGCGGCTGGGCAGCCGTCCGCCCCAGGACAGGGCCTCGGCACGCTCCTGTGCCGCCCGCTCCGTCGCCCGGCGCTCCGCCCGGCGGCGGCACTCGGCCGCGGCCCGCTCCTCGGGCGTGGGAGGCGAGGGCAGGGTGCGGGCGTGCCGGTGCCAGTACGCTGCGCTGTGCGAGGTCTGCCGGACGACGAGGTCCGCTGCGGGCGGCGCCGGCCAGAACTGCAGCAGGTAATGGTCGACCGGCGGGCCGCCTTCGAGCACGGCGGCTTCCTCCTCCCGGCCCCGGTCCATGCCGCGCCCGCAGTAGCGCACCCGGTGGTCGGACGGGACCAGGTCCAGTGCGCACAGGGGACCGTCGCCCCACGGCAGGACGACCGTCGAGGCGGAAGCCGGCCGGAAGGACGCCTCCACCACGTCCTCCCAGTCGTCGTCGAGCGGCGGCGCCGCACCGTGCACCTCGACGGTCAGACCGACGCGGCCGGTGTGCAGGCCGGTGACGAGTAAGAGGTGCCCGGGGACGGCCGCGCCGCACAGTCCGTTGGTCTGCCCGGCGCAGGCCGGCGGCCGGCCCGGGCCGCCCCCGTCCCGTCGGCTGTCCACGTAGAACTGCCCGTGACTGACGTGCAGTTCACCGCTGTACACCGTCCGCACGGCGACCCCCTCCTCACGACCGGCTCCCTGAGGCCACCAGTATGCGGAGGGGGTCTGACAACGGTCCGGCGACGACCCGTCAGCGGGCCCCGGGGACGTCCTCGGTGACGCCGTTCAGCGGCGAGGACGGATCGCTGCCGTAGGGACGGGTGAAGGCCTCCATGCCGTGCCCGGACGGGTCGCTGAAGTACACGCCCCGCCCGCCGTCGTTGCGGTTGATCCGGCGCGGGTGCCGGCCGTGCGGGTCGGCCTGGATGGGGATCCCCTCCTCGACGAGCCGGGCGAGGATCGCGTCGAACTCGCCCTCGGAGACGAGGAACGCGTAGTGCTGCGTCGGGATGTCGATGTCGACGGTGGCGAAATCGAGGGTGACGCCGTTGGCGGTCGTCACGGGCAGGAACATTCCGGCCGGCTCACCGACCTCCAGCCCCAGGATTCCGGCGAGGAAGTGAGCGGACTTCTCCCGGTCCCGGGAGAGAACGATGGTGTGGTTGAACTCGACTGACACGGGTGAATGCCTCCACGGGCATCTCCGCGGCGCCTCCATGCCTCACCCGGACGGTGACCGACACGCGATGCCGCGCCGTGGATCTTAGACGAGGCGGATCGAGCTGTCGATACCCGGCGAATCCCTTGGCACGCGGTGCCGGCCCCGTGCTCGCACGGCGTCATGGTGTCGGTCTTCAACGCCATCGCGCCGGCCCGCGGCAGCGTGTGGGGGCTGCTCGCGGCCACGACCGGACGCACGGGCCGGCCCTCCGCGGTAGCGGACGCGGAGACCGTGGTCGTTCCTCAGGTGGACGCCTGGTCGCTGTCCTTCATGGCGCCCCAGCCGTGCCAGCGCTCGACCTCGACCCAGGCGCTGACCCTGGCACGGATCCGGTCGGGGTACGGGTCGCCCGTGTAGTGCCTGGAGAGGCGGTCGATGCCGGTGAGGTCCTCGTCGTCACGGGTCTCGGTGACGCGGCCGATGAGGGTGACGTGCGTGTACCAGTCGTCGCCCGCGAGGACGGTGAGGGTGACGCGCGGGTCGCGACGCACGTGCCCCAGGCGCACCCGGCCCTCGTCGAAGTTGATCAGGACCCGGCCGTCGTCCTCCCACAGGTACCAGGTGGGTGTGGAGACGGGCGCGCCGTCCGAGCGCAGGGTGGCCATGACGCACGGGTTGGGGCGGCGCAGCAGGTCGACGGCCTCGGGCGGCAGGGGCGGCTTGGACATGGGGACTCCTTTTCACCTTGGTGTGCCGAGACTGCTTCGGCGTTCCGGTTGTTCCGCTCATCCGGTACCCCGGACGAGCTCAGTCGGACGGTGTCTCCTCGAAACTGGCGAAGTAGGCCGCCGCCATGTCCTTGTCGCCGTGTCCCTGCGCGGCGGCGCGCGCCAGGCGTTCGGCGCCGGCGGCGGCTATGTCCAGGCGGACGCCGTTCGCCTCGCCGGCCTCGACGATCAACCGGGCGTCCTTCGCGGCGGTGGTGACCGCGAACTGGGCCGGCGTCAGCGTACCGTCACGGATCAGGCGGGTTTTGGCGCGCAGGTAGCCCATGTCGAGCGGGCCGCCCGCGATGGCGTCGAAGAAGCCGTCCGGGTCCACGCCCAGCGCCTTGGCGAGCGCCAGGAGCTCGCCGGCCGCGTTGGTGGCGGCGAGGACCCAGCTGTTGGCCACCAGCTTCAGCCGTGTGGCGCTGCCGGCCGCGCCGTCCTCGCCGGTCCACACCGTGCGGGAGCCGACGGCGTCGAGGACGGGCGTCACCGTGCCCCGTGCGTGGGACGGGCCGGCGGCCAGGACCAGGAGCTGACCGGCCTCGGCGGGCTCGCGGGTGCCGAGGACGGGGGCGTCGAAGAAGACGAGGTCGTGTTCGTCGGCGAAGGCGGCCAGGTCGGCGACCGCGTCGACACCGGCGGTGGTCGACTGCACCCACATGGTGCCGGGGCGCAGACCGGGAGCGGCCTGCCGCATGACGTCGAGGGCGGCCGGACCGTCGTACAGCATGGTGACAACGACATCGGCGTCCCGCACGGCCTCCTCGGGGCCGGCGGCGACGTGCGCGCCGTCGGCGGCCAGCGGCTCGGCCTTGTCCCGGCTGCGGTTCCAGACGCGGACGGTGTGTCCGGCGCGGGCGAGGTTGCGGGCCATCGCGGCACCCATGATGCCGGTGCCCAGGACGCTCACGGTGAGGTGGTCGGTCATGACGTCGGCGTTCTCCGCTCGTGCAGACGGTGGCCGGGGCGGGTTCCGGTGATCAGCCAGTCGCGGTCGGGGTCGGGAGGCGCGGGCCTCGGTGATCAGCCAGTCGCGGTCAGGGACGGGGCAGGCCTTGGTGATCTCAGCCTGCCACCCGATCGCGGGCGGCGCAGATCGGTCCGTCCGGCCGGGCCCGGTGACCGCCCCGCCGGGGATGGCGTCTGCCCGCTTGGCACCGGCGGCCGCCCCGCCCGCACCGGCGCTCGTGCGCGAGGGGCCCACCGCCGGCACCGGCACCGGCACCGGCCCGGGCGTCGTCCGGGTTCGCGGCCGCCCGCGGGCAGCCGTGCGGGCTGGTGACGCGGCGCCGCCGGGAGGCCTGCCGCACGTGAGCCACGACGCCGGTGGGCGCCGCGAGGCGTACGCCCTGGACCGGAGGTGGCTCGACCTCGTACGGCAGCGGCCGCGGGAGCGCTACGGCCGGAGCCGGCCGGGACGGCCCGCCCCCTCCGGGAAGACTCGTGCGAAGGCCTCCCTGACCGTGCCGCCCGGCGTGCGGTCCAGGATGCCGAACGTCACACGCTCGAAGGCCGTCGCGAACCGTCCGCCGGGCCCGAGCAGCGTCCGGAAGGCGCCCGCGACCTCGGCCGGGTCGTTGCGGAACACCCCGCAGCCCCAGGCGCCGAGTACCAGCCGGCGGTATCCGTGGGCGGCGGCCGTCTCCAGGACCCGCTCGGCACGCGCGGCCAGGGCCGCCGGCAGTTCGGCGGCACGCTCCGGGGCCGAGCGCAGCACCACGCCCGCGTTGGGTGCGGCGGACGTGAGGAAGCCGGCGGTGTACGGCTCGTCCAGGAGCCGGCCGCGGTCGTCGCGGAAGACGGGCACGCCGGGCGAGTGGATGACGCGGTCCGTGTAGAACGGGTCGCGGTGGGCGCGGTGGTGATCGTAGAACTCTCGCCCCCGCAGCAGGCAGGTGTACAGCGCGGAGGCCCGGCACAGGGCCTCTTCCTGGGCCTGTGCGCCGTTGAGGTAGCCACCGCCGGGATTGCGGGCGGAGGCGAAGTTCAGCACGGCGACCTCGCCGCCGAGCCGGCGGGCGGCCTCGAGGCTGCTCTCGCCGGTGACCTCGAAGACCGTTCGCAGCGGAACGGACGCAGCCGGTTCGACGGGTGACGGACCGAACATCCGGGTGCGCTCGCGCGCCTCCTCGACCGCCCCGGCGATCAGTACCTCGCGCCCGTCGGACGCGCGGTAGGACCCCGCCGTCACGATCTGCTCGGTCTGCTGTGCGATGCCACGCAGGCGCGCGCTCATGGCGCCACCCCCGTGGACGCCATGACCGCGCACCGCGCGGTGTCCCCCGTCGTGCTCATGCAGGAATCCTGGGTGATGCTGGTGGTGCGGTGCAACGGAGTTTCCCGGCCCGGGAACGACGGGGAAAGCCCACTGAAACGGACGGGTCACGGAGATTTCCTAGCTGGTACGTCCCGGTATGCACCCTTGTGCGGAGCCGCATGAGGGTCTTGGGTGGGACGAGTGTGCCGACCCGGCCCACCGCTGAAGGGTCGGCGGCATGGATGGAATCTCAGGAGGATCCCGACATGTCCGATGCGGTAAGTGGCTGCACGCGGCCACGCACCACTGTCACCGAGGCCGAGGTCGAGGCGCTGGTCCACGGCATCTGCTTCAAGACCGGCCCACCGAGGCTCCTCGGTGTCGAAGTGGAATGGCTCGTCCACGAGCTGCGCACGCCCCGGCTCCCCGTGTCACCCGAACGGCTGCGAGCCATGTACGCCGCACTGCGGTCCGTGCCCCTCAGGTCGGCGCTGACCGTCGAACCCGGCGGCCAGCTGGAGTTGAGCTCGCTCCCGGCCGCCTCCCTGATGGAGTGCGTCGGTACCGTCTCCGCCGATCTCGACGCCGTCCGCGCGGTCCTGCGCGAGGACGGTCTCACCCTCGTCGGCCTCGGCCACGACCCCTGGCAGGCTCCCCGCCGCTACCTGAGGCAGCCGCGCTACGACGCCATGGAGGCCTGTCTCGACCGCACCGGACCCGCGGGCCGCTTCATGATGTGCGCCTCCGCGTCCGTGCAGGTGTGCGTGGACGCCGGGCACGAGGAACCCGGCCCGCTCGGCCACGTACGCCGCTGGTGGCTGGCCCACCATCTGGGCGCTGTCCTCACGGCCGCGTTCGCCAACTCCCCGCTGGCCGACGGCCGGCCCACCGGCTGGCGGTCCACCCGGCAGCTGCGGTGGACGCAGATCGGCACCGGCCGGGCCGGCGGCCCCCCGCTGGACTCCGACCCGCGCGGCGCGTGGACCCGCCACGTCCTCGAGGCGCCGGTGATGTGCGTACGCCGGGACGGCGGTCCGTGGGACGTACCGGAGGGTCTGACCTTCCGGGAATGGACCCGGAGCCGGGCGTCGCGGCCACCGACCCGGGAGGATCTCGACTACCACCTCACCACGCTCTTCCCTCCGGTCCGGCCGCGCGGCCACCTGGAGCTGCGCATGATCGACGCGCAGCCCGGCGACGACGGCTGGATGGTGCCGCTCGCCGTGACGGCTGCCCTGTTCGACGACCCGGAGGCCACCGAGACCGCCTACCGGGCCGTGAAGCCGCTCGCCGAGCGCACGCTCGGCCTGCCCGCTCCGCACAACCCGCTGTACCGGGACGCGGCCCGCGACGGCCTCACCGACCCGGAGCTGCGCGAGGCGGCCGTCGTGTGTTTCACGGCGGCGCTCGCCGCCCTGCCCCGGCTGGGAGCCACCGCCGCGGTGACGGACGCCGTCGCGGCGCACCTGGAGCGCTACGCCCTCAGAGGCCGCTGCCCCGCCGACGACCTGCTGGACACGCCGGACGGCGCGAGCCGTGGCCCGCACGGGAGGGAGACCCGCCCATGACCGACCCCGCCATGGACACCGCCACCGAGACCACCGACGGGACGGCCGTCGACGCCGACACCCTGCGTGAGCGGGCCCTGGCCACGCTCGTCACGGCCCGCGACCGGACCACGCTGCTGACCAGTTGCGTCGAGGGCCCCGATCTGATCTCCCAGGTGTCGCCGCTGATGTCCCCGCTGGTGTGGGACCTGGCGCACATCGGCAACCAGGAGGAGCAGTGGCTGCTGCGCGCCGTCGCCGGGCAGGAGGCGATACGACCCGAGATGGACAGCCTCTACGACGCCTTCGAGCATCCGCGCTCCGAACGGCCCAAGCTGCCGCTGCTGTCGCCCGCCGAGGCCCGCCGGTACGCGGCCGACGTGCGCGGACGGGCACTGGACGTGCTGGAGAGCACCGCGTTCCACGGGACGCGGCTGACGGAGGCGGGTTTCGCCTTCGGGATGATCGCCCAGCACGAGCAGCAGCACGACGAGACCATGCTGATCACCCATCAGCTCCGCAGGGGCCCGCAGGCCCTGTCCGCCCCGGACCCGGACCCCGTGCCGCTGTTCACGGGCCCGGCGGAGGTCCTGGTGCCCGGTGGCCCGTTCACGATGGGCACGTCGACCGAGCCGTGGGCCCTGGACAACGAACGCCCCGCGCACCGGCGGGAGGTGGCGCCGTTCTTCATCGACACCACGCCGGTGACCAACGGCGCGTACCGGGCGTTCATCGACGACGGCGGCTACGACGACCCGCGCTGGTGGACTCCCGAGGGCTGGGACCACATCCGCCGGCACTCCGTGACCGCCCCGCTGTTCTGGCGCCGGGACGGCGGGCAGTGGCTGCGGCGGCGTTTCGGCGTGACCGAGGTGGTGCCGGCCGACGAGCCGGTGGTGCACGTGTGCTGGTACGAGGCGGACGCCTGGGCCCGGTGGGCCGGGCGGCGGCTGCCCACCGAGGCCGAGTGGGAGAAGGCGGCCAGGTACGACCCGGCCGGCGACCGCTCGGCCCGCTATCCGTGGGGCGACGCCGATCCGGGCCCGGCCCACGCCAACCTCGGCCAGCGGCACCTGCGCCCGGCGCCGGCGGGCAGCTACCCGGCCGGTGAGTCGCCGCTCGGGGTGAGGCAGTTGATCGGCGATGTCTGGGAGTGGACCTCGAGCGACTTCGCCCCGTACCCGGGCTTCAGGGCGTTCCCGTACAGGGAGTACTCGGAGGTGTTCTTCGGGCCCGAGTACAAGGTGCTGCGCGGTGGTTCGTTCGCCGTGGACGCGGTGGCCTGCCGGGGCACGTTCCGCAACTGGGACTATCCGATCCGGCGGCAGATCTTCTCCGGGTTCCGCACCGCCCGGACCCCGGAGGCCTGCTGATGTGCCGTCACCTTGCCTACGTGGGCCCCGAGGAGCCACTCGGCAGGCTCCTCGTGGCTCCGCCGCACGGTCTGTACCGGCAGTCCTGGGCGCCCAGGCGCCAGCGCCACGGCACGGTCAACGCCGACGGTTTCGGCGTCGGCTGGTACGCCGGGGGCGACCCGGTGCCGGCGCGGTACCGCCGGGCCGGGCCCATCTGGGCGGACCAGTCCTTCACCGACCTGGCCCGGGTGGTGCGGACCGGCGCGCTGCTCGCCGCCGTGCGGGACGCGACGCTGTCGGGCGCGGACGCGGAGGCCGCGGCGGCGCCGTTCGCCGCGGGCACCTGGCTGTTCAGCCACAACGGTGCCGTCGCGGGCTGGCCCGGCTCGCTGGCCCGTGTGGCGGGAACCCTGCCGCCCGAGGACCTGCTGTCGCTGGAGGCGCGCAACGACTCGGCACTCGTGTGGGCGCTGGTCCTCGGCCGGCTGCGCGCCGGGGACGACGAGGGCCGGGCGCTCGCCGAGACGGTGCTGGAGGTCGCCGCGGCGGCCCCCGCCTCCCGGCTCAACCTGCTGCTCACCAGCGGCGCCGCCATCACCGCCACCGCCTGGGGCGACACCCTGTGGTACCTGACCCGCCCGGGGGGTGGCACGGTCGTCGCCTCGGAGCCGTACGACGACGACCCGCACTGGCGGGAGGTCCCCGACCGCACCCTGCTCGCGGCGAGCCGCACGGACGTGCTGCTCACTCCGCTCAAGGACCCGGGCGACACCGCCCTCGCAGACGCTTTCGTCTCTCCGAAGGAGCCCCCTACGTGAGCCCGTTCCGCCTCACCCGCACGCTGCCCGAGGACGCCACGGGCGCCGCCCTGCGCGCCGACGTCCTGGCGGGCCTGACGAGCACGCCCAAGTGGCTGCCGCCCAAGTGGTTCTACGACGCGCGGGGCAGCGAGCTGTTCGAGGAGATCACCGCGCTGCCCGAGTACTACCCGACCCGGGCCGAGCGGGAGATCCTCGTCGACCAGGCCGGGGAGATCGCCGCGGCGAGCGGCGCCCGCACCCTGGTGGAGCTGGGTTCCGGTTCTTCGGAGAAGACGCGGTTCCTGCTCGACGCGCTGACCGGCCTGCGCGGCTACGTGCCGGTCGACGTCAGCGAGAGCGCCCTCACCCAGGCCGGTCAGGCGCTCGTCGCCGAGCGTCCGGACCTCCAGGTGCACGCGCTGATCGCCGACTTCACCGGAGGGCTGACACTGCCCGGGACGCCGGGCCCCCGGCTGGTGGCGTTCCTCGGCGGCACGATCGGCAACCTGATGCCCGGCGAGCGCGCCGCGTTCCTGGCCACCGTCCGCTCCCTGCTCTCCCCCGGCGACGCTCTGCTGCTGGGCACGGACCTGGTCAAGGACGAGCGGACGCTGGTCCGTGCGTACGACGACGCGGCCGGGGTGACGGCCGCGTTCAACAGGAACGTGCTGTCCGTCGTCAACAGGGAGCTGGACGCCGACTTCGCGCCCGCGGCCTTCGAGCACGTGGCGCTGTGGAACGCCGAACGCGAGTGGATCGAGATGCGGCTGCGCTCACGTACCGCGCAGACGGTCAAGATCCAGGCGCTCGACCTGGCCGTGGACTTCGCGGACGGGGAGGAACTGCGTACCGAGGTGTCCGCGAAGTTCCGGCAGGAGGGCGTGCGGGCCGAACTGGCCGCGGCGGGGCTGGAGCTGGCCCATTGGTGGACGGACGGCGAGGACCGTTTCGCGCTGTCGCTGAGCGTGGCGCGCTGAGCGGGCCGGGCTGACACCGCAGCGCGTCAGCGCGCGTCGAGGTCCAGCAGTTCGGTGACGCGGTCGGAGGCCTTGCGGGCCTCCGACTCCGCGTCGCCCCCGGTGAGCACCTTCGTCATGTACGCCTTGATCGGATTGTCCGCCTCGACCGCGCCCCATCGGGGCGTGCCGGGGGTCGCCCGGCCCTGCGCGGCGCCGGCCGCCATGGCGGCGACTCCCTCCTCGTCCGCGACGGCCTTGGCGAGCGACTTCTTGTTCGGAACGTAGTTCATGGTCCGGGCCAGATCGGTGTTCCACTTGGTGCCCACGAGCGCCTCGACCACGGCGAGGGCTCCGTCGTGTTCGTCGGTGTTCTTCGGTACGACGAGGTCGGAGCCGCCGGTGAAGACGGCGCCGGGCTTGCCGGCGGTCTTGCCGGGCACCGGGAAGAAGCCCAGTTTCCCCTTGAGTTCGGGGTTCTCGCGCACGATGGACTGGGCGAGCCCCGGCACCGCGACGATCTGCGCGACCCGCCCCTGGGCGAACACGCCGGCCTGCGGCGGGTGTTCCTCGTCGGCGTCCAGCGGGCCGTCGCCGAGGGCCTGCAGCTCGCGGTAGAAGTCCATGCCCCGCAGGGCGGCCTCGGAGTCCAGGGCGCCCGACCAGGTACCCCCCGCCTCGGTGGCCAACTCGCCGCCCTCGTCCCAGATGAAGCCGGAGAGCGTGTACCAGTCCTGTCCGGCCAGGTAGATGCCCTGGTCGCCGCCCGAGTCGAGCTTCTCGGTGGCGGTGAGCCACTCCTCACGGGTGCGGGGCGGCCCGGTGATGCCGGCCTGCTCGAACAGGTCCTTGCGGTAGATGACCACGCGGTTGGCGGCGTACCAGGGAATGCCGTACTGCTGGGACATCCACTTCCCCGGTTCGGCGAGGCCCGGCAGCCAGTCTCGGATGCCCCAGTCCCGCATCGACTCCAGCGTCAGATCCATCAGCCGGCCGCCCTCCGCGTACTGCGGAACCTGGGTGTTGCCGACCTCGATCACGTCGGGCCCGTCCGTGCCGTCGGCCTTCAGCGCGGTCTGCACCTTGTCGCCGATCCCGGTCCACTTCTGGATCCGGATGTCCAGGTCGAGGCCGGTGTTCTCCCGCTCGAACTCCTCGGTGAACCGCTGCAGGAAGTCCTGCGAGGCGCTGTCCTTCATCAGCCACACGGTGACGGTGCGCCGCTCACTCCCGCCGTCCTGCGACATCAGGCCGCAGCCGGTGAGCAGGGAGGCGGACACACAGACAAGGGCGAGTGGGCGACGTCTCACAGGGGGTCCTTCTGTCTGACGGACAGGGGCGGTGGCGGACAGGGGTGTCCTGCGCACGCGAAGGGAGACCCGACGTGGGGGGACGAGCCCGAGGCTCGAACGGGTGTCTGGGATTTTGGTATGGACCAATGCGGAGGTCAAGGGGGTTGCGGGCGGTTGCCCTGCCGGACCCCCGACACCTCGCGCCCCGTCGCGGCTTGGGGCACGGTGGAGTGACGCACGACACACGACGTACGGCACGTGCCACAGGCCACCGCCGCGCCGCGGAAGGGAGCACCCGCATGTCGAACCACACCTACCGGGTCACGGAGATCGTCGGCACCTCGCCCGACGGCGTGGACCAGGCGATCCGCAACGGCATCAACCGCGCCTCGCAGACCTTTCGCAAGCTGGACTGGTTCGAGGTGACCCAGGTGCGCGGTCAGATCGAGGAAGGGGAGGTCGCGCACTGGCAGGTCGGCCTGAAGCTCGGCTTCCGTCTGGAGGAGTCGGACTGACGGCCCCGGGCGTTCTCCGCCCGGCTCCCGGCAGGCTCCCGGCAGGCCCGGGGCCGCCGCGGTGAGCCCGTGTGCGGCCCCGGGCCGGCCGGGACGGTCAGGTGCGGCCCTCGCGCTCCTGCGCCACCCGCAGCTCGGCCGACCGCGCCGCCCAGCGCGCCCGGACGACGGTGAATCCGGCGCGTTCGGCGTCGTCGCACACCAGCTCGTCGTCGTCCACGAGGACCCGGACCTCGCGGGTCCGGGCGAGCCGCCGAAGGATCTCCAGCTTGGTGCTCCGGGCGGGCCGGCGGTCGGCGTTGCCCCGCATGTGCACGGGCCCCTCGGGCAGGCCGTGCGCGGCGAGCCAGTCGAGCGTGTCGCGCCGGCAGCGCTCGGGCCGCCCGGTCAGATACACGATCTCGCAGCCCTCGGCGCTCTCCCGCAGCAGCGCGATGCCCTCCGTGAGCGGCGGGTCGTGCGGCGCGGCGGCGAAGAAGGCGTCCCAGTCGCGCGGCCGGCGCTCGAGGAACCGCTGCCGGTGCGCGGTGTCGGCGAGGGTGTTGTCCAGGTCGAACACGGCCACCGGGGGCTTCTTGCTGTCGGTCACCCGCCCACCCTAGAGCGCCGTGCCGGGAATCCTCGCGCCGCCCGGACGTTGAACAGCGTGTGAGCTCAGTGATCCCGACCGTCCGCTTCTCCGTCCTCGACCGCTCGCGCATCCGCGAGGGCCACCCCGGCGCACAGGCGCTGCGCGACACCGTGGAACTGGCGCGGGAGGCCGAGCGCCTCGGCTACCACCGGTTCTGGGTGGCCGAGCACCACGGCGTGCCCGGAGTGGCCGGCTCTGCGCCGACCGTGCTGGCCGCCGCCGTCGCCGGTGCCACGCGGAGCATCCGGGTCGGCACCGGCGGTGTGATGCTGCCCAACCACCGGCCGCTGGTCGTCGCCGAGCAGTTCGGCGTGCTGGAGTCGCTCTTTCCCGGCCGGATCGACATGGGACTCGGCCGCTCGGTGGGCTTCACCGACGGCGTACGCAAGGCACTGGGCCGGGACAAGGACGACGCGGACGACTTCGACGCCCAGCTGGCCGAGCTGCTCGGCTGGTTCCGCGGCACCTCCCCCACGGGGGTGCGCGCCCGCCCCGCGGAGGGGCTGACCGTGCCGCCGTTCGTGCTGGCCATGGGCGAGGGCGCGGCCGTCGCCGCCCGGGCGGGACTGCCGATGGTCATCGGGGACCTGCGCGACCGCGACCGGATGCGCCGCGGCATCGACCGCTACCGCGCCGGGTTCCGCCCCTCCGAGTGGAGCCGGGAGCCGTACGTCGTCGTCTCCGGCACGATCGCCGTGGCCGGCACCCCCGAGGCGGCCCGACGCCTCCTGGTGCCGGAGGCCTGGTCGATGGCCCACGCCCGCACCCGGGGTTCCTTCCCGCCCCTGCCGCCGGCCGAGGAGGTCGAGGCCCGGACGATGACCGCCAAGGAGCGCGACCTGTACGACGCCGGTCTCGCCGGCCACATCGCCGGCACCGAGGAACAGGTCGCCGACGAGCTGGAGTCGCTCCTCGAGGACACGGGTGCCCAGGAGGTCCTGGTGACCACGAGTACGTACGACCGCGAGGCCCTGCTGGACTCCTACCGGCGGCTCGCCCGCATCACCGGCGCGGGCACGTGAGCCGATCCGGCGTAGAATCGCGGGGTTTGTCCCACCGCCCCGCCGGCCGTCGTCGGCCGTCGCCGAAGACCGTACGGAGTTCCCCGCGATGCACAGCCCCCACGACCCGTACGTCCGGGTGCGCGACGCCCGTGAGCACAACCTCAGGGGCGTGGACGTGGACGTCCCCCGGGACGTGGTGGCCGTGTTCACCGGTGTGTCGGGGTCGGGGAAGTCGTCGCTCGCGTTCGGCACGGTCTACGCGGAGGCGCAGCGGCGCTACTTCGAGTCGGTCGCGCCGTACGCCCGCCGGCTGATCCACCAGGTCGGCGCCCCGAAGGTCGGCGAGATCACCGGGCTGCCGCCCGCCGTGTCGCTGCAGCAGCGCCGCGCGGCGCCCACGTCCCGTTCGTCGGTCGGCACGGTCACCAACCTGTCCAACTCCCTGCGGATGCTGTTCTCCCGCGCCGGTGACTACCCGCCGGACGCCCCGCGGCTCGACTCCGACGCCTTCTCGCCCAACACGGCGGCCGGGGCGTGTCCGGAGTGCCACGGGCTCGGCCGGGTGCACCGTACGACCGAGGAGCTCCTGGTACCCGATCCGTCGCTCTCCGTCCGGGACGGCGCGATCGCCGCGTGGCCGGGTGCCTGGCAGGGCAAGAACCTGCGGGACGTCCTCGACGCGCTCGGGTACGACGTGGACCGGCCGTGGCGCGAGCTGCCCGCCGGGCAGCGGGAGTGGATCCTGTTCACGGACGAGCAGCCGGTGGTCACGGTGCACCCCGTGCGGGACGCGGGCCGCATCCAGCGGCCGTACCAGGGCACGTACATGAGCGCCCGCCGGTATGTGATGAAGACGTTCTCGGACTCGAAGAGCGCCACGCTGCGGGCGAAGGCGGAGCGCTTCCTCACCAGCGCGCCCTGCCCGGTCTGCGGTGGCGGCAGGCTGCGGCCCCAGGCCCTGGCGGTGACCGTCGGCGGCCGTACCATCGCCGAGCTGGCCGCGCTGCCGCTCACGGAACTCGTGGAAGTCCTGCCGACGGGCGGTGCGACGGCCCGGGTGCTCACCGCGGACCTCACCGCCCGCATCGCGCCCGTCGTCGAGCTGGGGCTCGGCTATCTGAGCCTCGACCGTGCGACGCCCACCCTGTCGGCGGGCGAGCTGCAGCGGCTGCGGCTGGCGACACAACTGCGCTCCGGACTGTTCGGCGTCGTGTACGTCCTGGACGAACCGTCCGCGGGACTGCACCCGGCGGACACCGAGGCGCTGCTGACGGTGCTGGAGCGGCTGAAGGCGGCCGGCAACTCGGTGTTCGTGGTGGAGCACCACCTCGGTGTGATGCGCGGCGCCGACTGGATCGTGGACGTCGGTCCGCGGGCGGGCGAGCACGGCGGGCGGGTGCTGTACAGCGGCCCGGTGGCCGGTCTGGCCGGTGTCGGGGAGTCCGCGACCGCCCGCCACCTCTTCGACCGCTCCCCCGCGCCCGTCCGTGCGGTCCGGACCCCGCGGGGCACGGTGACGGTCGGTCCGGTCGACCGGCACAATCTGCGCGGGGTGACCGCCGAGTTCCCGCTCGGCGTCCTGACGGCGGTGACGGGCGTGTCGGGCTCCGGGAAGTCGACACTCATCGGCGAGATCACCCAGGACCTGCCGGGGGTGGGCCGGCTGGTCTCCGTCGACCAACGGCCGATCGGACGCACCCCGCGCTCCAACCTGGCCACGTACACGGGCCTCTTCGACGTCGTGCGCAAGGTCTTCGCGGCCACCGACGAGGCGCGCGGGAGGGGTTACGGTGCCGGCCGCTTCTCCTTCAACGTGCCGGGGGGACGCTGCGAGACCTGTCAGGGCGAGGGGTTCGTCGGCGTCGAGCTGCTGTTCCTGCCGAGTACGTACGCGCCGTGCCCGGACTGCGGCGGGGCCCGCTACAACCCCGGGACGCTCGAAGTGGCGTACCGGGGGCGGAACATCGCCGAGGTGCTGGACCTGACGGTGGAGGGCGCCGCGGACTTCTTCGCGGACACGCCGGCGGTGGCGCGCAGCCTGGCCGCGCTGCTCGACGTCGGGCTGGGCTACCTGCGGCTCGGCCAGCCGGCGACCGAACTGTCCGGCGGGGAGGCGCAGCGCATCAAGCTGGCGAGCGAGCTGCAGCGGGGGCGCCGCGGCCACACCCTGTATCTCCTCGACGAGCCGACGACGGGTCTGCACCCGGCCGATGTCGAGGTGCTGATGCGCCAGTTGCACGGACTGGTCGACGCCGGGCACACGGTGGTCGCCGTCGAGCACGACATGGCCGTGGTGGCGGGCGCCGACCGGGTGATCGACCTGGGGCCGGGCGGCGGTGAGGCGGGCGGCCGGATCGTCGCCGCGGGGCCGCCGGCCGAGGTGGCGCGCGCGAGCGGGAGCGCCACCGCACCCTATCTGGCCGAGGCCCTGCACGGGGGAGCACGCCGGTGAAGGCGCTTCACCGGCGCACCCCCTCGCAGCGGTGACCGCCGGGGACGGCTACGTGCGGCCCCGTCGGACGTCGTCGTCGTCGGTGGTGGCCTCGGTTTCGGCCTCGATCCGCTCCTTGCGGACCTGGCCGCGTACCGTCTCGTTCTCGGTGCGCTCCTCCGTGGTCATCCGGACACGCTCCACCGGCACGGTCTCCGTGTCGACGACGGGGCGTTCCTCGTGCAGCGTGACCTCGTGCTCGTCCTCGCTGATCTCCGGTCCGGAGAGCGCCTGGTCACGGTTGGCGTCCGTGATCGGCTCGCGCTCCACCCGCACTTCCTCGTGACTCACCGGAACGGTCTGCTGGACCTCCTCGGTGACCACGTACTTGCGCAGCCTGGCCCGGCCGGACTCGCGCCGTTCGACGCCCACGTGCATCTGCTCCTCGGAGCGGGTCATGGCGTCGTCGCGCATGCCCGTCCGGTCCGAGGTGTCCTGGTAGCCGGCCGTACCGGCCGTACCGGCAGTTCCCGCGGCTCCCCCGGCTTGCGCGGTGCCCGCGCCCGCGGCCCACCGGCCGTCGTCGGTCCGCTCGGCCTCGGAGAGCACGCTGTCCCAGTTGATGCCGTAGTAGTCGTAGAGCCGGTGCTCCTCGGTCTCCGACAGATGACCGCCCGCGTCGACGTCGACATTGGGCGCGTCCTTGACCTGGTCCTTGCGGTAGGGGACCTCGAGGTGGTCCTGCACCAGCGCGGCGTCACGGATGGGCACGAAGGACTCGTTGGAGCCGAACATGCCCGTCTTGACGCTCACCCATTCGGGGCGCCCCGTCATGTCGTCGAAGAAGACGTGCTTGGCGTCGCCGATCTTGTTGCCGTCACCGTCGTAGACCGGATGGTCCAGGACGTTGGCGATCTCTTCACGGGTGATCATCTGGCATCACCCTCCTTCCGGAGTGCCTGCCTTCCGATTGTCCGTATCAGCAGTACGGAAACGGCACATACATCACAAAGCGCACATACTTTTCGAAGGTGCTTTCCCCTGGGCGGCGTGGGCGAGCGAGCGCCGGTCGGGGTGCCGGCCCGGCCCGATGACCGGCCCCACCTCCACCTCCGCGCTCAGCCCGCGCGCCGAAACCACCCGCCACAGGGAGGCGAACAAGGTGTCCTCGCCGACGAACGCGGGCGCCGTGCTCACCGCCCGCTCCCCGGTCCGGTACCGGATGCGGACCGGCTGGACCGGCACCGCGGCGTCCAGGGCGGCCTGGAAGACGGCACTGCGGAAACGCCCCTGGGCTCGGCCGCACCAGGTGCTGCCCTCGGGGAAGGCGCCGACCGCGGAGCCCGCGCGCAGGGCCCCCGCGATCGCGGCGACCGTGTCCGGCAGGGCACGCAGCCGGTCCCGTTCGATGAACAGCACGCCCGCGCGTGCGGCGAGCGGGCCCGCCACCGGCCAGCGCCGGATGTCGCTCTTGGCCAGCATCCTGGCGGGACGGACGGCGGCGAGCAGAGGGACGTCGAGCCAGGAGACGTGGTTGGCGACGAGGAGCAGCCCGCCCTCGGGCGGGGCGGCGGCGCCCGTGACGCGGACCCGGACGCCGGCGGCCCGCACGATCCACCGGCACCAGTGCCGCACCAGAACCGCAGGGACCCGTCCACGCGAGCGGGGGCGTCCCCGGCCGAGCGGCGTCAGCACGACCGCGATCGCGGCGAGCAGCAGCACGGCGACCGCGGTGAGCCGCAGCACGGCGAGCGGTACGGCCGCCGCGGCCCGGGACTGCTCCACGCACGCCCCGGGGGTGCAGGGCGCGGCGGGCAGCCAGGCGCTCATCAGGCGGCCGGGACGAGCGAGAGGAAGTGCCGCAGGTAGCGCGGGTCGACGCGGCTCATCGGCAGCAGCACGTACAGGTCGGCGACGCCGAAGTCCACGTCGTGCGCGGGTTCCCCGCAGACCCAGGCACCGAGGCGGAGATAACCGCGCAGCAGGGCCGGCAGTTCGGTACGGGCCGTCGGGCCTGTCTCGCGCGGGCTCCACGGCAGCAGCGGCCGTACCCGGTACTCCTCGGGCGCCAGGTGCCGGGCCCGCACCCGGTCCCAGGTGCCGGCGGCGAGGGCGCCGCCGTCGGTGAGCGGGATCGAGCAGCAGCCCGCCAGCCACTCGTGGCCCTGGCCGGTCATGTAGCGGGCTATACCGGCCCAGATGAGCCCGATGACGGCGCCGTCGCGGTGGTCGGGGTGCACGCAGGAACGGCCGACCTCGACCAGACCGGGCCGGATCGCGTCCAGCGCCGTGAGGTCGAACTCGCTCTCCGCGTACAGCCGCCCGGCGACGGCCGCGCGCTCCGGCGGCAGCAGCCGATAGGTGCCGACGACCTGTCCGGTCGTTTCCTCCCGCACCAGCAGGTGGTCGCAGTAGGCGTCGAAGGGATCGACGTCGTACCCGGGCTGCGGGCTCGTCAGCAGCGCGCCCATCTCCCCGGCGAAGACGTCGTGCCGCAGCCGCTGCGCGGCCCGCACGTCCTCCTCGTCACGGGCGAGGGCGACGGTGTAGCGGCGGGGTGCGGCAGGCTTCGGGGGGCGGTCTGCGGTCAGTACGCCGGGCATGGCACTCTCCAGGTCACGGGCCGGGGCGGCGACGGCGGACCGACGGTGTACGGTCCGCCGCCCCTGTTCTTCCGCTGCCGGTTGGCCGGTGCGTGACCTGGGCCGGGAGAGTGGATGTGGGGCTGTTGAATGCCAGGGGCGAGAAAGCGAGACGGGGCCGGGAGGAGCACCTCTCCCGGCCCCGTCCGTCCGCACCTCTCGGCGAACGTTCGGTGGGGCCGGCGCTAGCGTCCGGCCACCTTGCGCGTGGCCCGCAGCCACTCCTTGTTCATGCTGGTGATGGACACGAGCGGGATGCCCTTCGGGCACGCCGTGGCACATTCGCCGGCGAGGGTGCAGCCGCCGAAGCCCTCGTCGTCCATCTGCGCCACCATGTCCAGCACGCGGGTCTCGCGCTCGGGCGCGCCCTGCGGCAGGACATTCAGGTGGTTGACCTTCGCGGACGTGAACAGCATCGCCGCCCCGTTCGGGCAGGCCGCGACGCACGCTCCGCAGCCGATGCACTCGGCGTGCTCGAAGGCGAAGTCGGCGTCCGGCTTCGGCACCGGGGCGGCGTGGGCCTCCGGTGCGGCACCGGTCGGCGCGGTGATGTAGCCACCGGCCTGGATGATGCGGTCGAAGGCGGAACGGTCGACGACCAGGTCCTTCACGACCGGGAAGGCGGATGCCCGCCAGGGCTCGATGTCGATGGTGTCGCCGTCCTGGAAGGACCGCATGTGCAACTGGCAGGTGGTGGTGCGCTCGGGGCCGTGGGCGTCGCCGTTGATGACCAGTGAGCAGGCGCCGCAGATGCCCTCGCGGCAGTCGTGGTCGAAGGCGACGGGGTCCTCGCCCTTGAGGATGAGCTCCTCGTTGAGGGTGTCGAGCATCTCCAGGAAGGACATGTCGCGGGAGATGCCGTCCACCTCGTACGTGGACATGGCGCCGTCGGCGTCGGCGTTCTTCTGCCGCCAGACGCGCAGGGTGAGCTTCATGCGTAGCTCCGCTGAGTGGGGTGGACGTACTCGAAGACCAGGTCTTCCTTGTGCAGGGCCGGGGCCTCGCCCGTGCCCGTGAACTCCCAGGCGGCGGCGTACCCGAACTCGTCGTCCCTGCGGGCCGCCTCGCCGTCCGGGGTCTGGGACTCCTCGCGGAAGTGGCCGCCGCAGGACTCGGCCCGGTGCAGCGCGTCGAGGCACATGAGCTCGGCGAGTTCCAGGTAGTCGACGATGCGGTTGGCCTTCTCCAGGGACTGGTTGAACTCCTCGCCGGTGCCGGGGACCTTGATGCGCCGCCAGAACTCCTCGCGGATCTGCGGGATGCGCTCCAGGGCCTTGCGCAGGCCGGTGTCGGTACGGGCCATGCCGCAGAACTCCCACATCAGCTCGCCGAGTTCGCGGTGGAAGGAGTCCGGGGTGCGGTCGCCGTCGACGGACAGGAGCAGGCCCAGCCGGTCCTCGGTCTCGGCGAGCACCTCCTGCACCACCGGGTGGCTGTCGTCGACCTCGTCCTTGTGCGGGTTGCGGGCGAGGTAGTCGTTGATGGTGGCCGGCAGGACGAAGTAGCCGTCGGCCAGGCCCTGCATCAGCGCAGAGGCGCCGAGCCGGTTGGCGCCGTGGTCGGAGAAGTTGGCCTCGCCGACGGCGAACAGGCCGGGGACGGTGGTCTGGAGGTCGTAGTCGACCCACAGTCCGCCCATCGTGTAGTGCACGGCGGGGTAGATCCGCATCGGCACCTTGTACGGGTCCTCGTCGGTGATCCGCTGGTACATGTCGAAGAGGTTGCCGTACTTGGCCTCGACGGCCTTGCGGCCCATCCGCTTGATCGCGTCGGCGAAGTCCAGGTACACGCCCTGGCCGCCGGGGCCGACGCCCCTGCCCTCGTCGCAGACGTTCTTCGCGGCGCGGGAGGCGATGTCACGGGGCACCAGGTTGCCGAAGGACGGGTAGATGCGCTCCAGGTAGTAGTCGCGCTCGTCCTCCGGGATCTTGTTGGCCGGGCGGTCGTCGCCCTTGGCCTTCGGCACCCAGATCCGGCCGTCGTTGCGCAGCGACTCGCTCATGAGCGTCAGCTTGGACTGGTGGTCACCGGTGCGCGGGATGCAGGTGGGGTGGATCTGCGTGAAGCAGGGGTTGGCGAAGTACGCGCCGCGCCGGTGCGCCCGCCACACGGCGGTGGCGTTGGAGTTCATGGCGTTGGTCGACAGGTAGAAGACGTTTCCGTAGCCGCCGCTCGCCAGGACCACGGCGTCCGCGAAGTACGTGTCGATCTTTCCGGTGATCAGGTCCCGGGCGACGATGCCGCGCGCCCGGCCGTCGACGACGATCAGGTCGAGCATCTCGGTGCGCGGGTGCATCTCGATGTTGCCGGCCGCGACCTGCCTCGACAGTGCCTGGTAGGCGCCGAGCAGCAGCTGCTGACCCGTCTGGCCGCGTGCGTAGAAGGTACGGGAGACCTGTACGCCGCCGAAGGAACGGGTGTCGAGGAGACCGCCGTACTCGCGGGCGAACGGCACGCCCTGGGCCACGCACTGGTCGATGATCTCGACCGAGATCTGGGCGAGCCGGTGCACGTTGGACTCGCGGGAGCGGAAGTCGCCGCCCTTGACCGTGTCGTAGAACAGCCGGTGGATCGAGTCGCCGTCGTTGCGGTAGTTCTTCGCGGCGTTGATCCCGCCCTGCGCGGCGATGGAGTGGGCGCGGCGCGGGGAGTCCTGGTAGCAGAACTGGACGACGCGGTAGCCCTGTTCGGCGAGGGTCGCGCCGGCGGAGCCGCCCGCGAGGCCGGTGCCGACGACGATGACGGTCTTCCCCCGCCGGTTGGCGGGGTTGACCAGCTTCGCCTCGAATCGGCGCGTGTCCCAGCGCTCGTTGACGGGCCCGGCGGGGGCCTTCGTGTCGGCGACCGGCTCTCCGGTCGTGTAGTCGGCGTAGGAAGTCATGGTCAGCTCACCACTCCGGTCATGACACCCACGGGCACGGCGACGAAGCCGACCGTGAGCAGCAGCGCGAGGACGTTCGCGATGGTCTTCAGGGCTCGGTCGCGGGTGCGGCTGCCGGCGCCCAGGGTCTGGGCGGCGCTCCAGAAGCCGTGCCGGACGTGCATGCCGACGGCGAGCACCGCGACGATGTAGATGACGTTGCCGTACCAGGTGGAGAAGGTGTCCACGACGTTCTGGTAGGGCTTCCCCGTCTCGAAGCCGCCGGAGTGCACGGTGCCGGTGGTCAGGTCCAGGATGTGCCAGACGATGAACAGGGCCAGGATGATCCCGCCCCAGCGCATGGTGCGCGTCGCGTAACTGGCCCGCTTCTTCTTGTGCACGTACTTGCTGGGCCGCGCCTTGATGTCGCGGCGGCTGAGCTGGTACGCGGACACGGCGTGGGCGACGACGGCGAGGACCAGCACCACGCGGACCAGCCAGAGCGTCCACTCGTAGTGCATGAACGGCTCGCCGACCGTACGCAGCCAGTGGGCGTAGTGGTTGAACTCGCTCGTCCCGAAGAAGATCTTCAGGTTCCCGATCATGTGGGCGACCAGGTAGAGCAGCATGACGAGACCGCTGACCGCCATCACTGTCTTCTTGCCGACGGTCGAGTCCCACACGGTGCGCGCCATGGACGGCCGTCGGTCCGTCCGCGTTGCCAGAGCCATGGCACAGGACGCTACGGGGCCGAAGGCCTATCGGTCCAAGACATGGAAAACCTGGTTTCCATAGGTACTGGCTATCAAGGTCGTACGCTGGGAGTATGCAGCTCCAACAGCTCCAGTACTTCGTTGCGGTCGCCGAGACCCGGCACTTCACCCGGGCCGCCGAGGTGGTCCACGTTGCGCAGCCGTCACTGTCGCAGCAGATCAAGGCGCTGGAGCGGGAGCTGGGCGCCGACCTCTTCCTGCGGGCGCGCGGGAACATCACCCTCACCGACGCCGGGGAGGCACTGCTGCCCCTGGCCCGGCGCATCCTGGCCGACGCGGACACCGCCCGGCACGAGGTACTGGAGCTGGTGCAGCTGCGCCGCGGCCGGGTCCGGCTGGGCGCCACCCCGAGCCTGTGCACCGGCCTGCTCCCCGATGTGCTGCGCGCCTTCCACGACCGCTACCCCGGAATCCGGCTGCTGATCGAGGAGGGCGGCTCGCACGACCTGGTGCGCGAGCTGGCGCGCGGTGCGCTCGACCTCGCCCTGGTCGTTCTGCCGCTGCCCACCGCCTCACCGGCACTGACCACGGTGGAGCTCCTGCGGGAGGATCTGGTGGTGGTGTCCTCTCCGGAGTCGCCCCGGCCGGGCGGCGGGCGCCGGGCCGTACGCATCGCCGACCTGGAGGGCGAGCGCCTGGTGATGTTCCGGCACGGCTACGACCTGCGGGAGCTGACCGTGGCCGCGTGCCGTGCCGAGGGCTTCGAGCCGGACTTCGCGGTGGAGGGCGGGGAGATGGACGCGGTGCTGGGCTTCGTGCGGGCCGGGCTGGGCATGGCGGTCGTACCCCGGATGGTGGCCGCCCGCTCCGGGCATGGGCTACGGGTGACGCCGCTGGCCCGTCCCGGCCTGAACCGCACGATCGCCCTGGCCCATCGCAGCGACGTGGCCCCGCCGAGGGCGGCGCGGGAGTTGCAGCGGATGCTGCTGGAGCGGTGACGGGAGCGCGCGGCAGAGGAGCTCCACCGGACCGTACGGATCGCCCGCGCCGCCCCCGTGTCTGCCCGCCCGCCCCTGCCGACGCACCACAACATCGGCATCGGCATCGGCGGAAGAGACGTCACCGACTTCGCCAAGATCGCCACCCGTGTCGAGGAAGCGGAGCCGAGCCGGGTGGAGAGCGCCATCGCCGCCCCCAGGGCCGCGATGGCGGCGACTCCCGCCGTGCAGCAGGCGCCGTCAGGGGCCCGGGCGGGCCCTTACAGGCCCGCCGCGTCCACCAGGGCCAGTTCGTGCAGGCGGTCCGGTGGGCCCGGGCGCGCGTAGTACCAGCCCTGGGCCGTGTCGCAGCCGAGTATGCGCAGTTGATCGGCCTGGGCGCCGGTCTCCACGCCCTCCACCGTGACCGTGAGGTCCAGGCTGTGGGCCAGGGCGACGATGCCCTCCACGATCTTCAGGTCGACCGGGTCCGCCGGGAACCGCTGCATGCTCTGGGTGAAGGAACGGTCCAGCTTGAGGACGCTCACCGGCAGGCGGCGGAGGTTGGCGAGGTTGGAGTAGCCGGTGCCGAAGTCGTCCAGGGCGATGTCGACGCCCATCTCGGCGAGCCGGCGCAGCGGCTTCAGCAGGTCGTCGTCGGCGCCGATGAGCGCCGACTCCGTCACCTCCAGGCAGAGCGCGTCGGGCGCGACGCCGGTCCGCTCCAGGATGTCGACGGTGTCCTGGACCAGACCGGGGTGGGTGAGCTGGCAGGGCGAGAGGTTGACGTTGATCCGCAGCGGGCCCGCGGCGGTCGTCTCTCCGTACCGCTCCCGCCAGGCGCGGGCCTGCCGCACGGACTGCTCCAGCACCCAGCGGCCCAGCGGCACGATCAGCCCCGTGTGCTCGGCGAGCGGGATGAACCGGTCCGGGCCGAGCACCCCGTGCTGCGGATGCAGCCAGCGCACCAGGGCCTCGGCGCCGCGTACGCTGCCGTCGCCGAGGTGCACCAGCGGCTGGTACTCGATGAAGAACTCGCCCCGTTCCAGGGCCGCGGGCAGCGCGGTGGTCAGGCCGTGCCGGGTGATGACGCGGGCGTCGGCCTCCGGGTCGGCGAGCTCGAAACGGTTGCCGCCCGCCGATTTGGCCCGGTACATGGTGATGTCTGCGCTGCGCAGCACCTCCGCCGGGCTGCGTTCGCCCGCCGGACCCTCGACGATGCCGATGCTGCCGCGCACGGTCAGTTCGCGGCCGTCGATGCTGATGGGGGCGAGGAGCGCGTTCATGATGCGCCCGGCCAGCTCGTCGGCCTCGTGCCGGGTGTCCGGACCGGTGGTCAGCGCGACGAACTCGTCGCCGCCGAGCCGGGCCACCATCTCGCCGGGCGCGGTGGCGCAGGCCTGCAGGCGGTCGGCGACCTCCACCAGCAGCCGGTCCCCGGCCGCGTGGCCGAGGCTGTCGTTGACGGTCTTGAAGCCGTCGAGGTCGAGGTAGCACAGGCCGAAGCGCTGGCCCGGCCCCGCGCTCAGGGCCTTCTCCAGGCGTTCGAAGAAGAAGCTGCGGTTGGGCAGGCCGGTGAGCGCGTCGTGCGTGGCCTCGTAGCGCAGCCGCAGATTGAGCAGCCGGCGCTCGGTGGTGTCCTCCATCAGCGCGAGCTGGTACTGCGGGGTGCCGTCGGCGTCGCGCAGCAGGGAGACGGTCAGATTGGTCCACAGGACCGTTCCGTCGGGCCGGTAGAAGGCCTTCTCCACGTGGTAATGCTCGCGCTCGCCGCGCACCAGCTCGTCGTAGAGCCGCCAGATCTGCGGCGCGTCGTCGGGGTGCGTCCACTCCGTGGCCCTGCGCCCGCCCAGGGTCGGACCGGCGATGCCGAACATGCGCATCAGCGCCCCGTTGACCTGGAGGACGTTGCCCTCCAGGTCGGCGATGCCGATGCCTATGGCCGCGCCCTCGAACACGGCGCGGAAGCGGGCCTCGCTCGCGTGCAGGGCCTCGGCCACCACCCCCTGTGCCTTCAGGGCGGCCTGCGCGATGGCCTCCTGTTCGGCCAGGGTCCGTGCGCGCAGCGCCCCGGCGAAACCGGCCGCCATGGCGTGCTGGAGCCGCGCCGAGCGGGCCCGCAGGTCCTCGGGGTCGCCGTCCTCGCCGCAGTAGAGCACGAGGTAGGCGTCGACGCAGTCCAGCGTCCGGGCCAGCGCCTCGGGGTCGGTGCAGTGCGAGTCGACGAGCGCCGCGCCGACCGCCCTGGCCTCCTCGGCGTCGAGGCTCCGCGCCCGCAGCACCTCGCTCAGCCGGCGGGCCAGTGGTAGCAGCTCTTCCTCGAACTCCGGCCGGGTCGACGACGTCGAGGTCACCGGGAACACCGCCCGGCTCCAGATCGTCGCGAACCGGCGCAGTCTGTCCTCCGGCCCGTCCGGCTCCGCGATCACGCCGCACGCCCCACGCCGGCGAACCCCGAGAACGCGTAGGGGTCCTCGTCCTCCGGCGACCCCTCGGGCCGCCAGCGCGGCATCGGGACCAGTCCGGGTTCCACCATGTCGTACCCCTCGAAGAACCGCGCGATCTCGTCGCGCGAACGCATGATCAGCGGATTGCGGATGTCCTTGTACACGTCCACCGCGCCCCCGGCCCGCTCGGCGGGCAGTGGAATCCCCTCGTACGAGGCGTGCGTGAGGACCAGCAGGCTGCCGGGCGCGAGCGCGTCGCTCAGCTCGGCCACCGCCGTGTACGGGTCGTCCGCGTCTTCCACGAAGTGCAGTATGGCAACCAACAGCAGGGCCACCGGCCGATTCAGGTCGATCAGCCGCTCCACCTGGGGACTGGAGAGGATCTCGTGCGGCTTGAGGAGGTCGGCGGCCACGACGTCCGCGTCGTCGTGGCCCGCCAGGACGGCCTCGCTGTGGGCGACCGCCACCGGGTCGTGGTCGACGTACACGACGCGGGCACCGGGGCGGCGCCCGGCCACCTCGTGGACGTTGCCGAAGGTGGGGATGCCGGAACCGATGTCGAGGAACTGGTCGATGCCCTCGGCGGCCGCGAAGCGCACGGCGCGGCGCATGAACGCCCGGTTCGCCTGCATGATCTTGGGAAGTCCCGGCATGAACTCCATGGCCCTGCGGGCCGCTTCCCGGTCGACCTCGAAGTTGTGCGAACCGCCCAGGTAGAAGTCGTAGATCCGGGACACGCTGGGCACCGAGATGTCGATGCTGCGGGGGGCCCAGGCGGGACGCTCCATCTAGCTCTCCAAGGCATAGGCGATCCGGTGTTCGAGGTGAGGCTACTGATCACCCGCCAAAGGGGCGAGCCCAACCGGAAATTGACCGTCCGTTCCCGGTCACTGCCCGGGGCACGTGCCGCGCGACAAGGCATACCGAAGCGCGCGAACGGGGCCGTCCCCTCCGCCTGGGTACGGAAGGGACGGCCCGCTGTTCGCGCGCTGAACGCCGGCGGACGCCAGGCCGCTACTTCTCAGGAGCGCCCACCGGCTTGCCGTCGGGGGCGACTGCGTACCAGGTGCCGCCGACGCCCTGGCCGTTGGTGTCGCCGGCGTTCTTGTCACCGGCGAAGGTGTAGACGGGCCAGCAGTCGACCGTCTGCTGCTCGGCGCCGTCGGGCCGGGTGAAGGTCATCAGGTCCTTCTTCACGACACCCTGAGTGTCCTCGGGCTCCACGGGCGCGACGACCGGCCACTTCTCCAGGCAGGCTCCGGTGCACGCGGAGACCGGCTTCGGCCAGGCCTCGTCCTTCATGAAGCGATAGACGGTCATGCCGTTCTTGTCGACCACGATCTCGCCGAGCTTCGAATCGTCGCGGGTGGACAGTCCGGGCCGGTCGGCCGCCTTGGCCTTCTTGCCGTCGGCGGCGAGCGCGTACCACTTGCCGCCCACGCCCTGGCCTTCGACGTCCCCGGCGGCGGCGTCCTTGGCGTAGCGGTACGCCGGCCAGCCGCCGATGGTCAGCTGCTTGGTGCCGTCGGGCCGGGTGACCTCGCCGAGCAGTTCCTTGTCGATGCCCTCGCCGGCGAGGGCATCGTCCGCGGCCACGGGCGGCCAGGCGGTGGCGCAGTCGTTCTCGCACGTCGTCCTGGGCGGCTTGGCGGTGTCGTCGTCGAAGCGGTAGAGGGTGCGGCCCGCTCCGTCGGTCACCAGCTCGCCGATCTCCGCGTTGGTGGAGACGGACAGCTTGCCCGCGGACTCCGGCGGGCTCGCCGGAGTCCGCGCACCGTCCGCGCCGGTCCCGAGTCCGTCGGCGGTACCGGCACCGGCACCGATGTCTCCGACGTCGCCGGGCGCGGCCGTGGCCCCCACGTTCTGGCTGCCGGTGGCACTGCCGCCGTCCTGGCCGCACGCGGTCGTCAGCGCCAGCACCACCGCGGCGCTCGCCACGAGTGAGGCACTCCGCCAGGAGGTCTTCATCGTCAATCCCCGATCGTCACGAAGGTGTTGGGACGGCCGCTGCGCCGCCGCACGACACTGGGTACGGGCGGAAGAGCGGTTCGCGTTCAACGGGGACCCGGTCTTCTTTCCGGGCGCTCCCCCGCCGGCCACCGTCCGGCGCGCCCGCTCGTACGCGGCTGCGAGCCGCGGCGCGAGCGAGTGTGCGCCGGTCAAACCACCGAGTGGCCCGTGTACCTCTTTCGGGGCAATCATCCGGTAATCGGGCGTGGTCCGGCGCGCCAGGCTCGATGATCTGCGTCGTGCATGGACTCGAACCGACCCGATCCGCCTCTGCCGGACGGGTGTTGGCCCTGGTGACGCTGACGTTCACGCTCGTCGGTGTGCCAGTCGGCCCGGCGCAGGCCGACGCCTGCGCCTATGTGTCGACCGGACCGGGCGGCATCGAGGCGGTGGCGGTCGCCGGGAGCGGCTCCTGGCCCACCTTCCCGCCCTGCCCCGAGCCCTCACCGACGCCCCCTCCCACACCCACACCCACGCCGACTCCGACTCCCCCACCTCCACCGCCCCCTCCACCGAAGCCCACTCCCCCGCCACCCCCCGCGCCGAAGCCCGAGCCTCCACCCGTCACTCCGAAGCCCGAGCCGCCGCCGGCCCCGCGGCCGGTGCCGGCCCGTCCCACGCCGGCACCTACGCCCAGCCCCACCCCGGCGCCGGTTCGTCCCGCGGCTCCCGCGCCCGCCCCGTCGGCCACGCCCACGCCCCGGCCGTCGCTCAGCCCGGTGCACTACCCGCGCTACCGCGCCGCCCGGCAGCAACAACGGCCCTCACGCGGTGCCACGTCGCCGCTCGTCTTCGTCCTGCTCATCACGGTGCCCGCGGTGGTCGCCGTCGCCGCGCTCCGTGCGCGCTGATCCCTGGAGGCCCCTCTTGCCGGAATGGCTTGTTCTCACCCTCGCGATGCTGGCCGCCTGCGTCGTGGTCGTCATCATCACCCTCGTACGGCACCGCACGGCGTCCGACGACGAGGACATCACCGAGACCCCGGACGTCATCGAGTACATGACGATGTGGATCGGCGTGGTGTACGCCATCGTCCTGGGTCTGGCCATCGCCGGGGTCTGGGAGGCACGCAGCGCCGCCCAGGACCACGTACAGGCGGAGGCGGTCGCGCTGCACGAGATCTCGGAACGCGTCCGGGTCTATCCGCCCGACGTCCGTGACCGCATCCGGGAGGATGTCAACGCCTATGTCGGACACGTCGTCACCACCGAGTGGAAGGTCATGGCCGACCGCGGCGAGGTGACCGAACGCGGCACCGAACTCCTCGACCGCGTCCGCGCGGACGTCACCGACTACGAGCCGACGTCGGACTTCGAGGCCCAGGCGTACCAGCCCCTCGTCGACCAGGTGACCGCGGCGGACCAGGCCCGCATCGCCCGGGCGGAGTCGACCGGGGCGACCATGCCGGGCGTGGTGTGGTTCGGGCTCGTCGCGGGAGGCGTCATCACGGTCGGCATGGTCTTCGCCCTGCAGATCCGGCGTACGACCCGCGAACTCGTCCTCGCCGGGCTGTTCTCCGCGCTGATCGCCTTCCTGCTCTTCCTGATCTGGGACTTCGACGCACCCTTCAGCCGCGGCGTCGCGGCGTCCACGGATCCGTTCCTGAGCCTCTTCCCCGGGGCAGGGGACTGAGGCGCCCACCCCTACGTCCCCCAGTGGTGCCCGCACCGGGAGGCCGCCGGGGGACGGCCGACACACCGGCGGCGTCCCCTGAGCGGCCCACACATGTGCCCCATTCGCGCGACTGCGATCGCGCCGACGTGCACGGCTTCCTAGCGTTTCGGGCATCGAGGTGCATTTCTGGCGCGAGCGGAACAGGTCCGCCGCAGCGCCTCGGGGACCCGGAGGATTCACCATGCGCGCGATACCCGTCGCCTCGGTCGCACTGCTGGGCGTCGCCGCCCTCTCCGCCTGCGTGCCGGCCGGGGCGGCCACAGGCGGCAGTCCGACGTTCGGATTCCTCGTCCACCCCGCCACCGTCGCACCGGGCGGCGAGGTCACGCTGGGGGTGGGCCGCGGGGCCGACGGCTGCCGGGGACGCGTGACGGTCTCTTCGCCGGTTTTCGACACGGTCACCATCCCGCGCCACGAGTCGTCGGCGACGACGCGGGTCGACCGGGACGCCCGGCGCGGGGCGGTCTACCAGGTGACGTTCGCCTGTGACAGGAGGACCGGCACCGTGAATCTGACCATCGCGGACCTTCACTCGCACCGGCCCTACCCCGAGCCCCGCCACCCCGACAAGGGCGTGCACGCCGGCGAGGGCGGCACCATCGCCGGGTTCGACATGAAGGAGACCGGGCTCGGCGCCCTGCTCATCGCGGGCTCGGTCGGAACGGCGTACCACCTCTCGCGCCGCCGCTCCGGCGAGGACGGCGCCTGACCTCCCCGCGCGCCGGCAGGGCTTCGCCCCGGATCCTCAACGGTCCGGGGCGAAGCCCTGCCGGCGTGCGACACGCGTTTCGGCCGTGCGACGCCGGCGCGCGATCGGCAGGCGACCGTACGGGCCCGCGCCCGAAGGCAGGGCCCGTACGTGACGGAAGACGAAGGGGACCGGGGGCGAACGGGGAACGGGTCAGAAGCGCCGCTCCGCCCGGCGACGCATCCAGAACAGGCCGCCACCGGCGACGGCCGCGGCGACGAGCCCGCCGCCGATCGCGATGTCGGCCGGCGTCGCCCCGCTGGAACTGCTGCCGCCGATGCCGCCGCGAACGCCGCCGATGACGGTGAAGGCGGCCGGGCGCGTCAGTCGCCTGCCCGAGCAGTTGACGGTGATGTCGTACGAGCCCGGCCGGGCGTCCTCCTTGATGGTGGCGGTGCCCCTGGATGTCTCGTTGGCGCCCCGGACCGGGGTCAGGTGGGTCGTCCGGAACGCGTCCGAGGTCATCGTGCCGCCCTGCGGGCAGCCGTCGACCGTGACGGTCATCTGCCCGCCGCGGGCGATCACACTGGGCAGGGCGACGATGTTGGACGGCTGGTTGTGGTCGCCGCCGGCGGTGGCCGCGGGGGCGGCCAGCCCGAGGACAGCGACCGCGGCGCCGGCTGCCGCGAGGGCACGAGTGTTACGCATGTGATCCTCCGCGGAAGACGCCCCGGGTCCCGTCCCCGGTCGATCGGCGAGAAAGCGCCTCCCAGAAAGACCCTCAGTTGCCTTGCGCGGCACCGCATTTCGGGAATGGTCCGTCCTGGTGAGGAGGTATACCGGGCCGGTAGCTCACGAGTGGATATCGCCGCAGGTCACGGACCGTCAGGAATGTCCCGCCGGGGAAATCCCGGATGGCTCATGGACGGGCGTCCGCGCCACCCGTTCGCCGCCGCCCCGTCGCCGGTCGGGCGCACGGCGCTTAGCGTGCTCGTATGCGCACAAGGCACGGCGACGGCCGGGTCGAGAGGGGATGGCGAATGTACGGGTCCGAGGTGGCCGAAGAGGAGGAGCGGCAGAGGAAGCGCGCTCCCTGGGGCGTGATAGCGCTTGTTCTGCTGACCGGTCTCGCGCTCATCCGCAACGGCTCGGGGGAATTCGACGCTGGACCGCCGCAGCCGGCGTCGGCCGCCGCCTCGAACACCCGCGTCGCCGGCGAGGACGGCGCCGCCGCGGGCCTCGCGCCGCTGCCGTACGGGGTACCCGACCGGGTCTCCGTCCCCGCCATCCAGGTCGACGCGCCGATCATGCCGGTCGGTCTCGACGCGGACGGCTGGGTGGACGCGCCGCCGCCCGAGGACCCCAATCTGGCCGGCTGGTTCACCGGCGCGGTCTCCCCCGGGGAGAAAGGCACCGCGGTCGTCGTCGGCCACGTCGACAACCAACAGGGGCCGGCCGTCTTCTACGGACTCGGCGCCCTGAAAAAGGGAAACAAGGTGGAAGTGCACCGCCAGGACGGGAAGACGGCGGTGTTCGAGATCTACGGCATCGAAGTGTTCGAGAAGGACAACTTCCCCGGCGACCGGGTCTACGCGTCCAAGGGCAGCCCCGAACTGCGGGTCATCACCTGCGGCGGCGGTTTCTCCAAGCAGGACGGATACGAGGGGAACGTCGTCGCCTTCGCCCGCATGACCGGGATCCGCTGAGCGTGTCCCGGCCGGGCGGGCGTGCCTGGCGTCAGGCGTACCGCCGCCGGGGGACGGTGAGGTGGTAGCCGGAGTCCAGCAGCTCGGGCACGTACCTGCGCAGGGCACGGACGCTCTGCGAGCGGTCGCCCCCGGCGTCGTGCGAGAGCACCACGACGCCGGGGGCGGCGCCGTCCTCGACCCGGTCGACGATGGTGCCGGTGCCGGGGGTGGTCCAGTCGAGGGTGTCCACCGTCCAGGCGAGCGGTTCCATGCCGAGTTCGGCGCCGAGCTGGAAGGCGGCGCGGTTCCACGCTCCGTACGGGGCGCGGAACCATCGGGGCGGCTCACCACAGGCCTGCTCGACGACCTCGCTGGTCCGTTCCATCTCGGAGCGGATGCGTCGCCGGCCGAGGCGGGTCAGCAGCGGGTGGGACCACGTGTGGTTGCCGACGACGTGTCCCTCGTCAGCCATCCGGTACAGCAGGTCCCTGTTGTAGTCCGCCATCTCGCCGCACACGAAGAACGTCGCGCGCACGTCGTACTTCGCCAGTGTGTCCAGGATGTCCGGGGTGTAGCGGGGGTCCGGTCCGTCGTCGAAGGTGAGCAGCATGGTGCGGCCCCGGCCCGTCAGGCGCAGGATCGGCTCGCTGCGCACCGGGGGCCGCCGGGGTACGGCGGCGGGCGCGCCGTACCCGGTCAGGGGCTGGAGGCGGTAGGCGGAGGACCCCATCGGCCGGTGCGCCGGGGGGCCCGGGGCGGGGCCGGCCGGGCCGGCCGGACGGTTCCCCGGGGTCACCGCGAGCGCACCGGCGGTGCCGGCCGCTCCCACGGCCGCGGCGCCGGCGAGCAGTGCGCGGCGTCGGGTGAGCAACTGATCCTTCTTCATGACTCATCAGTCGCCCGGCCGCGGTCCGGCGCACCTGAGCAACACCGGTGCGGCGGCACGCAACCACCCGCACGGCTCAAGACCACGAGCGACCGGATAGCCTCGCCGCGTGACGGAACAGCACTCCCAGCAGTTCGAACGGGGCACCGACGGACCGAAGGTCATCGTGGCCGGGGTCGACGGCTCCGACTCCTCGCTCCGGGCCGCGGCCTACGCCGGCGGTCTCGCCCGACGCCAGCGAGCGCTGCTCGCCGTGGTGTACGTGCAGCCGGTGCTGGCGGCGGGGGCGGCGCTCGGGGCGCCGGTGGCGGAGACGACGGACGAGATCGCCGAGGACCTGGTGACCCAGATCCGGGACGCGACCGAGCGGGACAAGGGGATATTCGACCTGCGCTGGGAGTTCCACACCTTCCGCGGCGACCCCTACAGCGGGCTGGTCAGGGCGGCCGACGAGCTGAAGGCGGACGCTGTGGTCGTGGGCGCCTCGGAGCAGGCCGGGCACCGGATCGTCGGGTCCGTCGCGGTACGGCTGGTGAAGGCGGGGCGCTGGCCCGTGACAGTGGTGCCGTAGCGCCCTTCGGGTGGCGCGTGCGTCGTGGCTTCCGTCGCGGGCGGGTGTGAGTCGTCATGATCCACCGTCAGCCGATTGCCGTGCACGAAGAGGTGAGGCGCGTGGCCGGGTTCCGTATGGGCGAGGGCGTACTCCGCCGCAAACCCATCGAGCACATCGAGGACACCGAGGGCGGTGAGGGCACCGGCCTGGTGCGGTCCCTCGGGTTGTGGCAGCTCACAGCGATCGGCGTGGGCGGCATCATCGGGGCGGGCATCTTCACCCTGGCCGGCACGGTCGCGGGCGGCACGGCGGGACCGGCGGTCCTCGTCTCGTTCCTCATCGCGGGCGTCGCGAGCGCGGCGGCCGCGCTGTCGTACGCCGAGTTCGCCGGGCTGATCCCGAAGGCGGGTTCCGCCTACACCTACGGCTACGCCGTCCTCGGTGAGCTGGTGGGGTGGTTCATCGGCTGGGACCTGCTGCTGGAGTACACGGCGATCGTGGCGGTGGTCGCGATCGGCATCTCGGGCTACTTCAGCTTCCTGGTCGGTGAGATGGGCGCCGCCCTGCCGAACTGGATGCTGGGCGCGCCCGGCACCGGCGACGGCCACCGGGTCGACCTCTTCGCGGCGGTGCTGTGCCTGCTGATCGCGTACCTGCTGACCCTCGGCATCAGGAACGCGGCCCGCTTCGAGATGGTCGTGGTCGTCCTGAAGGTGCTGGTGGTGCTGCTGGTGATCGGGGTCGGTGTCTTCCACATCGACACCGCGAACTACAACCCGTTCTTCCCGTACGGGGTCGGCGGGGCGTTCACCGGCGCGGCGACGGTGTTCTTCGCGGTCTTCGGCTACGACGCCATGTCGACGGCGGCCGAGGAGTCGAAGGACGCCCAGCGGCACATGCCGAAGGCGATCATCTACTCGTTGGTCATCTCGATGGTGCTGTACGTGGCGGCCTGTCTGGTGCTGACCGGCATGCAGGACTACAAGGACATCGACCCGGAGAGCGGATTCTCGACGGCGTTCAAGTCGGTGGGGCTGGGCTCGCTGGCCGACGTCATCGCGGTGGGCGCCATCATCGGCATCCTCACGGTGATGTTCACGTTCATGCTGGGCGTCACCCGGGTGTGGTTCAGCATGAGCCGGGACGGGCTGCTGCCCAAGTGGTTCGCCAAGACCCACCCGACGCGGCACGTGCCGACCCGGGTCACCTGGATCGTCGGGTTCGCGTCGGCCGCGATCGCCGGGTTCCTGCCGATCGGCGAGGCGGCCGAGCTGACCAACATCGGCATCCTGCTGGCGTTCGTGGTGGTGTGCGCGGCGGTGATCGTGCTGCGTTACCGGCAGCCGGACCTGCCGCGCACCTTCCGTACGCCGTTCATGCCTGTCGTGCCGGCGGTGGGGATCGTCTTCTCGCTCTGGCTGATCACGTTCCTGCAGTGGCAGACCTGGGCGCGGTTCGCCGTGTGGTTCGCGGTCGGCCTGGTGATCTACTTCGCGTACTCCTACCGGAAGTCGGAGCTGGCGCGCCGTTAGAGGCCGCGGAGGAAGTCGGCGACGATCTCGCCGAAGACCTCGGGCCGCTCCATGTTCGGGTAGTGCGCGGTGCCTTCGACGGTGACGGAACGGCCGTCCGGGACCGTACGGGCGAGCCGTTCCGCCTCGGCGATCAGGTCGGGGGCGTCCAGGGCGCCGTTGACGGTGAGGACCGGTACGTCGATCTTCGGGACCCGGGCCCATGTGTCGGTGAGGGGCACGTGGTGGTTCTCCTCGTCCGGGGTGTGCTTGGAGAGGGTGCCGAAGGCCATCTCCCGCAGCCGGCGCGGGATGTCCGGGTCGATGTCGCCGAGGGTGCGGGACTCCCCGGCAGCGAAGCGCAGGAACGCCGCGAGCCAGCCTTCGACGTCGCCCGCGCCGAGCGCGGCGGCCTGCTCGTCCTGCACCTGCCGCACCCACGGGTCGGTGTACTCGAACTCGCTGGTGGCGGCACCGCAGGCGACCACCGCGCGGACCAGTTCCGGGTACTCCAGCACCGTGTCGGTGGCGATGGCGCCGCCCATCGACACCCCGACGAGCACCGCGGGACCTGCGTCGAGGTGGCGCAGCAGGGCGGCGAGGTCGTCGGCCCAACGGAACGGCCGGGTCGCGTTGGCCGAGGCGCCGTGGCCGCGGACGTCGGGGGCGATCACGCGGTACCCGGCGGCGGCGAGGGCCGGGATCTGGGCGTCGAAGACCCGGTGGTCGGCGAATCCGGAGTGCAGCAGGACGACCAGGTCCCCGGCACCGGTGTCACGGTAGGCGAGGTCGCCGTCGGCGGAGCGGAAGAAACGCAGATCCGAAGCAGCAGTCATGACAACCAAGGTGTCATGAACGGAGAGAGTTTGGCAACCAAGGTGTCATGATGGCGGGATGAAGGACATCGACACACCGCTGCCCCCGGACGCGCTCGCCCGGCGCCTCACCGAGGTGTACGACCTGGTCGGCCCCCTCTACCGGCGCGCGCAGCGCAGCGTCGAGCAGGGCCTGACCGCCGACGGCCCGTCCGTCGGCGTCCGCGCCGTACTGGCCCTGCTGCACCGCAACGGGCCGATGACCGTGCCGCAGATGGGGCGGGCGCAGGCGATCAGCCGTCAGTTCGTGCAGCGGATGGTCAACGACGGCGTCGACCGGGGTCTGATGGAGAGCGTCCCGAACCCCGCGCACCGGCGGTCGTCGCTGATCCGGCTCACCGACGGGGGCCGGGCGGCGATCACCGACGTCCTCGACCAGGAACACCTGCTGCTGCGTGAGGTCGGCGGGGACCTCACGGACGGGGACGTGACCACCTGCCTGCGCGTCCTCGGGGCCATGCTGACGGCCCTCGACCACGTGGACGACGCCTGACCCGCGCACCCGTCACCCGGCCTACTCCCCCATCATCAGCCCGTCCTCGGCCGCCCCCCGGCTGAACACCACGTCGCGGATGCGGTCGCGCACGGACCGCACGTCGGCCCCCTTCTCCAGCGCGCGGTTCAGGTTCACCACCCGGCCGGCGTCGACGTCGAACAGCTGCGGGACGAACTCCGCCCTGGTCACCCGCCAGCGTTCGCCCGGCCGGGCGGGTGGGGCGAAGGTGAAGCGACCGATGGTCGACTGGTTGCCGCGCTGGTCGCGGTTCCCCTCGTGGTTGATCATCTCGCCCGCGATCTGGTCGCCCATCCCGTAGATCACCCAGGTGCCGTTGACCTTCTCGTACGCCTGCGGGACATGGGCGTGGGTGCCGAGGATCAGGTCGATGTCGGGACGGTCGCCGGTCCGGGCGGCGGTCAGGCCCCGGGCCAGGTCCAACTGGTCCCCGTCGGGCTCGTCCTGCCACTCGGTGCCCCAGTGCATGGAGACGACGACGATGTCCGCTCCGGCCTGGCGGGCGGCCCGGGAATCCGTGACGATCCGCTCCTCGTCGATCACGCCGACCGCCCAGGGCTGCCCCTCGGGAATCGGGTGGCCGTTGGTGTGGAGGGTGTAGGCGAGGTGGGCGACCTTGGCCCGGCCCGCGCGCAGGACCGTCACGGTGTTCGCCTCGGCCTCGGTCCGCGCCGTCCCGGCGTGCCGTACACCGGCGCGGTCGAGGGCGTCCAGGGTGCGGCGAATTCCGTCGGCGCCGTCGTCGACGCTGTGGTTGGAGGCGGTGGAGCAGCCGTCGTACCCGGTGGCGGCCAGCGCCTGGGCCACCTCGGGCGGGGACTTGAAGAGGGGGTAGCCGCTGTAGTCGCCGTGCGCGCCGTACACGGTCTCCATGTGGCACAGGGCGAGGTCGGCGCGCGAGACGACGGGTTCGGCGCCGTCGAGCATCGGGCGGAAGTCGTATCCGGTGCCGCCCGCGTCGAAGCGCGCCCGTTCGATGATCGAGTCGTGCGGCAGTACGTCGCCGGAGGCGACCAGGGTGAAGACGCCGGTGTCCGCGGCGGACGGGGCCGGGGCCGGCCGCCTCGGCGGTTCGTGGTCGCGGGCCTGGCAGGCGGCGCCCGCGGTGAGAAGGGCGGTCAGGGCCAGGGCCACCTGCCGACTGCGTGTGATCATCCGTTCACTCCGCTGAGGTCGCACACACCAATGAAAAGTCACATTTACTTACAAATAGGTAAAGAGGCTCATCTCGTCACAGGCGGCTCCGACACGCCCATTAGCCCGTCCGGCGTGCGCGAACGGGGTAGCCGACCGTCCGAACGGAGTGCGCCGACCGTTCGTCGAACCGTTCGTCGACGCGATCGACCGTCCGTCGCACGCCAGTGCGCACACCCTGTCCCCGGGCGGCACCCTGCGGTGCCATACGGCCATGACGGCCGGAATCACCCTCATGGACAGGACGAACGGGACGACCGCCGAGCACGAGCTCGCCGCACTGCAGCGCGAGCACGGCCGGCCGCTCTTCGCGCTGCTGCTGCGGCTCAGCGACGGCGACCGGCAACGCGCCGAGGACCTCGTCCAGGAGACCCTGGTCCGCGCCTGGCAGCACCCCGAGGCCCTGCGCGCCGACGACTTCGACTCGGTGCGGCCCTGGCTGCTCACCGTGGCCCGGCGCCTGGCGATCGACGCGCGCCGGGCCCGGCAGGCGCGGCCCGCCGAGGTCGGTGACGCCGTACTGGAGAACGCCCGGGTCTGCGCCGATCACGCCGAACGGGCCGCCGCGGCCCTGGACGTGCGCAAGGCTGTGAAGACTCTCACTCCGGAGCACCGTGAAGTCCTGGTGCTGGTGTACTTCCAGGGGGCGAGTGTGGCGGAAGCCGCGGCAGCCCTGGGCATCCCGCCCGGTACCGTGAAGTCCCGCGCGTACTACGCGCTGCGCGCCCTGCGCAGGGTGCTACCGGGATACGCCGCCGACCTGCGGTGAAACCGAGGGCAGAGTCAAGCCTTCGCAAAGCGCCTTGCCCTGGACCCCGGTTGGGTAATCGGCTGTCCTCATCCGTGTTCCGGACGGGGGCCCATGACCCGGATCGGGCGACGCGCACGCACCGGAGGAAGGCAGGAAGGGATGCTGCACAGAGGCCAAGAGAGCACGGACGGCACCGGAGGGGGCGAACTGACCGTCCCCATGGCGTGGTTGTACGCCGAGTACATCGCCGACGAACTGCTGCGGACCGGCGACCTGATGCCGCCGACGTCCTTCGAGTTCCGCGCCGGTCGCGACGCCCTGGCGCTGACCGTCTTCCTGTCCGACACCGACGACGAGCTCAGCGGCATCCGGGTCATCACCCGGCTGGAGACCTGGCTGTCCCTGACCGCCTACGACCAGCCATGGCACGAGTGGGTGCGGGAGCGTCTGACCGAGGCCACGGCCGACGCGGTCGCCGCCGGCCGGCGCTCGCCGGACCTGGAACTGGCCCGAGCGGCCTGGCGCTGGCTCGAGGAGACCGAGCTGCTCGCCCCGGACCTGAACGCGGTGCCCGGTGGGGCGCCGGTGACCGGGGAGGACGAGGCGCCGAAGGTGTGGACGCCGGCCTGGCAGCTGGGGCTGCCGCTCGGCCATCTCGCCATCCATCTCTTCTAGCCGCCCGGGCCGGTGTCCCCGCGAGCCCGGCCGGTTCCCCGCGAGCCCGGCCGGTTCGCGGATTCCTCCGAGGACGGGCCAATCCGGGGGCCCGACCGCTCCGAACCCCTTGGTCGCGATTCTGTCCGTGGCTTGAGTGATTCGGCTGTGCGGTGCGTACGGGTGGGAGCAAGGAGTAGCCCCACCCGCACCCAACGGCACGAGGATTCGGCATGAGGTCCCTGGAAAGCCATCGTGACGTCGGCGCCTACGCGCTCGGCGTGCTGGACGAGGCGGAAGCGTTCCGCTTCGAGGACCACCTCATGGAATGCCCCCGGTGCGCGGCGCAGGTGACCGAATTCGGCCCCGCCGCCCGTCAGCTGATGCTGTACCGGCAGGCGACGCCCCGCCTCGTCCACCCCATGACCAGGCCCGCCCCGCGGCTCCTCGACCGGCTGCTGTCCGAGGTGGCGGCGCGCTCGCGGGCCGGCCGCAGGCGGGCGCTGTACGCCGTGGCCGCCGCGGTCGTGTGTGCCGTGGCCGGTCCGGGCGTAGTGATCCACGCGAGCCAGGCCGACACGGCGGCCCAGGTCGACGCGACCGACGAGCGGTCCGGGGTGTGGGCGCAGGTCACGACGGAGGACGAGGCCTGGGGCACCGGCGTGGAACTCAAGGTCAAGGACGGGGCGGGCCCGCGCTCCTGCCGGCTGGTCGCCGTCGCCCGCGACGGCACGGAGCAGACGGTCACCAGCTGGAACGTCCCCGGGCACGACGCCCGGCCGAGCACCGTGCACGGCGGGGCCGCCCTGCCTCCCGACCAGATCGCCCGCTACGAGGTGCGGACCGCGGACGGGGAGCGCCTCGTGACCCTGTCCTCCGGGTGACCGCTCGACAGCCGCCCGGGGGCCGCTACTTGAGCAACCGGGACAGCCTCCGGTCCGCCAGCGGCTTGCCGCCGGTCTGGCACGTCGGGCAGTACTGGAGGGAGGAATCGCTGAAGGACACCTCCCGCACGGTGTCGCCGCACACCGGGCAGGGCTCGCCGGTGCGGCCGTGGACGCGCAGGCCGCTCCTCTTCTCCGCCTTCAGCCCTCCGGCCGCGATGCCCCGCGAGCGCTCGACCGCCGCCGTGAGCGTCGTGCGCAGGGCCGCGTACAGCAGTGCGGTCTCCTCGCCGGTGAGCGACGCGGCCAGTTTGAAGGGGGACATCTTCGCCGCGTGCAGAATCTCGTCGCTGTACGCGTTCCCCACGCCCGCGATGAGGCTCTGGTCGCGCAGGGCGCCCTTGAGCTGCCGTCGCTCGCCGTCGAGGAGGGCCGCGAAGCGCGCCTCGTCGAAGTCGTCGGCGAGCGGGTCGGGGCCGAGCCGGGCCACGCCCGGCACCTGACGCGGGTCGGCCACGACGTACACGGCGAGCCGTTTCTGGGTGCCGGCCTCCGTCAGGTCGAAGCCGGCGCCGGTCTCCAGCGCGACGCGCAGGGCCAGGGGGCCCCTGCCGGGGCGGGGAAGGCCGCCGGGGAGACTGTCCCTCCACTGCAGCCAGCCCGCGCGGGCCAAGTGGGCCACCAGGTGCGGGCCGCCGGCGGTCTCGACGTCGAGGAACTTGCCGTGGCGGTGCACGGCGGCCACCTGGCGACCCTCCAGGGCGGTGAGCGGAGGGTCGTACGTCTTCAGGACGCTGATCGCCACGGGCAGCACACGGACGATCTCACGGCCGGTGAGATGCTCGGTCAGGAAGTCCCTGAGCGCCTCGACCTCGGGCAGTTCGGGCATACGTCCAGAGTGCCACCGAGGAGCGGGAACGCCAGTGGGACTCAGCCCGCCCGGTGGGACACCACGAACTCGGACCACACGCACTTGCCGCCGCCGCGCGCCTCCACACCCCACACGTCGGCGAGCGCCTCGACCAGGAGCAGCCCCCTTCCGGAGACACCGGAGTCCCCGGCCTCGCGGCGGCGCGGCAGGGCGCTGGAGGTGTCCTCGACCTCGACCCGCAGCCGGCGGTCGGTGCCGGTGAGGAGCCGCAGGGTGACGATCGCGGAGCCCTCGGTGTGCATGAGGGCGTTGGTGACCAGTTCGTCGGCGACCAGTTCGATCTCGTCGCTCTGGCCCCTGGCACCCCAGGACCGTACCGCGGCTCGGATCATGTGCCGGGCCTCGGTGAGGGCCTCGGGGTCGCCCGGGGAGACGTGCTGCCGGAGCCGGCCGAAGGTGCGGGGAGCGCCCAGTCCGCGGCGGCGCAGCAGGAGCAGCGCCACGTCGTCGTCACCGCGGCGCTCGTCGGCCACGTCGATGAGCCGGTCGGCCAGATCCTCTACGTCCTGCGGTCCGGAGGCGACCAGGGCCGTGAGGACCTCCGTCCCCTCGTCGAGGTCGGCGCCGGGCTGCTCGACCAGACCGTCGGTGCACAGCAGCAGGGTGTTGCCCGGGTCCAGCTCGACGGTGGCGACCGGGTAGGCGAGGTGCCCGAACTCGGCGGACAGGCCGAGCGGCAGCCCGCCCTCGACGGGGACGCGGCGGCAGGAGCCGTCGCGGTACCGCAGCAGCGGGTCGATGTGGCCGGCGCGGACCACCTGGACCACTCCGGTGGCCAGGTCGGCCTCCGCGTACAGGCAGGTCGCGAAGCGGTCGGTGTCGAGTTCGTGGAGGAAGACGGAGGCCCGCGCCATCACCGTGGCCGGGGGGTGGCCCTCGGCGGCGTAGGCGCGCAGCACGATGCGCAGCTGGCCCATGACGGCGGCGGCGTGTGTGTCGTGGCCCTGGACGTCGCCGATGACGGCGCCGACGCGTCCGCCGGGCAGCGGGATCACGTCGTACCAGTCGCCGCCGATGTCGCGGCCGAGGGCGCCACCGATGGTGGCCGCGCGGTAGCGGACGGCGACGTCGCAGCCGGGCACGCTGGGGATGGTGCGCGGCAGCATGGCCTGCTGCAGGCCCTCGGCGAGGTCCATCTCCTGCTCGTAGAGCATGGCCCGCTGCAGGCTCTGCGCGATGCCGCTGCCGAGCGCGACGAGTACGTTGCGGTCCTCCGCGGAGAAGCCGTGCCGGTCGCTGTAGAGCAGCCCGATCGCGCCGATGGGGCGGGCCTGGGCGATGAGCGGCAGGTAGGCCGCCGCGGTGATGTTCAGGTGGGTGATGTCCTGCCACAGGAGGGGGTAGCGCTCCGCGAAGTCCTCCGGCGACTCGATGAAGCGGGGGCTGAGGGTGCGTACGGCCTCGCTCATCGGGTACGGCTCGTCGATCCGGGTGACGCGGGTGCCGGGGACGAAGTCGTTGTCGCGGCCGTCGGCGACCAGCCGGATGCGGCCGGCCTCGACCAGGCCCATCACCAGGCTGGTGGCGCCGAGCCGGGTGAGGCCGTGGGTGTCCCGCAGGACCTCGATGACGTCGTCCACCGTACGGGCGTGCGCGAGTGCGGCCGTGGCGAGCTGGACGACGTTGGTGAGCCGGCGGCGGGCCTCGTCCTGCGCGACCTGCTCGCGGCGGGCCTCGATGTCGGCGACCTCCTGGGTGGCGTCGCGGACGATGCCGATGATGCGCCGGGGGCGGCCGGTCTCGTCGCGGCGGATGTAGCCCTGGGTCCGGGTCCAGCGCAGGGTGCCGTCGCGGCGGCGCGTGCGGAAGTAGGTGCCGTAGTTCTCGCTGCCGTCCTTCAGGGCCCGGGCGACCAGGGCGTCCAGGCGGCGGCCCTCGGCGGTGGGGACGCGCGCCGACAGCGACTCGGGGCGCCCGTCGTACTCCTCGGGGCGCAGGTCGAACACCTCGTGGGCCTGGGCGTCCATGTGGAACAGTCCCGTGTCCAGGTCCCAGTCGAAGCTGCCCATGCGGTTGAGCGCCAGGATCGGGTCCGGGTGGGCGGGCCAGTCGTCCGGGAGTGACGGGGCACTCGCTCCCCGATCAGCCATGGGCCCCACCTTGCCAGGATTCGCCTGATTCTTCGACTGCTGGTCGGCCACCCGGGCCCTGCCTCCGGGAAACCTCCGGCCGACCGGGGTACACCGTGCGTAATCGTACGAGAGGAGCGCGGCCGTGGAGTGGTTCACCGCACCCGACTACTGGCTGAGCCGGCTGGTCTTCCAGCGGGCCCTGGCGGTCATGTACCTGGTCGCGTTCCTGACGGCGGCCCTCCAGTTCCGTGCGCTGATGGGCGAGCGCGGTCTGACGCCCGTGCCCCGGTTCGTCGAGCGGGTGCCGTTCAAACGTGCGCCGAGCCTGTTCCAGCTGCGCTACTCGGACCGCCTCTTCGCGGCCGTGGCGTGGGCGGGCTGCGCGGTGTCGGCGGCGCTGGTGGCGGGGCTGGACTCACTGCTGCCGCTGTGGGGCGCGATGCTGCTGTGGCTGGTGCCGTGGGTCCTGTACCTGTCCATCGTCAACGTCGGACAGACCTGGTACTCGTTCGGGTGGGAGTCGCTGCTGCTGGAGACCGGCTTCGTCGCCGTGTTCCTCGGCAACGACGAGGTGGCGCCGCCGATCGTGGTGCTGTTCCTGCTGCGCTGGCTGCTGTTCCGCGTCGAGTTCGGGGCGGGGCTGATCAAGATGCGGGGCGACGAGTGCTGGCGGAAGCTGACCTGTCTGGACCACCACCACGAGACCCAGCCGATGCCGGGCCCGCTGAGCTGGTTCTTCCACCACCTCCCCCGGCCGCTGCACCGCGTGGAGGTGGCCGCGAACCACGTCACACAGCTCGTGGTGCCCTTCCTGCTGTTCACGCCGCAGCCCGTGGCGACGGCCGCCGCGGCGCTGATGATCGTGACCCAGCTGTGGCTGGTGCTGTCGGGGAACTTCTCCTGGCTGAACTGGATCACCATCGTGCTGGCCCTGTCGGCGGTGGAGTTCCCTGCCGATCCGCCGTCCGTGTCCGCCGCGCCGCTCTGGTACGAGGTGGTGGTCCTCGCGGTGGCGGCGCTACTGGTGTTCCTGAGCCACCGGCCGGTCCGCAACATGATCTCCCGCGGCCAGGTGATGAACCGCTCCTTCGACTCGCTCCACCTGGTCAACACCTACGGCGCCTTCGGAACCGTCAGCCGGGTCCGCTACGAGGTGGTGATCGAGGGCACCGCCGACGAGGTGGCCCGCGCGGACGGGGACTGGCGGGAGTACGAGTTCAAGGGCAAGCCCGGGGATCCGCGGCGCTGGCCGCGCCAGTTCGCGCCGTACCACCTGCGCCTCGACTGGCTGATGTGGTTCGCCGCGCTGTCGCCCTCGTACGCCGGGCCGTGGTTCGGCAGCTTCGTGGAACGGCTGCTGGAGAACGACCGGGCGACGCTGAAGCTGCTGCGCCGCTCCCCCTTCCCGCCCGACGCGCCGCCGCGCTTCGTCCGCGCCCGGCTGTTCCGCTACCGGTACACGACGTGGCGCGAGCTGCGGGAGACGGGTGCGTGCTGGGAACGGACGTATGTGCGGGAGTATCTGCCGCCGACGCGGCTGGCGGGCACGGCTCGGCGGTCGTGACGGGTGGTGGGGCCCGGTCCACCGGGCGGGCCGGGCCCCGGGGGTGCGTCACGCGCGCTTCAGCCGCAGGGTCATCAGCTGGAACGGGCGCAGCCGTACGGCGATCCGGTCACCGTCGGCCCCGACCGCGGACTCCTCCTCGGCGAGCGGGCGTTCCAGCAGGTCGGTGACGGCCACGCCCGCGACCGGGAAGCCGGCCGTCAGGGTGGCCCTCACCCGGCCGCCGTGGGCCTCGTGGAAGCGGACCACCACGTCGCCGCTGCCGTCGTCGGCCAGCTTGACGGCCGTGACCACGACCGCGTCCCGGTCGACCGAGACCAGCGGCGCCACCTCCCCGGCGCCCGTCACGCGCCGCTCGGGCAGGTTGATCCGCCAGCCCTCGCGCACGGCGTCGCCGATGCCCGCGCCCGGGACCAGCGCGTGCCGGAACCGGTGCACGCCCTGGTCGGTCTCGGGGTCCGGGAAGCGCGGGGCGCGCAGCAGGGAGACCCGGACCGTGGTGGTCGTACCGGCGTCGCCGCCGGTGCGGACGGTACGGGTGACGTCGTGGCCGTACGTCGAGTCGTTGACGACCGCCACGCCCCAGCCGGGCTCCTCCAGGTGGACGAAGCGGTGGTTGCAGGCCTCGAACTTGGCCGCCTCCCAGCTGGTGTTGGTGTGGGTGGGCCGGTGGAAGTGCCCGAACTGGGTCTCGGACGCGTACCGTTCGGCGTGCACGTCGAGCGGGAAGGCGAGCTTGAGGATTTTCTCCGTCTCGTGCCAGTCGACCTCGGTGTCCACTTCCAGTCGCCGCTCCCTGGGCGCGAGCGTCAGCACCTGGGTGACGCGGGAGGAGCCGAAGGAGCGGACGATCCGCACCGACGCGCCGTCGTCGCCGGGGGCGACCTCGTCGGCGTCGGTGAGGTCGGTGACCGTGTTGCGGTAGAACTCGTCGACGTCCCAGGCGTCCCACTTGTTCGGGAGGTCGGGGTGGAGCTGGAGCAGGTTGCCCGCCCCGCCCGGCGCGATCGTCTCGCGGTCGGCGCCGATGTCGTACGCCGAGACGACCAGGCCGCGTTGGTCGATCTCGACGCGGAGCAGGCCGTTGTCGAGGACGTGGCCGCCGCCGGGGCGGGGGGTGAGGCCGGTGCGGCCGTCGGTGACGGGAGCCGCGGCCGCGCCCGCCCCGACACCGGCCCGGGTGTGCGGGGCGGCGTTGAAGACCAGCGGGGTGTCGCCCTCGCCGGCCAGGGCGTACTGGGCGGCGTCGACGATCCGGTTCAGGTCGGCGGCGACACGGTCGTACGTCGCGCGTGCCTCGCGGTGCACCCAGGCGATGGAGGAGCCGGGCAGGATGTCGTGGAACTGGTGGAGCAGGACCGTCTTCCAGATGCTGTCCAGGTCCTCGTACGGGTAGGGGAACCCGGTGCGCACGGCCGCCGTGGCCGCCCACAGCTCGGCCTCCCGCAGGAGGTGTTCGCTGCGGCGGTTGCCCTGCTTGGTCTTGGCCTGGCTGGTGAGGGTGGCGCGGTGCAGTTCGAGGTACAGCTCGCCGACCCAGACGGGCGGCTCGGGGTTCTCGGCCTCGGCCTTCTCGAAGAAGGCCTGCGGGGTCTCCCACTCGACCGTCGCCGAGCCTTCGAGGTCGCGCAGCCGGGCCGCCTTGGCGACCATCTCGCGGGTGGTGCCGCCGCCTCCGTCACCCCAGCCGGTCGGGGCGAGGGAGTGCCGGGCGACGCCCTTGTCCTTGAAGTTGCGGACGGCGTGGGCGATCTCGCTGCCCTTCATCGAGCAGTTGTACGTGTCGACGGGCGGGAAGTGCGTGAAGATCCGCGTGCCGTCGATGCCCTCCCAGCGGAAGGTGTGGTGCGGGAACTTGTTCGTCTGCGACCAGGACATCTTCTGCGTCAGCAGGTACTTGGTGCCGGCCGCCTTGATGATCTGCGGCAGTCCGGCCGCGAACCCGAAGGTGTCCGGCAGCCACGCCTCGTCGTTCTCGACGCCGAACTCGTCGAGGAAGAACCGCTTGCCGTGCACGAACTGCCGGGCCATCGCCTCCGAGCCCGGCATGTTGGTGTCCGACTCCACCCACATGCCGCCGGCCGGCACGAACCGGCCGTCCGCCACGGCCTTCTTCACCCGGGCCCACACCTCGGGCCGGTGGTCGCGCACCCACGCCCACTGCTGGGCCTGCGACATGGCGAAGACGAAATCCGGCTCGTCCTCCAGGAGGGCGGTCATGTTCGACGTCGTGCGGGCCACCTTGCGCACGGTCTCGCGCAGCGGCCACAGCCACGCCGAGTCGATGTGCGCGTGGCCGACGGCGCTGATGCGGTGCGCGGAGGGGACGGCAGGGGCGGACAGTACCCCGGTGAGGCGGGAACGGGCCTGTTCGGCCGTGCCGTTCACGTCCTGGAGATCGACGGCGTCCAGCGCCTTGTCCACGGCCCGCAGGATCTCCCAGCGGCGCGGCGACTCGACCGGCAGCCCGGCCATCAGCTCGCCGAGCACCTCCAGGTCGAGCACGAGGTGCCAGACGGTCTCGTCGAGGACCGCGAGATCCATGCGGGTGAGGGTGTACTGCGGCTCGCCCCCCGCGGTGTCCTTGTCGCCGAGCTGCGTGGGCACGAAGGGGTGGTGGTCGAGGATGACCGGGTTGGAGGCCGCCTCGATGTGCAGGCGCACCTCCTCGCCGCCCTCCACGGGCGCGCCGATCCGCACCCACTGGTTGCGCGGGTTGAGGCCCTTCACCGGGGTGCCGTCGGACCGGTAGACCAGGCCCTCGCACTGGAAGCCGGGCATGTTCTCGTCGAAGCCGAGGTCGAGGATGGCCTCGACCGTCCGGCCGGCCCAGTCCTCGGGGACGATTCCGGTGACGCGGAACCAGCTGGTGCCCCAGGGTGCGCCCCAGCGGGCGCCGACCTCGATGGGCCCGGGTTCGGCCGCGAGCCCTTCGGCGACCGGGACGGGCTCGCCGGGAGCGTTCCACACCGCGACGTCCAGCGGCACGGACTCGGGGTACACGGCGGGGCGGATGCGCTCGTCGAGGACGCGCTTGAGGCGGGCTTCGACCAGGTTGCGGTCGTCATGCATGCGGGGTGCTCCGTGGTTGAGGGGACGGGCGGGGGCGGGGTGCGGTGGGTTACCAGGTGTGGGTCACGGTGGCGGGGGCCGACGTGGTGTACAGCTCCCCCACCGCGCGCGGTTCGAACCGCGCTGCTGGACGGCGGTCCGGCCCGGACGGTGCGGGTGCCGGTGCCGGTGCCGGTGCCGCGGCTGATCGAACGGGACAGCACGGGGCCGGCGCGGTCGGCCGGCACGGAACGATCGGCCCGAACGGGGCGGCCGACGGGTCCGGACTCTCGACGCGGAGGCGCCGGACGGGCAGAGTGCTCCTGCGTACTCGCCAGTAATCCCGTCACCGCACCCCCGAGGAGCCCTCCGTGACCGACTGGGCCGGCCGGACCGCCGCCGACATCGCAGCCGCCGTACGCGAGAAGCGGGCCACGCCCCGTGAGGTGGTGGCGGGGCATCTGGCCCGGATAGAACGGCTCGACGGCCGCGTCGGTGCCTTCCGCACGGTGCGGGCGGCCGCGGCGCTCGCCGAGGCCGAGGAGGTGGGCGCCCGGGGCGATCTGGGCCGACTGCCGCTGGCCGGTGTGCCGGTGGCGGTCAAGGACAATCTTCCCGTGCGCGGCGAGTCCACGCGCAACGGCTCCGCCGCCACACCGGACACGCCCGCCGAGGACGACCACGTCACCGTGGCCCGGCTGCGAGCGGCCGGCGCGGTGGTGGTGGGGCTGACGAACGTGCCCGAGCTGTGCGTGTTCGGCACCACCGACGGCGTGCACGGCACCGCCCGCAATCCGTGGGACCGGGCCCGCACGGCGGGCGGTTCGTCGGGCGGCAGCGCGGCGGCGGTCGCCGCCGGGATGGTGCCGGTCGCGCTCGGCAACGACGGCATGGGTTCGCTGCGCATACCGGCGGCCAACTGCGGCCTGGTCGGCATCAAGCCGGGCCACGGCACGGTGCCGGCCGGTATCGGCGACGGCGACTGGTTCGGCATGTCCGAGAACGGGCCGCTGGCCACGACGGTCGAGGACGCGCGCCTGGTGCTCGCGGTCCTCGGGGACGACCTCGCGGACGGGGCGCCGCCGCGCCGCGAGGACTCCGGGGCCCTGCGCATCGCCGCCTCCCCGCGCAGCCCCCTGGCCGGCGTCACCGTCTCCCGCCCCTGCGCGGCCGCCGTCCGCGAGGCGGCCGGGGTGCTGATGAGGGCGGGGCACCAGGTGCGGCGGGCCGACCCTCCCTATCCGGCTTCGCTGGGATGGACCGCTCTGACCCACTGGACGGCCGGTACGTCCGTGGACGCGCGGGACCTGGACCGGCGGCGGCTGGCCAGGCGTACCCGGGTGCACGCGGCCCTCGGCCGGCGCTTCGTGCGCACGGTGGCCACCGGCGAGGGCCGGGAGGGGCTGCGCCGGCGCCTGGAGCCGTTCTTCGCCGAGTACGACGTCCTGCTCACCCCGGCGCTGGCCCGCCGCTCCCCCAAGGCCGGACCCTGGCACGAGCAGGGCTGGCTGCGCAACGTCGCGGCGAACTCGGCGTACTCGCCCTTCACCCCGCCTTGGAACCTGACCGGCTGGCCCGCGATGGTGGTCCCGTTCGGCACCCTGCCCTCGGGCGCCCCCCGCGCCGTACAACTGGCGGGGCTCCCGGGGGCGGAGGCGGCGCTGCTGGAGCTCGCGGAGCGGATCGAGGCGCTGCGTCCCTGGCGGCGGACGGCCCCGTAGCCTGAGGGTCCCTACAGCGCGCGGTGCATGACGTGCAGGCCGACCCGCCCGTGCCGCGGGTGGTCGAAGGCGTCCGGCACCGTGCCCAGGATCGTGAAGCCGAGGGAGGTCCAGAGTTTCACGGCGGGGTTGGTCTCGACGACGGCGTTGAAGACCATGCCGCGGTATCCGTCGGCCCTGGCGGCGGCCAGGACGTGCTCGGCGAGGGCCCGGCCGATGCCCCGGCCTGCCCGGTCGGGGTCGACCATGAATCCGGCGTTCGCGATGCGGGCGGCGGGGCCGCCGTAGTTGGGGGTCACATAGGCGGAGGCGACGACGGTGCCGGTGTCGTCCTCGGTGACATAGACGCGTTTGGCGGGGTTCATCCACAGGGCCCGGGCGTCCTCCTCGGACGTGTCCGGGTCCCAGGCGTAGGTCTCGCCGGCCTCGACGACACGGCGCCAGAAGGGCCAGATGTGCGGCCAGTCGTCGGCCGTCGCTTCCCTGATCAGCATGGGCGTGAGTCTCGCACGCCCATGCGGCCGGCACGTCCCGCGGGTGGCGGCGCGGGTCAGTCCACGCTGGGCAGGATGTGGGGCTCGGCGAGGTCTTCCTCGTAGCCCGCGAGGCGGATCGGGGCGGACCGGGCCCACACGTCGAGGCTGCCGATCTCTCCGGGCCGGCGGCCCGCACGCTCGGTGCGTTCCTCGGGGCGTTGCTCTGGATTGGTCGTCTCCGGTGTCACCGCGCACTCCTTATGTGTCGGGTCACCCTCGGGGCCTGTCGGCCAGTCTCCTGTCCGGCACCCGGCGCCCGCTCGGGTGTGAGTCGAATGCAGTTCGGACGCGGTGGCGCCGGTAACGCGTGCGAGAGCAGGCCGTTGTGAACCGGCTTGTCCCATGACGGACTTCGGGTGTGGGTAGTGCCCTGTGCTGCCGTCCGTCCGCTCCAGATTAACCAAATGAGCGGGGGTGCGCTCTATGGGGCTCAAAACATGGGACAACCATTGCCCTTCCCTCCGCGCACAGTTGACCCCAGTCTGACCCGGTTCACCCGCTTGTGCACCGCTGACAACTCACCCGTTCGGCCCACGTCGTCGTTCTGGCCTTCGAATGTCGGCGGCGGCGGGTCGCGCAGTTAAGTTGCCGTTGGCTGGGGCGCAAGCTCGCCATGGTCTGCTGCTGGTCGGCAACGGCTGTCTCGTGGGAGGACCGAGGCATGGAACTGCGCAGCGTCGAGGAGCTGATGGACCTGCTGTACGCCTGCCGGGGCGAACGGTCCGCGGCGGAGCACGGCAGCGGGTCCGTGGACCTGCACGGGCACGCGCTGCGGACCGCCGCGCTGCTGCGCCGGCGCCGCCCCGCCGACAAGGAACTCCAAGTGGCCGGCCTGGTGTCGCCCGTGGGCCGGCTGCTGTGGCCCGGCAACCCGTCCGGCCGGACCGCGGACGCGGTGCGACCGCTTCTCGGTTCGCGCGTCGCCCGCCTGCTGCGCCGGCACGCCCACCCGGAGGCCTGGGCCCACGACGACGATCTGGTCAGCCTGCGCCAGGCCGATGAGGAGGCCCGCACCACCGTCTTCGACGCCGGGGTGCTGGAGGACTGGCGCACGATACTGGAGGTGACGGCGGCGCGGAACTCGCGGCACGGCGCCGTCGACTTCGGACGCCCCTGACGGTGCGCGCGCGAGACGCCTACCAGGGCGTACGCGCGACCGACCCACCGGGCACACCCGCGCTCGCCCCCGCGCGGCAGGCGGGGGAAGGCGAACGGACCGGCGGGCGGAACACCGCCTGCCCGCCACGGCGATCACCAGGTGCCGCGGGCGGAGTCCGTGGCGATCACCGTCTGCCGGGTGCGTGGTCCGTGGCGATCACCACTTGCCGGGCGCGTAGTCCTTGAGGAAGACGCCGTACAGGTCCTCGCCCGCCTCGCCGCGCACGATCGGGTCGTAGACGCGGGCCGCGCCGTCGACCAGGTCGAGCGGGGCGTGGAAACCGGCGTCGGCCAGGCGCAGCTTGTCGAAGTGGGGACGCTCGTCGGTGATCCAGCCGGTGTCGACCGAGGTCATCAGGATGCCGTCGGTGTCGAACATCTCCTGGGCGCTGGTCCGGGTCACCATGTTCATGGCGGCCTTGGCCGCGTTGGTGTTCGGGTGCCCCGCGCCCTTGTAGCCGCGGGCGAACACGCCCTCCATCGCCGAGACGTTGACGACGTAGGCGCGCCCCGCGGGCGCCTTGCGCGCGGCCTCGGCCATCGCCGGCCGCAGCGCGCTGATGAGGATGAACGGCGACGTGTAGTTGCACAGCTGGGTCTCGAGCAGCTCAACCGGGGAGATCTGCTCGATGGTCTGGACCCAGGTGTTGGTGTCGACGACGTCGGGGACCAGGCCGCCCGCGTCGATGGCGGTGCCCTCGCGGTGCCGGACCACACTGGCGTTGCCGGCGACCAGGGCGAGGTCGGCCACCTGCTGCGCGTCCAGCCCCGTGACGCCGACGGGCAGCGCTGCCAGTCCGTCCACCGCACCGGAGTTGAAGGCGCCGATGACGTGGTGGGCGGGCAGTTCACCGGCCGGCAGCGGGGCGCTCTCGCCCTCGACGAGCGCGGCGTACGCGGAGGGCAGACGGCGCACGGTCTGGGTGGCGTTGTTGATCAGGATGTCGAGCGGGCCCTGCTCGGTGACCTGCTCGGCCAGCGCCACGGCCTGGGCGGGGTCGCGCAGGTCGATGCCGACGACCTCCAGGCGGTGCATCCAGTCCGCGGAGTCGTCCATCGCCTTGAAGCGGCGGATGGCGTCCTTGGGGAAGCGGGTCGTGATCGTGGTGTGCGCGCCGTCCCGCAGCAGCCGCAGCGCGATGTACATGCCGATCTTGGCGCGGCCGCCGGTGAGCAGCGCCCGCTTGCCGGCGAGGTCGGCGCGGGCGTCGCGGCGGGCCCTGTTCTCGGCGGCGCAGGTCTGGCAGAGCTGGTGGTAGAAGTAGTCGACCTCGGTGTACCGCTGCTTGCAGATGTAGCAGGAGCGGGGGCGCTGGAGTATCCCCGCGATGCTGCCCTCCTCGGTGCGGGAGGAGGGCAGGATGCCTTCGGTCTCGTCGTCGATGCGCTCGGCGGACCCGGTGGCGGTGGCCTCGGTCACCGCCTTGTCGTGGGCGGTCTTGGCGGCCCGGCGCTCCTGGCGCCGGCGCTGCTTGACCATCCGGTAGATGTGCGAGGTGGCCCGGCGGACCCGGACGGCGTCCGGGTGGTCGACGTCGAGTCCGTCGAGTTCCTCCAGCACGCTCAGGCAGACGGCGAGCCGCTCCGGGTCGATACCGGGGCCGTACCCCGCCTCGTCCCCGGAGTCGTACGCCACCTCGTCCGTGGTCGCCGAACCGTCCTGTGTCACCGTCATCGCCGCTGCCGTTCCCTGGTCACCGTCGCGGCGCTCCCAGACGCGTCCGCTTTCGAACAGCGGATTTTATTCAGCGCCGGGGCACTGAGCCAAACCCGTCCGCCTCAGGGACCGCAGGCGGTGAGCAATGTCTCCACCTCCTCCGCCAGGGCCAGGGCGAACCGGTCGAGGTCCGGCACCGCCTTCGCGTCGGCGACCAGGCCGTAGTGGACCTGCCCGCGGTAGGTCGAGACGGCCACCGCCAGGGAGTGGCCCCGGGCCAACGGCGCCAGCGGGTAGACCTCGGTGAGCGGGTGGCCGCCGAGCCGCAGTCCGAGGCTGGGCAGCGGCACGCTGGTGACCAGGATGTCGAACCAGAGCCGGGCGGCCTGCCCGACCAGCGGCCCGCCGAGCCGGTGGCCCAGCGCCGGGACGTGATCGGCGAGCAGGGCGACAGCACCGGCGCCCCGGCCGGGCCCCGCGTCCTTGTTGCGGTCCATGGCGGCGCGGACCGTGCCGAGGCGGGACAGCGGGTCGGGGTCGCCGACCGGAAGCCGTATCAGGTAGCCCGAGAGCCGGTTGCCCTGCGGGTGGGCGGCGCGCGGGCGGCGTTGGGACACGGGGATCAGGGCGCGGGGCGCGACGCCCTCGCTGCCGTCGCCGCGCCCGTCCAGCCAGCGGCGCAGGGCGCCGGCGACGACCGCGATCAGGACGTCGTTGACGGTGCCGCCGACGGTCTTGCGTACGCGGTGCACGTCGTCGAGGTCGACGGCGACGCCGGCGATGCGGCGGGTGCCGGAGGACGTGGCGGTGAGCGCGGCCGAGGAGCGCACGTCGAGGGTGGACAGGGCCGCGGCGGCGCCGATGTCGAGGGCGCGGCCCGCCTCGGACAGGGCGCCGCGCACCCTCCCCGGCAGTCCGCGCACGTCCGGCAGGAGACCGCGCGGGGGCTGCCCGGGGCGGGGCCTGGGCGCGGGGAGGTCCATCGGGTCGAGGATGCCCGCGGCGAGGGTCAGGGCCCGCAGGCCGTCGGCGAGCGCGTGGTGGAACTTGAAGAGCACGGCGAAGGAGCCGCCGTCCGCGCCCGGCAGGACGTGTGCTTCCCACGGTGGCCGGCCGCGCTCCAGCGGGCGCTCCATGAGACGGCCCGCCCGGGCGTGGAAGTCCGTCGTCGGCGCGTGCAGCCGGACGTGGTCGAGCGGGTCGAAGCCGGGGTCGGGTTCCCGGGTGGCGCCGCCGAACGCGAACGGCCGCCGCAGGGCGAGCGGCGGCTGCCAGGTGTCCCGGATCCGCATCCGCAGTCCGGGCACGGAGGGGGCGCGGGCGGCGAGCAGGTCCGCCGCGTGGGCGCCCGCTGTGGACGAGTGTGCCGTGAAGACCCCGAGCGCGCCGAGGTGCATGGGGTGCTCGGCGGACTCGATGTTCCAGAACGCCAGGTCGAGGGGAGCGAGCGGATCAGGGGTCAAGGGCTTGCCTCGCAAGGACGACGCAGGAACGACGGGTGGACAAGCAGTCAATCGCCCTCCGTCGATTACGGTCAAGTACGATCAAGTCACGCACCGTTAACAGCAGATTAAAGTCCCGCCCCTGCGTGAGGGGCGGGACTCCAGGGACTCATGGGACTCATGGGGCGTCTGTACTCAGGTCAGCGGTGGGGGCGCCGCCTGTGCGGTGGCGCCCCACCCGGACGGCTGCGGGCCGACCGTGAACACGAGCGACTCCGGGATCGCCTCTTTCCGGTCATGCCGGTCGGCGTGCCCTGGCACAGGCGAGCGCCGCGTGCACCACGTCGGTCGTCTTCCAGGGCTGCCCGGTCGACGGGCAGGCGTACCGGAGCGCCGGTCGTGACGCTGTGCGGCCGACCGCCGGGGTGGTGAACAGCGCGGACGCTGCCACCGGCCCGGCCACGCACCGACGCGGACGCCGGACGCCTCTCATGTGCGGTGACCTCCGGTGCGGTGGCCTCCGGAAGGTCTGCTGTGTCGTCGTGCGAGATGCCGTACGGGATGCCGTGCGCGTACTCAGCCGGCCGGGCAGCCCGCGGGCGTGGGCTGGGAGGCGTCGTGGATGAGGGCCTCGTGGGCGGCCTTCACCCGCTCGACGTCCGGCTTGAGGACCTTGCGGTCGTAGGTCGTCAGGCCGTTCAGCTCGCCCTCGACGTCCGAGATCTGGGTGTAGACGGCGCCGTTGCTCCCCCGGCAGACCAGGGCGCGCACCTCGTCGAGCTTGGTGAGGTAGTCGTCGGTGTACGTCTGGGGGTCGACGTCGACGTACGACTGCTGCACCGACCAGGCGTGTCCGGGCACCGCGAGACCGAGGCCGCCGTACTCGCCGGTGACCAGGGCGCGTTCGCCGTCCGGGGAGGGCGGCAGGGCGGGGCTCGGGTAGCCGTGTTCGTCCATGATGTCGCCGGCGCCTCCGTCGGCCCCGAGGTTCAGGCCCGACTGGTTGTTGACGAGGCGGGTCGGGTCCCAGGCCTTCGCCTGCTCGGCGACGCGCTTGATGTCGTACTGGCCCCAGCCCTCGTTGAAGGTGACCCACATGATGATCGACGGGTGGCTGACGTGTTCGTCGATCATCTCCTTCATCTCGCGCTCGAACTCGGCCCGGGAGGCGGCGTTCGGGTTCACCCCCGGGGTCATGGAGGGCATGTCCTGCCACACCATCAGGCCCAGCTTGTCGGCCCAGTAGAACCAGCGGTCCGGCTCGACCTTGATGTGCTTGCGCACGGAGTTGAAGCCGAGCTTCTTGTGCAGCTCCAGGTCGGACGCGAGAGCCTCGTCGGTGGGCGCGGTGTGCAGGCCGTCCGGCCAGAAGCCCTGGTCGAGGGTGGCCATCATGAAGACCGGTTCACCGTTGAGCACGGTGCGCGGCACACCGTTCACCTTCTCGACGGCGATGGAGCGCATCCCGAAGTAGCTCTCGACGCGGTCGTGTCCGACGGTGACCCGCAGGTCGTACAGGAACGGGTCGTCGGGCGACCACAGGCGCGGGTCGTGGATCTTCAGCGTCAGCGGCTCGCCGGTGCGTCCGCTCGCCGTGGCGACCTTCCGGTGTCCGGCGTACGCCGTCGCCGTGACCCGTACGCCGTCGCGCACGCCTTTCGGCTCGACGGTCAGGGTGCCCGCGCCGACGTCCGGGGTCAGCTTCAGCGAGTCCACGTGGTCCCGGGCGACGGGCTCCATCCACACCGTCTGCCAGATGCCGGAGCTGGGGGTGTACCAGATGCCGCTCGGGTCCAGGCTCTGCTTGCCGACCGGCGGGTTCTCGCCGCCCCTCGCGTCGGTCGGGTCGTAGACGCCGACGATCAGCTCCTGGGTGCGGCCCGGCTTCAGCGCGTCGGTGACGTCGACGCTGAACTTGTCGTAACCGCCTTTGTGCTCGGTGACCTTGACGCCGTTGACGTACACCTCCGACTGCCAGTCGACGGCGCCGAAGTTGAGCTTGAGACGCTGGCCGTGGCCGATGTGCCAGCCGGCCGGGACCGTGAAGGTGCGGCGGTACCACATGCGGTCCTCGTGCCGCTGGATGCCGGAGAGCTGGGACTCCACCGGGTACGGGACGAGGATGCGCTCCTTCAGGTTCTTGCCCACCGGCGGCTGCTCGCCGGCCTCGGCGGCGGCGAACTGCCAGCTGCCGTTGAGGTTGCGCCAGGCGTCCCGCGTCAGCTGCGGACGCGGATACTCCGGGAGGACGTTGTCCGGGCCCACCTCGTCGGCCCAGTCGGTGCGCAGCTCGTACGTGGAGTGGTTGCCGCCGCTGCTCCAGAAGGGGCTGACAACGTTGCCCTCGGCGTCGGTGAGGGCGCCTTCCCCGTCGTAGCGGACGTCGGCGGTGCCGGGTGCGTCGCCGTCCTTGTTGCCGACGACGGGCTGGTCGAGGGCTACGAGGAGGGCGGTGGGGTCGGCGGGGTCGACCTTGGCCTCGCCCAGGGGCCACCTGGCGCCGCCGATCACCGCTTCGAGGTGGTCGGTGAGGCCGGCCGGGGCCGCGGCGAGCGGGCGGGGGAAGTCGAGCTTCAGGGTGCGGCCGGTGGACTGGACGGTGGTCGCCGTCGCGCCGTCGTAGTCGAAGCCGTCGGGCAGGCGGAACGCCGACTGCGGGACGGGCTCCTTGCTGCCGCCGGGCTCGGTCCAGCGCAGGTGCAGGTTGGAGCCTCCGTAGTGCTCGAAGTACTCCAGCTTGATGTCGTAGGACTGACCGGCTGTCAGCTCGATGGGCTGGGCGGTCTGCTCACGGTCCCAGTCGTCGACCCAGTGGTCGATGGCGAGTCGTCCGCCGATCCAGAGGCGGAAGCCGTTGTCGCCGATGACCGAGAAGGTGTGGGCGCCGGTCTTCTCCGGCACCAGCTTGCCCGTCCAGCGGACGCTGACATCGTCCGACTGCCCGGTGGCGAAGGCCAGCCGCGGCTCCAGGGTGTTGAAGTCGAGCTGCGGGTCGAAGCCGGTGGCCTTGAGTTCGTGGAAGTCGAAGGCTCCGGGGGCGGACTGGGTGTAGTACTCGCCCTTCAGTCCGTGTATCTCCGCGGTGTCGTCACCGGCGGCGCTGGCGTTCGGCACCGCGCCGAGTCCGGCGACGCCGAGTGCGGCGGCGAGCAGTAACGCCAGTCGGTCTCTGAGTCGTTTGGTGCGCACTGACCCTCTCCTCGAGAACGGGTGGTGGCTGATGGCTCAGGACATCGATGTCATACATCGATGTACAGCAGAGGTGCAGAGGCATGACAGCACGGATTTCCCCCTGGCGTCCAGGGACATGACAATGGTCCCGGGCGCGTCGCACGCATCGCGCGTACCCGCACGCCCCCGGGGCCACCGCCCAGCCGTCACCCGGTCCTCGTCACGGCACTCGCTGCCCCTTGCCCAGTGCGATCACGCCACCCTCGGAGACGGTGTACAGCTCGGCGTCCCGCTCCGGGTTGACGCCGATCGTCGCACCCGGCGGCACGTCCACGTTCTTGTCCAGGACCGCCCCGCGCACGACCGCGCCCCGCCCGATGTGCACGTTGTCGTGCAGTACCGAGCCCTGCACGACCGCTCCCGGGTCGATCACCACGCCCGGCGAGAGCACCGACCGGGTGACCTGCCCGCGGACCAGACAGCCCGCGCTGATGATCGACTCTCCGGCGATGCCGCCGGCGTTGAAGCGTGCAGGTGACAGCTGGGTGGAGTGGGTGTAGACCGGCCAGTCCCGGTTGTAGAGGTTGAACGCGGGCCGCTCGGCGATGAGGTCCATGTGGGCGTCGTAGTAGGCGTCGAGGGCGCCGACGTCCCGCCAGTAACCCTGGTCGCGGGTCGTCTCCCCCGGCACGTGGTTGGCACCGAAGTCGTACAGCGCGGCCTCGCCCCGGCCGGTGAGCTGCGGCAGGATCGAACCGCCCATGTCGTGCACGGAGTTCTCGTCCTCGGCGTCCCGGTGCAGGGCGTCGATGAGGGCCTTGGTGGTGAAGACGTAGTTGCCCATCGAGGCGAAGACGCACCCGGGGTCGTCGGCCAGGCCCGGAGGGTCGGCGGGCTTCTCCAGGAAGCCGGTGACGGTCCGGCCGCCGGAGCCCGGCGTGATCACGCCGAAGGACGACGACTCGGTGCGCGGCACCCGTATCCCGGCCACGGTCACCCCCGCGCCGGACTCGATGTGCTGGGCGACCATCTGGCGCGGGTCCATCCGGTACACGTGGTCGGCGCCGAAGACCGCGACGTACTCCGGCTGTTCGTCGTGGACCAGGTTCAGGGACTGCAGGATGGCGTCGGCGCTGCCCAGGTACCAGCGCGGGCCCAGGCGCTGCTGGGCGGGGACGGGGGTGACGTAGTTGCCGAGCAGGCTGGACATCCGCCAGGTGGTGGTGATGTGCCGGTCCAGGGAGTGCGACTTGTACTGCGTGAGGACACAGATCCGCAGGATGTCGCCGTTGACCAGGTTGGACAGCACGAAGTCGACCAGCCGGTACGTGCCGCCGAAGGTGACCGCGGGTTTGGCGCGGTCCGCGGTCAGGGGCATCAGGCGCTTGCCCTCCCCGCCCGCCAGTACGATCCCGAGCACCGAAGGACCTCCACGACGCATGGCCGCTCCCCTCACCCTCGTTCACTCCGGCCGCCCCGGGCGGGGCGGCCTAAGCCTGCTGGAGGATCTCCTCGTAGAGGCGGACGATCAAGCCTGCTGGAGGGTCTCCTCGTAGAGCCGGACTGTGCGGCGGGCGACCGCGTCCCAGCCGAACTCCTCCACCGCGCGCCGCCGGCCCGCCTCGCCCATCCGCCGGGCGGCCTCGGGGTCTCCGAGGACGGCGTCCAGTGCCCGGGCGAGCCCCGCCTCGAAGTCGTCGTCCCCGTCGCCACCGCCGTGGTCGTTGTCGTCCTTGGGGACGAGGATCCCCGTTTCGCCGTCCGCCACGACCTCCGGGATGCCGCCCACCCGGGAGGCGACCACGGGCGTGCCGCAGGCCATCGCCTCCAGGTTGACGATGCCGAGGGGCTCGTACACCGAGGGGCAGACGAAGACCGCGGCATGGGTCAGCAGCTGGATCACCTCCGGGCGCGGCAGCATGCGCGGGATCCAGTGCACGCCCTCCCGGGCGCGGCTCAGTCCGGCGAAGAGGTCTCGGAACTCCTGGTCGATCGCGGGGGTGTCCGGGGCGCCGGCGCACAGCACGATCTGCGCGGCCGGGTCGATGGCCCGGGCGGCGCGCAGCAGGTGGGGCACGCCCTTCTGGCGGGTGATCCGGCCGACGAACAGGACGTACGGGCGCGAGCGGTCGAGGCCGATCCGGACCAGCGCGTCCGTGCCGGGGTCGGGCCGGTAGAGGGAGGTGTCGATGCCGTTGTGCACGACGTGCACCCGGGAAGCGTCCAGCGCCGGGTAGCAGCCGAGGATGTCCTCGCGCATGGCGCCGGACACGGCAATCACCGCGTCCGCGGTCTCGACCGCGGTGCGTTCCGCCCAGCTGGAGAGGGTGTAACCGCCGCCGAGCTGCTCGGCCTTCCACGGCCGCGAAGGCTCCAGGGAGTGCGCGGTCATCACGTGCGGGAGGCCGTGCAGGAGCTTGGCGAGGTGGCCGCCGAGGGCCGCGTACCAGGTATGGGAGTGGACCAGGTCGCGGCCTTCGAGGGCGGCGGCCATGGCGAGGTCCACGGAGAACGTGCGCAGCGCGTCGTTGGCGCCGTCCAGCGCGGACCAGGGGCGGTGGCGCAGCACGCCGTCGGTGCGGCCCTCGCCCCAGCAGTGCACGTCCAGGTCGACGAGGCGGGCGAGCTCCCGGGCGAGGAACTCGACGTGGACCCCCGCTCCGCCGTACACGTCCGGCGGGTACTCCCGGGTCAGCAGTCCCACACGCACCCGGAACCTCCCGTCTCGGCGGCTGGTCCCTTCATGGTCACCCAGACGGGGCGCCCGGGGAAGGGCGCGGGGGCTGTGAAGATCAGGGCTGTGAAGATCAGGGCTGTGGAGATCGGTGCGACCCCGGCGGCCGGGAGAAGCAGCAGTCGCCGCAGACCCCCGCGCCGGGCACCCGGTAGTACAGGCAGCAGCTGCGGCGCCGGAACTCGGTGCCGGTGAGGGCGCCGGCCGTGGCGAGCAGGGGGTGGGCGAGCAGACCGGTGGTCAGGGAGCGGGCGCGGGCGGCGGTGTCCCCACGTCCGTGGCGGCGGGCCCAACGGTCCAGTTCCCGGCCTGCACCGGCCAGCGCTGAGGCCGCGTTGCCCCACAGCAGCCCGGTCGCGACACGGTAGCGGGTGTGCACGGCCGCCGTCAGCGGTACCAGGTGGCCGTGGAGCACGAGCTCCGCGATCGCGGCGACGTCGCCCGGCAGGGGCCGCACCTCGGCGAGCCACAGGTCATCGGGGGCGGTGGCGTCGGGGTCCCAGCGCAGCAGCGACGGGGCAAGGTCGGGGACCGGTCCGTAGAGGGCGGCGCACCCCAACGTCACCGACCACAGACGGGCCGCGAGCCCCTGGTGGGCCACGGAGGCGGCGACGCGGGTCTCGGGGGTGCGGAGCGCGGCGGCGACCTTCTGGACGCGGAAGGCGAGTGGGTCCTCCCACGGCCGCGCCTGCGCCCGCGTCTGCGTCTGCGTCTTTGTCTGCGTCTGCGTCTGCGTCTGCGGGTCCGACGTCGCGTCTCGGCGCCCCGGTGCGGATGCGGCCGCGTGTCCGGGCGCGTGTCCCGGCGCGTGTCCCGGCGCGTAGGCATGTGCGAGGGTGAGGAACGGCCGGGGCGGCGACGGAGTCGACGCGTGGGGGAACGCGTTCGGCAACGCGTGCAGGACGGAGAAGCCGCCCAGCGGGCGGAGGGCGACGAGGTCGGGGTCGAGGTCCACGTAGAGCAGTAATATCAAGGCCCCTAGGGGCCTTGGCCGGGGGTCCGGGCTCGAAGTCGCCCACCCTGGGGAGGACGGCACCGCCGTCGTACTCCATCGGCAGTATGACCCAATGCGTGCTCAGGGACGACGACGGGAAGACCCTGAGACGGCATCGTGTTGTCCATGGAAGACGACCGTTCGCCGCGCCGGGCCAAGGGCCCCCGCCTCACGCAGAGGAGCAGCCGATGAGCGCCCTCGCGTTGTCCGTGCTGCTGTCGCTCGTCTCCGCCGTGGCGTACGCGGGCGGAGCGATCGTGCAGGAACAGGTCGCGGCGTCCTCCCCGGGTGCTCAGTACGCTCCGCTGCGCCGGCCCGGCTGGTGGGCGGCGGTCGGTCTCAACGGCCTCGGCGGCCTCCTGCACGTCGTTGCCCTCGCCCTCGGTCCGCTGAGCCTGGTGCAGCCACTGGGCGCGCTCACCATCGTGTTCGCCCTGCCCATGGCAGCGCTGTTCGTGGGCCGCAAGGCCGGCGCGACGGCCTGGCGGGGCGCGCTCATGGCGACGGTCGGTCTCGCGGGACTGCTGTCCCTGGTCGGCGCGTCCGACGCGCAGTCACTCGACACGGGAGAGCGGGTCGGGGCGTCCGTCGTCACCGGTGGTGTGGTCGTGGCGCTGATGATCGCCGGCCGGGCCGTGCACCGGCACCCGGCGGTGCGCAGCATCCTGCTGGCGACCGCGTCCGGCATAGCCTTCGGCATGTCCTCCGTCTTCACCAAGACGGTCGCGGTCGACTGGACCGGTGGCGTGTCAGCCGCCGACCTGCCGTCCCTGGCCGTGATCGGCGTGCTCGCCACGGCCGGCATGCTGCTGTCGCAGGCCTCCTACCGGGGCGCCGGTCTCGCAGCTCCGCTGGCCATGCTCACGGTGGTGAACCCGGTGGTGGCCGCCGTGGTCGGCATCACGATGTTCGGCGAAACCTTCCGCTACGGCACGACCGGCACGGCGCTCGCCCTGAGCTGCGGCGTGGTGGCCGCGGGCGGGCTCATCCTGCTGACGACGGAACGGATCGCACGGGAGGCCGCCGAGGAGGCCGGGAGGCCCGCCGGCGGCGATGCCCTTCCGGCGGCGGCCGGAACGGAGGCGGCCGGAACGGAGGCGACTGAATCGGCAGCGGCCGGATCGGGGCCGGACAGGCCGGAGGCGACGCCGGTCGAGGACGGGTTCGTGCGGGAGGGCGGCGGGCAACAGGTCACCCCGCTGTCCGACAAGGTCTTCCTGCCCTCCCCGATGTCACCGCCGGCCCCGGAGACCGTCCCCGCGGAGGAGACGTTCGAGGCCCGGGAACCGACGGAGAGCGACGACTCGCCGCTCGCCTACGGTCCCTTCTACGGTGGTCCGTTGGTCCCACCGCACGTTCTCGGCCACCACCGGGTGCGGATCAGATCCTGACCCCGCCGGCCCGCAGATACGCCACTGGGTCGACGTCCGAACCGAAGCCGGGCCCCGTCCGCACCTCGAAGTGCAGATGCGGGCCCGAGCTGTTCCCGGTGGAGCCCGAACGGCCGATGCGCTGGCCGGCGCCCACCGACTGACCGTCCTTCACGGAGATCGCCGAGAGGTGCGCGTACTGCGAGTACCGGCCGTCACCGTGCCTGACGACCACCTGATACCCGTAGGAGCCGCCCCAGCCCGCGCTGACGACCTCACCCGCCGCGACCGACTTGACCGAGGTGCCGGTGGCGACGGGGAAGTCGACGCCGGTGTGGTAGCCCTTCGACCAGGAGGAGCCCGCCTGGTGGTACGGCGTGCCGGTGGGGGCGTCGACAGGGGCGACAACGCTGTGGCGCGTGGTGGCCTGGTCGGCCTTGGACGCCTTCTGCGCCTTGTCTGCCTTACCTGTCCCGTTCCTCTCGTCCTTGCCGCTGTCCGGAGGCGACTTCTTCTTCTGCTGCTGCTTCTGCTGCTTCTGCTTCTGCTGCTGCGGCCCGGCGGGCGCCTGCTCGGCCCCCTTCGCCTTCGCCTTGGGCTTCTCGGCCGTCCTCGACTCGCCGCGAGAGGCCGTAGCGGTCCCCTCACCGCGCATTTGCAGGTGCTGGCCCGGCAGGATCAGGTCTGGATCCGCTCCGATCGCGCCGCGGTTCGCGTCGTACAGCCGCTGCCAGCCACCCCGGACCTGCTGCGCGTCGGCGATGCCGGACAGGGTGTCGCCGGTGACCACCGTGTACATCTTGGCCTTGCCGGCCCGGGACTGGGGGGTCGTCTGGGGCTGGACGTCCTTCACCGAGTCGGGCTTCCCTGCGGACTTCCCGGTGGACTTCCCGGTGGGCTTCCCGGTGGGCTTCCCGGCCGCCCTCTCCCGGCTCTTCCCGGCTCCCCCGTCCCCGGCCGGCCGGATGTCCGGCGTGTCGCCGCCCCGGGCCAGTCCGGCTCGCTGCGAGCACACCGGCCAGGCGCCAGGCCCCTGACCGTCGAGTACCTTCTCGGCGACGGCGATCTGCTGGTCCTTGGTGGCCAGGTCCGCGCGCGGGGCGTACCGGGTCCCGCCGAACGCCTCCCAGGTGGACTGGGTGAACTGCAGCCCGCCGTAGTAGCCGTTGCCGGTGTTGATGTCCCAGTCATTGGTGGACTCGCAGGCGGCGACCTTGTCCCAGGTCTCCACGTCGGCCGCGTGCGCCGTGCCGGTACCGATGAGCGGGAGCGCCAGTCCCGCACCGCCGGCGGTGACGGTCAGTGAGGCGCGGTTGATCCTGTTCGGCTGATACCGGCGGTGCCGGCCGCGTACGGCCATGGATATCCCCCTCGACATTGCGTCAGGAGGGGCAAAAGTAAGCGCTGCGAACAGGCCAGGACAAGACGGCAATCGGCCGGTTGGTCACGCCAAGTGGCCAGGAACAAGTGCCCGTTGGCTCAATGCTCCGTCCTCCGGCTGAGGCACCGGGCCCCTCCCGCGCGTACTGGAGTCCGCCGGATCAGAAAGTGCGACCGGCGTACCGGCACGTCAGGATGGCCGTACGGCGAAACCGGCGATACTGGCGGGCACGACCGGCACCACGGACACGCAGGCGCACAGGTACGCAGGCGCACAGGCACACAGGCACACAGGCACACAGGCACACCAAGACTACAGAGACACAGAGACTACAGACACAAGGCACCACAGACACCAAGGTCACTAGGAGCCAACCCAATGAGCACTACAGCGCAGATCGGCGTCACGGGTCTCGCGGTCATGGGCCGCAACCTCGCCCGCAACTTCGCCCGCAACGGCTACACGGTCGCGGTGCACAACCGGACCGCGTCGCGCACGCACGCGCTGGTGGAGGAGTTCGGGAGCGAGGGCGACTTCGTCGCGACCGAGACCGCCAAGGAGTTCGTGGCGGCGCTGGAGCGGCCGCGACGCCTGGTGATCATGGTGAAGGCCGGTGACCCGACCGATGCGGTGATCCAGGAGTTCGCCCCGCTGCTGGAGCCCGGCGACATGATCATCGACGGGGGCAACGCCCACTTCGCGGACACCCGGCGCCGGGAACGCGAACTGCGCGAGCAGGGCATCCACTTCGTCGGGACCGGCGTCTCGGGCGGCGAGGAGGGCGCGCTCAACGGCCCGAGCATCATGCCGGGCGGCTCGAAGGAGTCCTATGAATCGCTCGGCCCGATGCTGGAGAGGATCTCCGCGAAGGCGGCGGACGGGGCGCCCTGTGTCACGCACGTCGGTCCCGACGGCGCCGGGCACTTCGTGAAGATGGTCCACAACGGCATCGAGTACGCCGACATGCAGCTGATCGGCGAGGCGTACCAACTGCTGCGCGATGTCGCCGGCTACTCCCCCGCGCAGATCGCCGATATCTTCCGTACCTGGAACACCGGGCGCCTGGACTCGTACCTGATCGAGATCACGGCGGAGGTGCTGTCGCACGTGGACGCGGCGACGGGCAGCCCGTTCGTGGACGTGGTGGTCGACCAGGCGGAGCAGAAGGGCACGGGCCGCTGGACGGTGCAGATCGCGCTGGACCTGGGCGTCCCGGTGTCCGGGATCGCGGAGGCGGTCTTCGCCCGCTCCCTTTCCGGGCACGCGGCGCTGCGAGAGGCCTCGCGCGGCCTGGCGGGGCCCGAGGCGTCACCGCTCGGCGAGTCGGAGGCAGCCGCCTTCGCCGACCGGGTGGAGCAGGCGCTGTACGCGTCGAAGATCGTGTCGTACACGCAGGGCTTCCACGAGATCGCGGCGGGCAGCGAGGAGTACGGCTGGAACATCGACCTGGGCGCGGTTTCCGCGCTCTGGCGCGGCGGCTGCATCATCCGCGCGGCCTTCCTGGACCGCATCCGTTCCGCGTACGGTGCCCGGCCGGACCTGCCGAGCCTGCTGTCGGACGAGACGTTCGCGCGGGAGATCGCCGATGCGCAGGACGACTGGCGCGAGGTCCTCGTCGCCGCGACCCGGCAGGGCGTGCCGACACCCGGCTTCGCCGCGGCCCTCGCCTACTACGACGCCCTGCGTGCCGAGCGGCTGCCGGCGGCGCTGACGCAGGGGCAGCGGGACTTCTTCGGCGCGCACACGTACCGGCGGACCGACCGGGACGGTGCGTTCCACACGCTGTGGGGCGGGGACCGGTCGGAGGTCACCGCGTAGTCGTACGAGATGGGTGACGGGTGGGGCGGTGGACGGCCGTGCGGTCGCGCCCACCGCCCATGCCCTCCGTTCCGTTCGTGCGGCCGTTTGTGCGGCCGTTTGTGCGGCCGTTTGTGCAGCCGTTTGTGCGGCCGTTTCGTTGCCTGTGGCTCAGGTGAGTGGTGGCCCCGGTTCCGGGTTGGGCACCGGCTCCGGCCCCGGCGGGATCGGCGACGGTGAGGGCTCGGGGGGACCCGGGTGCGGGGGCGGCGGGGTTGGCTGCGGGCCTGGCCCCGGGGGCGGGGGTGTCGGTTCCGGGCCGGGCCCCGGCGGAGGAGGAGGTGTCGGGGCGGGGCCCGGCGGCACCGGGTGCGGCTGAGGCTCCGGGTCCGGACCGGGGGCGGGTCCCGGAGTCGGCCCGGGTGGAACGGGATCCGGATACGGGTTCGTCATGGCGCTGTCCTCCGGCCAGTCGGTCGACATCGGCTCTGGACTTGTCCCCCGCCTACCCGATGGCCGCCTCCCCACTCACCCCTCCGCATGAACGGCCGGGCGCCCAGGTGGCCCACCACGCCGAATGACACGGGCGGCGGAAGGCACTACCCGAGGCGTGCTGCCACCGCCCCGGCGGCCAGTCCGGGCGCGGGGCTGGCCAGTACCGGGACCGCGGTCCCGGCCGACTCGCGGGCCGGCGCCATGGAGGCCTGGGCCAGGACGATCACGTCCGCGCCGGTCACGGCGTCGGCCGCCTCGGCCACCAGCCGCAGGTAGCCCTCGGTGTCACCAGCCTCGAAACGCGGCCAGGCGCCCTCGACCAGAAGGGTCCGTACCTCAACGGGACGGCCTGCTCGCCCGGCCTCCTCCCCGATCAGGGCCACCGTCGGCGCGAGCGTGCTCTCCAGGGCGGCGAGGACGACGACGCGCGGACCGGCGGCCACCGCGGCGGCGGCCATCGGCCGGTCGACCCGCAGCACCGGCACCCCGGCCACGTCGGCGGCCGCCTCGGCGACCCCGCCGATGGTCGAGCACGTGCACAGAACGGCCCGCGCGCCCTCGGCGACGGCCTGTCGCAGCACGACCCGTACGGCGCCCGTCACCGCCTCCGGCCCCTCGCGCCGCGCCCGCTCCAGCAGGTCGGCGTCGACGTGGTGCCGCAGTTCCAGACCCGGGTGCGCCTCGTCACGCAGGGCGTCGAAGACCGGGACGTGTACGGGCGAGGTGTGCAGCAGCGCCAGCACGCGCGACCCTTCGTCGTAGTGGCTCGTGATCCCCGGGAGACCCCGGTTCAGAACCGCCCGGGATGTGCCACGAGCCACTCCTTCGCGGCGCGCAGCAGCTCGGGATCGGCGGCGGGCGCCTCGTCCGGGTGGCGCTCGGCCCACTTCACGACGTACGAACACAGCGGGGCGACGGCGACCCCCTCACGTCGCGCGGCTGCGTACAGCTCACGCGCCAGCGAGCCCGCGATGCCCCGGCCCTCGTGGGCGGGCTCGACGACGGTGTGCACGGGGACGAGGGCGCGCTCGGGGGCGTCCAGCGCGAAGTACTCGATACGCCCGACGACCTCATCGCCCGCGACCGCCTCCAGACGGCCCGCCGCCCGCTCGTCACGGATCTCGATGTCGCTCACGGCCACGCTCCTCGTCCTCGCAGGGTCGCTACGTCAGGCCGACACGGCCTGCGGGCTGCGTTCCTGGTCCGATCCCGGCACCGGCTCGGACGCGTCGGCTCCCAGGGCGACGATACGGTTGTCGCCGTCCACATGCACGACCCGCGGCTTCAGCGACCGCGCCTCGGCGTCGGTGACCTGGGCGTAACTGATGATGATCACCAGGTCGCCGGGGTGGACGAGGTGAGCGGCGGCCCCGTTGATCCCGACGACGCCGGAACCCCGCTCCCCCTCGATGACGTACGTCTCCAGCCGGGCACCGTTGGTGATGTCCACGATGTGCACGAGCTCACCGGGCAGCAGGTCGGCGGCGTCCAGCAGATCGGCGTCGATGGTCACGGAGCCGACGTAGTGCAGGTCGGCCTGGGTGACTGTGGCGCGATGGATCTTGGACTTGAACAGAGTACGCAGCACTTTGGACTCCTGGAGGACGGCTCCCTGCCAGCTTTCTGCAGGTCAAGGGCGGTATCACTCTACAACTGGCACGCGCCTGACTCAAAGATTGTGAGGAACATCGCTTCACTCCGGTAAGCAGGCTCCTGCCTGGGCTTCAGCGCGAACACGGCTGTTGTGGCTCGTCGAAGGTGCACCTACTCGAACGCTCTTCGCGGAACTTGCCAGGATCGATGCTGACGAAACGCTGACTTACCTGACGGCATATCAGGAGATTTGGGGGTGCCATCGGGTCACTGCTCAAGGGGCCGCGCCCTTCGTTCCTCGACGAGCCGCGCCGCCCGGACGAGACGGACTCCTGCACCGCCGGTACAGAGGACCGCTACCCGGATGCGTTCGGGCTGCTACCCATGACCGGCGGCTCCGCCCGCCTCACGGAGCGGCCCGCCGCCCTCCCGTACCAGACCCTCGCCCTCGGCCTCGGCCACGATACGAACACCAACGCCCTCCTGGAGAAGACTGCCTTCAACCTCCTCACCTGAGACGGGTCGTGGCACCGAACCGCGCGACGTCGTGCCCGCCTGTACTGTCGGTGGCGCGTCCTATGATGCGGAGATGGTGGGGCGCGACGCAGCAGAGCAGGTGGCCAGCCCGTACGCGACCGGCGGCGGTGGCACGGTCTTGGAACACGACTTCGGTGCCGTCCTGCTGGCGCACCTCCTCCTCGGCGATCCCGTACCGGCACTGGGTGATGACGTGACGCCGGTGTCCGTACGCTTCCAGGACAGCAGTTTCAGCCCCGTGGACGACCTGATCGTCGTTGGGGACACGGCCGACGGAGCACAGCGGCGGTTGTCGATCGGTGTGCGCCGGGCCCCGGCATTCACGACCAGCGACGACTCCACGGCGGACCTGCTCGTGTCCTACCTGCGGATCGTCACGGATCACTGGGCCGAGGCCGGCGCGGGGCATTGGCGGCTGGCGCTCGCTGTGGCCAGCACCAGTCCTGCCGTACGGCAGGTGCATGAGCTGGCCGTGATCGCACGGGGGCAGCCCGACGAGGAGTCGTTCCGCGCGGTAGTGAAGCAGCCGGGACGCACGACTGAAGCGATTCGCAGGCGGCTGAGCCATCTGGACGCGTTGATCGCTCAGGCAGCCAGCAGTCCGAAGGTGAGTACTGAAAGACCTGCCGCCGAGCTGACCTGGCGATTCCTGCACGTGCTCTGGTTGTGGCAACTGAGGCTGGAGGGGGCCGACGAGTCCGACCGTACAGCGGCTGTGGCCCGCCTGCGGAGCGTCGTCCCCGATGCCTCTGTGGAGGGTTCCGCCACCCTGTTCGAAGCTCTGGGGAGACTGTCCCGGAGTTACGCCCCGACAGGGGCCACCGTCACCGAGAGCATGCTCCGGAGGCAGCTCTCTGGGGCTGCGGTCGTTGACCGCTCCCCGTCCTACGCCCCGGCGTGGCGTGCCCTCGACGCCCTGTCGGAGACGGCCGAGAACCTCGTCCGGTTCCGGTTGACCGGTGCCGGCGAGAACCTCGAGTTGGAGCGCGCCGAAGCCGGAAATGCTCTGGCCGCCGAAGCGAGGGCGGTAGCCTCGCGGGCGACCGCGCTGGTCGTCCACGGGGAGCCCGACGCCGGCAAGTCGGCTTTGGCCCTGCGTACCGCTGGGCGGCTGCGAGTCGATGGAGTCGCGGTCACCGTGCTGAACCTGCGGGAGATCCCCACAACGCTTGCGGAATTCGAGGCGCTGCTCGGCGCCCGCCTCGCCGCGGTGCTGGGTGCCTCTGCGGTGGGTAAGGGGCGTCTGCTGGTCGTCGACGGCGCGGAGTCGGTGCTGGAAGGACGTGCCCAGCTGCTCTCGGACCTCGCGCGGGCAGCCATGGCCGCCGGACTCGGCGTGGTGGCGGTCACCCGTGCCGACGGTTCGGGAGCCGCACGTGACGTGCTCGTTCAGGCTGCCGAGAGCGTGGCGCAGGACGGTGGAATCGTCGAGGATCTCGTCCGCGAGCACGAGGTCCCCCGGCTGACTCCAGCCGAGACCACGCGGCTCGTCGAGGTCTTTCCACAGCTGCGGCAGTGGGCCGGTGACGAGCGGACGCGGTGGTTGCTGGGCAGACCTGGTCTGGTGGACATGCTGTTGCGCGCGGGCCCGGGCGTGGCGGCCCCTCAGGGAGCGGCGTCGGAGGCCGACCTGTTCGCCGCCGTCTGGCGCAACCTTGTACGCCGCGGAGAGATGATGACGGCGGGAGGCCCCTCCCCCGACGCTCGCGACCAGTCTCTCCAGGCACTGGCCAGACGCCAACTACTTCCCCGCGAAACCGCCGTGCCACCGGACCCGGCCGCCTTGCCCTCCCTGCGCTCCGACGGTCTGCTGGCGCCGCTCGGCGTGACCAGCGCCTGGAGCCCGTCTGATCGGTTCGCCAGCGATCTCGTGCGAGACATGGCGGTGGTGCGGCTGCTCGTCACGGACGGCTTCGCTCTCCTCTCAACCGCCGACGCGCCGCGCTGGGCGCTGCGTGCCGCACGCATCGCGTGCCAGGCCCATCTACTCGGCGCCGATGACGTCGAACGGTCGCTCGCCCACCTGCGCACCGTCTTCGACGGGATCGCGTCCGACCACGGCGAGCGGTGGTCGGACGTGCCGTGGGAGGCAGTGCTCACCCTCGGTGCCGCCGGAAAGGTACTCGGCCGTGTATGGCCCGCGCTGCAGATGGACCAGCAAGCCGGCTTGCGCACGGTAATCCGGCTGGCCATGCAGCGTTACGCGCCCCATGGCGTCGGCGACCCGCTGATACTCGCGCCCCTGGTCGAACTGGCCTTCTGCCACCCACACGACACCGGCTCCGACAGCGACTCACGGACCGCCCACGACGTGGGCCGCAGAGTCCGCGAACTGGTGCTGGCGTGGCTGTATGGACTAGTGCAGGCCGAGACAAGCGAGCCAGTCCCGATCCGGCAGGCGCTGCGGGACCGCATGCTCGCATCCGATCCGGAGCACTCGGACGAATTCGCAGTGGAAGCCCTGGCGATGCTCGGCACCGACCTCGACAGGCGCGCCGAGGCGTTCCTCAGGGGAATCGCCGACGACGACGGTGCGCGTCTCGAGCCCGCCGTGGAGAGCTTCTGGGCCGCGACGGAGATGGCTAGGCATCAGCCGGATCTGCTGCTGGCCCTGGCCGAGTCCTACTACATCGAACAGCACGACCCTGAGGAGGACAGATACGGCTGGTCCCACTCGTACCCGTTCGACGACGGCATCCGACATCACCGCGCCCGCGGAAGCATCACCGAACAGATGGCGGGGTGGTATCGGGGGCCCTTCTGGCCGCTCCTGAAGGCGCACACCCTCCCTGCACTGGCTCTGATCAACCGGATGCTCGACCACGCTGCGGCCGTCCGGGTCGGGGTGCACGGCGACGATGTCCGAGCACCCGCTGACGAGCCGACCGGAGCAGAACTGGATCTGCCGGGGGTGGGAGTTAGGCACTGCGTCGGGGATGAACACGTCTGGGCCTGGTACCGGGGAGGGTCGATCGGCCCGTACCCGTGCGTGAGCGCGCTGCTCGCGGTCGAGCGCCTCGCGGACCAACTCGTGGCCGTCGTCGGCATCTCTCCCGCCCAGGTCGTGGAGCTTTTGTTGCGCGACTGCAACAACTTGGCCATGCCCGGTCTGGCCGTCGGGTTCCTGGTGCGCCATCTGGAGCAGGCCGGCGATCTACTGATCCCCTGGATGCGGGATCCGAACGTGTGGCAGCTGGAGTTCGTGCGAGTCGCCGGTGAAGGAGTACTGCACGTACAAGGCCCGGACGAGACCGATCTCGTGGGGCGGTCCCGTCGCCGAAGCAGCCCGCGCGATGTCGCCGCCGAACTCACTATGCGCGCGGTCCTCTCGGGGGACCAGGGCCGGGTGGACGAGCTCGCGGCCACCGGAGAGGAACTCGTCCGCCGCGCGGAGGAAATGGTCGCCGACTCCCAGGACGACTCGGAGGCCGACCACTTCCTCGCCTCGGTGCAGGTGTGGGCAGCGACGTTCAGGCCGGAGAACTTCCGCCTGGAAACCGCCGGATCCGGCAACTTGACCGTGCAGTACCAGCATCCCGAGCCGCTGGCGACTCGCATGCGGCCCGACACCGAGATGCTCGACCGGGCCGGCCGGGCCCTGCGCCTGCAGAACACTTACGCCGGATCCGACGGTCGCACCGCCCCTCCCGACACGCTTCTGGCCGACATAGCCGAGGCGCGGTCCTTGGGCGACGACACACCCGGTCTTCCTGTCGACCGGCTTGACCCGATCGCCGCCGTCGCCGCCACCGCTGCCGTCGCACAGGCTCGCGGACGGCTCCGGGTTCCGGTCGACGACCTGCGATGGGCGACGACCGTCCTGATCGAGGCGATCACCGAACCGAGCCGTACCGGGTACGCCGCCTCCTCCTACTACTCGATGGGGGCCGACCGGTCCGCGGCGACCGGCCTGGCGGCGCTCCTAGCGGTGACCTCCGCCGACGCCGTCCTCGACCGGCAGGCGATCATCGACGTCTTGACCCGCTGCAGCACGAACCACTTCGACGAGGTGCGCATGGCGTTCGCCCGGGCTCTCGAATACGTCTGGGCCGCGCCATGCGACACCGACCGACAGCCGGGCCCGTGCCGCCACCAGGTGGCGCTAGACGCCGTGGAGGCGGGACTGCGGGACTGTCGACTGGGCGACTGGGACCCGAAGACCGGCACTCGGGAGCGTCCCCGGCTCGACGGCCCCTACGAGCGAACGCTGCCCGAGGTCGATACGGAACAGCTGTACCTGATCTCGCTGATCCCCCCGCTCGTGGCCGCCGGCGCGGCATCCCTCAGCGACAGTTGTGTGGCGGATCGAGCGAACAGACTCACCGAAACCCTGCTCGCCGCCCACGCCCGCGCCACCGACCACTGGGCCAAGGAGGGGTACGAGAACCGGCACAGCAAGCGAAGCGCGCGCGTCATTGTCGACCTAGCGGTCAGTGGCAACACCGAGCCGCTCAAAGCACACGCACAGCACTTCGCCGCTAACAGCCGCGCCCTGCACCAGTTCCTCCGCGACCTCGCCGTACTCTTCACCTACGACGACGGCCTGCGCCCGTCCCTCCCTGCCGTCTGGCCCGTCGTCATGGAGGCCGCCCTCGACGCCATCGGCGACGGCACCGGGCTACGCACCAGCCATCACTGGGACGGCCTCGCGCTGGGGTCGCTCCTGCCCGCGCCCGAAATCGACATAAGTGACACCGACATCGACGCGACCCTGGCTCGCGCCCGGCAGGACTGGCTCCATCCCGACATCCTCACCAGCCTCCTGGACCGCTGGACAGTACTCGCCCGTCAGGAACCGAAGGCCCTCGATGCACTCGCACAACTCGGCAAGTGCGCCCCGCTCACATGGCAGAGGGACACGGGACTCCGCCTGGCGGAGCGACTGATGGACGGCAACCATCGCATCGCCGCGAACAGGTGCTGGTACCTCCCCGACTGGCTCCGGACGCTTCACTCACGTGATGCCATGACACCGGACCAGATCGCACGGTGGCGACGCCTCGTCGACGGGTTGGCGTCCGCGGGTGACCACCGGGCGGCCGACCTACAGCGTATGGAGGAATGACCCCGCCGCGGGGCCCCCGGGGTGCGGGGGCAGCCGGCCTTGTGTTCGCCCAGGACCGGCTCCGGCGCCAGGGAGCACGTTCCGGCGAGGTGATGGGGCTCTTTGAAATCGGCCACCCCATACTCGGCCCACCCCACACATGCTCAGTGGATCTCCCCACCTGTAGCCGCACCCAAGACTTGAAACCTGTACCTAGGTGCAGGTTTACCGTTGAAGGTGCCCCCCGCCCTCGGGGGCGTGATGACGGGAGTGAGTGCGATGAGTGATGTGGCGTGGGTGCCCCAGTCCTGCACGCTGCCCACCGAGGAGCGGTCTTTGCGGGTCGCGGAGTGGGATGCGCTGTTGTCCCAGCGGCTGACGTCGCTGTCCCGGCCGCAGCCGCTCCGGCTGCGCCTAGACCTGGGGCGTTGAGGAGCGGGTCCGTGCCCTGGTGGAGCGTGAGAGCGGCCGCTGCTCGTTCTTCACCTTCACCGCCACCCCGGGCGAGGACTTGATCTCTCTGGACATTTCAGTAGACCCGGCGCGCGAGGCGGTCCTGGACGCCCTGGCGGCGCGGACCGCTGCCTCGCAGGAGTCTCCCTGAGCTCGGGCCTGCGCAGCGGGCAGGTCGCCGAGGCGGCCGGGATGAACGTGCAGACGCTGCGCTACTACGAGCGGCGCGGCCTGCTGGCCGAGCCGGAACGAAGCATGGCGGTCACCGCCTGTGTGGCGAGGAGGCGGTGACCGCGCTGGGGGTGATCAAGGCGGCCCAGCGGCTCACGCTGGAGGAGGTCGCCGAGCTGCTGGAGGCTGGCCGCTACCGCCGCGGCTGCCCCGTGGCGGGGCTCCAGGAACGTGCTGCGGCCAAGCTCGCCGAGGTCGACGCGAAGATCGCCGACCTGGCCACCATCCGCACCGCCCTGGTCGCCGGTTGTCGAGGCGGGCTGCGACGACCTGACCGTGTGCGCGTTCAGCGCCTGCTCTCCCATCCCCTTCACCGAGTTCGCCGAGGAGAACTGCCATGCCAGACTTTGCTGCTGCCCACCGCCCCCACCGCGCCCCGAAGGCGCTCGGGGGCCTGGCCGCCTTCGCGTGTGTGGCGCCATGACTTCAGCGGTCCACAGATCTTGACTATTGCCCCGACCGTCCACACAGCGCACAGGCCACGGCAATCTCCACGCAGGTCTTCCCGGCGCGGAAGTCACTGCCAACGAACATCTCCGGAGAGCCCGGCACGCAGTCATAGAACTTGCTCATGAACGCGTGCGCCTGCTGCTCAGCGCTCTTGGCCGTGGCCTTGTCGGGCAGAGCGTCGGAGAAATGGGCCTGGATCAGCGTGTGTTGCCAGCGATTGGCTTCCCCGATGTGCCGGGTGAGGCGTTCCCATGGAGCGCTGCTGTACCCGATCTTGATGCGGGGTGTGTGTCCTGCGATCTCCAGGACGTAGAGCCGGTGTTCACGGGACCCGTGCTCGCGAAGGAAGTCATTGGCGGTGGCGCGGGCGCGGTCCTGGATGCGCAGGGCAAGAACGGGCAGCGGCCCGCTGCCGGCCTCCTGCATGAGCCGTCGGGCCAGGCTGCGGGGCTTCTTGATGATGACGCTCCGCTGCGACGGTAGAGGAGGGGGATCGGTGCCAGCATGCAGAGATTGTCGCCCAACGACCCTGCGCGGTAGGCGGGTTCGCCGGAACTGCATGCAAAAGAACCTACTCGTCACCTGTAGACGCCCGCCTAGTAGGGCTTGGTCATCTTCACTCGTGAGTGGCGTGTCTGCTTGTTCGTCGGTGTCGTTGGGCTGGTGTGACACCTGAGGAGATGGCCGGGGTCCGGGAGGACCTGGAGGCGTTCACGGCGGAGTTGTTCGACGGGTTCTTCCGTGCCGATCAGCGGCGGTGGGGGCAGGCGTATGTGCGCGGGCTGCTGCTGGACGGGCGGCGCAAGTCGGTGGAGCCGATGGCGGCCCGCCTGGATGAGGATGGCAACCGGCAGGCGCTGGCCCACTTCATCACCTCCAGCCCGTGGGATGCGGCCCATGTGCGGGCCCGGCTGGCCTGGAGGATGCACGAGGCGATCGGCCCGGAGGCGTTGATCATCGACGACACCGGCTTCCTGAAGGACGGGGACGCCTCGGCGTGTGTGGCCCGGCAGTACACCGGCACCGCGGGCAAGGTCACCAACTGCCAGGTGGGCGTCTCCGCGCACCTGGCAACCGACCGTGCCTCCACGGCCGTCAACTGGCGGTTGTTTCTGCCCGCCTCCTGGGATCCGGCCTCGCCGCAGGCCGATGCGGACAAGGTCGCCCGCCGCACCCGCTGTGGGATTCCCGACCATGTGGGGCATGTGGAGAAGTGGCAGCTGGCTCTGGACATGATCGACGAGACCCTCTCGTGAGGCATCGACATCCCGCTGGTGGTCGCGGACGCCGGCTACGGCGATGCCGCCGTCTTCCGTCACGGGCTGGAGGAACGCGGCCTCACCTATGCGGTGGGCATCTCCTCCCGTCACACCGCTCATCCGGCCGAGGCCCGGCCCGTTCAGCCCGCCTACGTGGGCACCGGGCGTCCGCCGAAAGCCCAGTACCCCGAGCCTGCGCAGACCGTGAAGGACCTGGTCATCGCGGCCGGGAAGGCGGCGGCCCGGCCGGTGTCCTGGCGGGAGGGCTCCCGGCCGGGCACCGGCCGCAGTAGCGTCAAGCGCATGTACTCGCGATTCGTCGCTCTGCGCATCCGCCCGGCCGGACGCGGCATCCGCAGGGCCGCCGATGATCCGGAGCTGCCCGAGCGGTGGCTGCTGGCCGAGTGGCCGGCCACCGATCCGGAACCGGTGCAGTTCTGGCTGTCGAACCTGCCCTCCGGCATGCCGTTGGCCACCCTGGTGCGGCTGGCCAAGCTCCGCTGGCGCATCGAACACGACTACCGTGAGATGAAACAGGCCCTGGGCCTTGCCCACTTCGAGGGCCGCACCTGGGCCGGCTGGCACCACCACGTCACCCTCGTCTCCGCCGGTCATGCCTTTTGCACCCTGCAACGACTGACGCGGGACCCAAAAGATCCGGCGCCGGTCTGAGCCTCTACCAAGTCGTCCGGGAACTGCAGACACTCCTCACCACCTGGACCGGCGCCTGCCCCACCTGCCACCGCGACATACCCACACCCATACGAACCTGACCAAGCCCTACTAGTCGTCGTTCGGCAGGTACCACCCGTGCTCGCGATGCCTGGGCTCTGGTGGGTTCGGGTTCTCGCGGGCGTAGGCCTCGTTTGCACGGCGAATCATCTCTGCGTCGTAGCGGTGCAGCTCGTCGTACAGTTTATCCGCTTCGTTGACATCCCCAGCGGATACGTAACGCTCTCGCAGCGCCTCGCGTTCGTCTGCGAGTTCCGCGTCGGACAGCGGGCGGAGGCTACCGAGGCCACGCGCGATGGAGTTGAAGATGCCCATGCGTTGATGTTGTCACGCTGGGGGTTACCGCCGCGCTGTTGTCCGCCAATACCGCCTCGAAGGTGCGCGAAAACGCCCGGCTCGCGGCTGCTGAGATCACCCCGTCGAAAGGTCCCATCCACAGCTCTTGACTGTTGCTCCGCGAGCACCAGGGCTGGATCTGGATCGGCGCTGGCGTCATCGCGCTGGGCTTGTATGGGGTGGCGGCCACTTTCCAGTCCGACGACAACTCTGGGCGTATCCTCGCCGTGTACGGCGGGATCTTCGTGGCCGGGTCGATCGCCTGGGGGCATGGTCGCCGATGGCTACCGGCCCGACCGCTGGGACGTGATCGGCGCCCTGGTGTGCCTCGCGGGGATGGCCGTGATCATGCACGCGACCCGTAGCCACTGACCGACCTCGTCCACCGTTTGTCAGCACCCAGCAGGGATGACCTGATCTCCGCTGTTGAACCCCTAACCGAGCGGGGCGACGAGCAGCCCTGGCCGTCTTCAAGAATTCCCATCAGAGGTGCTGATCCGCCTCTATCTCCCACACGGGCACCTTCAAGTTCGCGGCTTCCTCCCGGTGTCAAAGGTTGGCATGGCTGGAGGCCACAGTCGGCCTCCGGTCACCGAATCGGGACTCGGACGCCGCCGTCATCAATAGAGGGTGCGGTAGCGCACGATCCGCAAGGCTGCGACTTCGCAGGACATCAGCCGCAACGATGTCGCCCAGCACCTCGTACGACCGCAGGGGCCTCCAAGCCCGGAAAGAGCGCTGTCGGCTCCTGAAGGCTTGCTCGACCTCACGCCCATGGGACAGGCTCGGTCTCACCGACCCACCTGTTGGTCCTGGAGAGGTCCTGGTAGGAGCCTCGGTAGCCGATCGAGCGGAGCACCAGCAGCGCGAGGTAGTGGCGGGTCAGGAGCCAGGTGTCGGTGACCAGTCCTTTGACCCCGTAGACGGGCTCTTGTGTCTCCTTGGGATGCACGAGACGGTTACGGACTCGGGTGACGACGTCGGCGCCGTCCGCCGGCCGAGTGCCGTCTACCCGCTGTCTGGCCGCATAGGCAGCGGCTGCCGGCAGACGGTCTGCGCGCACCCTCAGATCGACCCCGGACTCTGTCAGGACCATACGCAGTTTGTCATGAGCCGACCGTGCGCGGGATGTGTACTCGGCTTCCGTGAGCCGCCCGCTGAGCACGAGTTCCTGCCACATCACATGCTCCAGTCCCGCAGCTCCGCTCATGATCCGCTGCTCGACGAACCCTCGATCGACTATGGCAGTGATCGCGTACTGCATCTGCAGGCGAAGTGCCTGCCCCTTGCCGGGATCGCGGAAGGTGGGCAGGAGGCAGGCCAGCAGATCTGCCAAGGACTTCTGGTCTTCGGGGTACCACCAGCCGGAGCTGATGCGGCGCGCCGGGTCGCAGAGCATCGGGCCCCACTGGCCCCACACCGTATGCTCCTGGTCGTTCAGGCCGACGGGCAGGGCGGGGGCGACCCACCGGCCGAGCGCGAAGGACAGTCCGACGTGCAGCGCACTGAGAACCGGGGTGACCTCGGCGGCCGTGAACGTGGCTCCGTCCAGCCGACGGATCTCCATCACGTGAGTCATGACGTAGACGTCGGCCTGGCGCACATCAGAGAAGACGGCCTTGTGATCGGGGCGGACGTCGAGCGTGATCCTCCACCCGTCCGCCTCATACACACTGCGTCCGGCCGACACCAGTCGCGGCGTCCCATCAGCAGCATGAGCCCCGAGGTGGGCTGATCCACGCCACCGGGGCAGATTGAACCAGTGGGCAACAACACGGTCGAGCGGGGCGGTGGAGTCTCCGTAGGAAGTGCCGTTGGACCAGCCGCTCACAGCGTCTCTGGCGGACACCGGCAGTTCGATGCCAGGGTTGAGCAGACTCAGCTCAGTCCTGTCCATAGAGGTGGGGTCATAGTCTTCGGTACGCAACCGCCATGAGATCCCGGGCTTCGGGGAGCAGTCGTACTGGACAACCCCGGGCACCTCAGCCCCGGCCGGTCCAATGGGTCCGTCGTAGAGGGTGATCGGCTCCCCTGGCGCATTGAAGGGGTACACCGGCGCCAGGGGGTCCTCAGCCTTGAGCTCAGTTGACGAAGCAGACATGTGCCGCACTCTAGACGGGTTGCGTCCTGGGAAGTGGTGTACGGGCTCCCACCTGATCCGGGCGTTTGGCCCGGCGTCGGAGTGAGTGTCCGGATCAGGTCGAACCCGTACACCACTTTCCAGGACGCAACCGGTGGACGTCCCCGCTCCTCCGTCTCCGAGGCGGCAGCGGGCAACTTTTCAGATCCAACCTCGGCACCGCCCCGACTCGATACCGTGTCGCTCCAGTCGGCTGGAGGGGGCTCAGATGAAGTACGGAGATGCGGACTACATGGCTGCCCGGGACGCCATGGTGACGATTCTGAAGGGGTGGGCCCGAGAGGGCCGGACCAACACTTACAAGGCGCTGAGCGAGGCCGTGGCACCGGAGCACCGGGTGCACTACCACGGCCGGATGATGTCGCTTCTACTGGCAGACGTCTGCCGCCGGGACAGCACCGGTCCCGAGCCGATGCTGTCAGCGCTGGTAGTCAATGGATCCAGCCGGAAGCCTTCCGACCAATTCTTCGAGCTGGCTGTTACCGAGTTCCACCGTCGGGACCCGGACTGGGCCTGGGAGTGGGAGCGGGATGCAGTGTTTGACCGTTACCGCACCCCGGTTTCGCCGTGATGACCGCCTCTCAGGCGTTCTCGTCATGGATCCGCGCACCCAGATCCTCCGCCCACCCCAGCGCCCACGCCTTGAGTTCTTCGATCTGCCGGGAGGTGAGCCCGTACGCGGTGTAGTCCTCGTCCTCGTACCAGTCCGCGCCGATGAGCCGGTCCCGGAGGTCTTCGAGGCTGAACTCGTCGTGGGCGCGACGGCGGCCCAGGGATTCGAGGTCGGCGGTGGAGCGGTGGCGGGAGGCGGCCTGGACGTCGATGAGGTCACGGACGGTGCCGCGGTCGGCGAGGGCACGGACCTTGGTGCCGATCACGTCATCGAGGGAAAGAACGGGGCCGTAGGGGGTCTGAGCGGGTGGAGCCCAGAACGCCTCCTTGAGGACGTCGACCTCGCACTCCTCGCCGGTGTCCGGATCGGTGACGAGGAAACGGCCGCTGAGCGGATCGGTCTGGACGTGCGTGGTCCGCCATCCGCGCGCGCTGAGACCCGCTGTGAGTGAGGCGACGATCTCCTGCATCGGAGCGGGGTTCTCGGTGGCGACGTCGAGGTCGCGGCTGAAGCGTTCGACCAGGCCATGGGCCTGCACGGCGTATCCGCCGGTGAGGACCAGAGGGTAGGGGGAGCCGATGTCGAGGATGTCGGCGAGGAGACGCTCGTGGAGCGGAGTGAGCCTCACGCTGCGTCCGTGTCGGCCGGAGCGGTGCGGAGCAGCTCGGGGAAGGCGTCCTCCCAGACCTCGCGGATGTAAGGGCTGATCAAGCGCCGCAGCACGGGCCACTGCTCGGTGAGCAGCCGGTGGTGCAGGAGTGCCACCAGGTCCTCACGGAGTCCTTCGGCGAGGACGGTCCGGTAGAGCGTCATGCGGGACTTCGGACGGTCCAGGCTGTAGCTGGTCCGCCCGGACCAGACGATGTGGAGCGGCAGGTCCACGTTGCCCTCGACGGGGCCGGCCAGCTCCTGCAAGCGCTCGGGCAGTCGGCTGCGGTAGCGGTCCCGCAGTACCTCGGCGCGGGGGGCGGTGATCGTCGAGTCCATGCATCCAGTATCGCTGCTGGGAGGCGGCGGCATGGCGGAAACGGAGCTCCCCTGCCGTATGTACGGGTCGGGCGCCGCCCGCCCCTTTCTCGGACGCTCATCATGGCCTACCCGTACAACCCCAGGTGGCGTAGCAACCAGCTGCCCTGCCGACCTAGGACCAGCCCCGCTCGCGGGCGCGGGTGATCGTGGCACAGCAGGTCACGCGGAGGACCACCGCGATGGAGTCGGCTGCGGCTTCCGTCTCGGTGTCGGGAATGACGACGGTCCCGAGGAGGCCCATGGCGCCGGCGCAGTGGACGAGAGGGCACCCGGCGGGCGACGGTCAGGGCATCCCGCGGGTAGCGGGACCGGTCGGCCGCCCGCGCCGACGGCCTGATGCCCTGCTCGCGGGCCGCGGCTGCGGCCATGACAAGTACCGCCGTCTTGTGCGGGCTCTCGGCATCACACCGGTGATCGCCGAGCGTGGCGAGGACCACGGCAGTGGCCTGGACGTCATCCGGTGGGTGGTCGAGCGCACGATCGCCTCCCTTTTCGGCACGACTTCCAGATAGTCCGTTTCTCCGGTCCTCCCTGCCGCGCATGTCGCGTTCCCATGTCGGAGAAGGAAACGGGAAACAGCATCGATCGTCTTGTCCGCCCCGGCCAGACTGCCGCACGCTACGTGCAGCGCCGACTCGGCCGATGGCGGGAGGGGTTGGAGGTTTCCGTGCCACTGCCGTCCACCGGGTTTGGCGAGGAGTTGAGGAGGCGGCGTCTGGAGGCAGGGCTCAGCCTGACCGCCCTGTCCGGCTCCGTGCATTACAGCAAGGCGCAGTTGAGCAAGGTAGAGCGGGACCTGAAGGTCCCCAGCCGTGACCTCGCCCGCCTGTGCGACGCCGCCCTCGGGGCCGGCGGGGCCCTGCTGGCCCTGCTCGCACCGGAGACCACCGACCCGCCCGTCGATCCGGGGCCGGGCCATGTCCACGAGGAGGACTGGATCATGCAGTTGTCGCCGGACGGCCCGAACACCTTCCAGCCCTTAAGCCGACGGGATGCCATAGGCGCCGGTGCCGCTTCGCTGATGGCGTGGCGGTCCGACCGCGCGGGCCCGGCCTCGCCGGCCGCGGGCGCGGGAATGCTGGAAGCCTCCCGCTCGCTGTTCACCCACTACCGCAGACTCGGCCAGACGGTGGCGCCCGGTCTGCTCCTGCCTGTTCTGATCGCACAGACGCACACCCTGCGGGAACTGTCCGCCCACTGTGACAGCGGCACCCGTCGCCACCTGCTGGCCCTCGGCTCCCGGTACGCCGAATACGTCGGCTGGCTGGTGCAGGAGACCGGGGACGAGCGGGCGGCCCTGTGGTGGACGCAGCGCGCGGTCGATCTGGCGGCCGCCGGTGGCGACCGGGCACTGGCGGGTTACGCGCTGGTCCGCCGGGCCCTGATCACGCTGTACCGGGACGACGCCGAGCAGACGGTCGCTCTGGCTCGTCGCGCACAGAGCAGCGCCCTGCCACCGCGGATCCGCGGACTCGCCGCACAGCGCGAAGCCCAGGGCCACGCCCTGGCGGGTGACCACCTGACTTGTCTGGACGCGCTGGACCGCGCGCGTGCGCTTCTTTCTCTCCAGGACGAAGGGACCGACGAGCCGGTGATCGGCACCATGCACCTTCCCGATCCGGTCGGCATGGTCACCGGCTGGTGCCTGGTCGATCTCGGGCGGCCGCGCGAGGCGAGCGAGGAACTGGACCGACAACTCGCCCTGGTCGGCGGGGACGCGGTCCGCACCCAGGTCAGGTACGGCGTCCGCCGTGCACTCGCCTACGCGTCGGCCGGCGAGATCGACCACGCCTGCGACCTGGCGGCGCCCCTGCTCGACGGGGTGGAGGCCGTGGGTTCCGCCACGGTCACGACCGACCTGAGGCGGCTCGCCCGCGTCCTGGCGCGCCACGCGAACCATTCCTCCGTACGCCGGCTGGGACCGCGACTCGGCACGTTGTCGCGCCCTTCCACCATCTGAAGGAGTCACTGGCATGCCCCACGTGTTCATCAACTACCGGACCGGCGACGGCGAGCGGACCGCGGCCCTCCTCGACCAGGAGCTGTCACGTCGCTTCGGCCAGGACCGCGTCTTCCGAGCGTCCAGGTCCATCACCCCAGGGGACGCCTACCCCGAGGTTCTCCTGACCGCGTTACGCCACAGCTCCGTGCTGCTGGCCGTCGTAGGACCGGACTGGACGAACTTCCGCAGTCGGCTGCAGGATCCCGACGACTGGGTGCGCAAGGAGATCGAGGCCGCGTTCGAGTGCGGGCTCATCGTCGTTCCCGTGCTGGACGGCCGCAAGACCGACCGGCTGAGCAAAGCGGCCCTGCCCCCGGAGCTGGCGCGGCTCGCCGATCTGCAGTCCGTACCGTTCGACAGCACCCACGACACCGAGGGCGGCGTCCGGCGTATCGGTGATCTGGTCAGCGAGCTGCTTCCCGAGCTGCGGGACCTGAGCGAGCCCGGCGAGCCGTCCCCGGCGTCGGCCACCGTGCACAACTCGATCGGAGACGTGAGCGGAACGTCCGTCCAGGCGGGCGACTTCAGCGGTGACGTCGGCGGCACGATCGTGAAGAACTCCCACGGCACGGTCCACACGGGCAGCGGCAGCGTCTACAACAACTCGCGCCATGTGTCGGGCGACCGCTACATTTCGGGCACCGGGACGACGTACACCGAGGGGGACCACCACGGGGACGTCCACCAGCGGTTCGAGCCGGAGCGCCCCCAGGACGACCGCCGGTGAGCACGGAGCACACCACCCGGATCGAGAGCACGCAGGGTGTCACGCACACGGGCGACGGCCACATCTACGTCAACCTCGGCGTCGCTGCGCACGAGCCCCGAAAGCCGGTCTTCCGACAGCTTCCGGATGACCAATTGCGCTGGACGCGGAGGGTGTTGGTCACTCCGGTCAACATGGGCGGGGCTCGCATTACGCTCGAGGAGACGGGCACCGTCATCCTCGACGGTGCTCCCGGCAGCGGACGCACGGCCACGGCCCGCGTACTGTTGCGCGAACACCACCGCCCCGGCGGGGCCTTCCGCGAACTCCTGCGCGACGAGCGAGAAGAGTTGTCGCTGCGCAACCCGGCTGTCGTCGACCCGGGCGACCGGCTGCTGCTCGACCTCTCCACCGCGGAGGCCGGTCTGTGGGATGCGGCGCGGGGCGATCTGCCCGCCCTGCGCCAGACGGTGCACGAGCGGCAGGCCCATCTCGTCGTCGTCATGCCGCACGGCGGCGCCCTCGATCCCGACCTCCAGCACTACCGTGTCGAGATCGGACCGCCGGCCTTCCCCATGGAGGTTCTCAGACGCCACCTGCGCGCCCACGGCGTGCCATACGAGCAGTTCCTCCGAAACGACGTCACCGTCGACGAGTTCCTGAGCGAACGCAGACACATGCGGGAGATCGCCGACTTCGCCGACCGCATACGCCGGGCCCGCGAATCGGCCGGGCCCGGCGAGGGATTCACCGAGTGGTGCGCGGCCGCGAAACGTGCGCGCGCCGGGCGCCGCGCCGAAGTCGCCGACCGCGTCGCCGGTTTGCCCGATGCCTCCCAACGCGCCCTGATGGTCGCCGTGTCCATGCTCCACGGCGCGCACGCCGACGTCGTCCACCGGGCGGCCGCACTTCTGCTGAGCACGGTCGGGGCCCCCGAGGAGGAGACTCCGCTCCTCCAGCGCAAGGACCTCGCCCAGCGGCTGTCGGAGATCTCGGCCCGCCCCGGGCCGGACGGTCGCGTGCGGTTCACCGAGTTGGACTACGACTCCGCCGTCCGCGCCCACTTCTGGGACCACATGCCCGACCTGCGGCCGCACCTCGGCGCGTGGGCCGCGCGGGTCGTCGAGTCGAGCGACCCGCATCTCGTGCCGGACGTCCGCGACGGCCTGGTGGCCCGGCTGGCGGGTGAGTATCTGCGAACCGGGCGGCCCGACGCGCTCGCCGCGCTCGCCGATCGGTGGAGCGCACAGGGAGCGGGCAGAGCCCGGTCGGAGGCCGCGGTTCAGGCCCTCACCTGCGGTCTCGCGGACCCCGCCCATGGCAGGGACTTCCGCGAGCGGATCTACCAGTGGTGCGCGTACCGCCGGCTGACCGGTGAGTTCGCCCAGGTGCTGGTCCAGGTCTGCGCCGACGTCCTCGCGCTGGACCATCCGGATCACGCCCTGATCCGGCTGCACCATCTCGCCCGGCGTGAGCGCGGCACGGCCCATGCGCTGCAGGCCCTGTGCCACCTGGTGGCCGGCAGCCGACGGCTACGCCGAAGGCTGCTCGACCGGCTGGCACGCGGCGACCTCGCACCGACCGACCTGGCCATCTTTCTGCGCGTCAGCGATCCGGAGCCGCTCACGGACCGCTCCGTCACCACTCGCGCCCTAGTCGACGAGGACGGGGTACGACGCTCGCTGATCACGTGCTGGCGTGCCGTGCTGACCCACGCGGTGTCGCGGCCGGAAGGCCGACGCGTGGCACCACGGGCAGAGATACAGAGCTGGCTGCACTGGGCGGCAGAGGGCGCCGGTGACCGGAGGGAGATCCTCCTCGACCTGCTGGTCGCTGCCGCCGACCGATGCGGGGAGCACCGGGGCGCGGCGTTCGCCGCGTTGTACGCGTCCGCGCGCCAGGCGGAGTGCGCTTCTCCGGGCGCCGGCGCCCACTCCGCCGAGACGACCGACCTGTTGCTCCACAAGATCGGCGTGGCACAGAACCTCGGTCCTGCCGCCCCGTCGGCATCGGCCAGAGGGAGTCGATCATGACGACCACACGCAAGACGACGACCGTGTTCCTCACTGTTCTGTGCGGCCTGCTGCTGACCATCGCCGGCCTGGTGCAGCGATGGCCCGGCTGGACCTGGCCGGTGCTGGCCGCGCTTCTTCTCGTGCTGCCTGCGGTGACCTTCCGGGTGGCCTCGCAGCGCCGCGGTCCGGTGCCGGTCAGCTTCGAGGAGCAGCTCACGGCCGCCCCGGTGGAGCGGACCGAGTACCGCGTCAACCGAGTCGCGCTCCCGAGCCTCTGGGACGACTACCACTTCGTCTTCTCGGCGACCGTGCGGTGGTGCTCCGCCGACGGTCCGGGACGTGGGACGGTCGTCAACCCGGCCGGCCTCGCCGTCGACGCGGTCCTCAGCCGGGCCCGCGCGATCGCCGAGAAGCGGGAGCCCGGCCATGCCTCGCTCCTTCAGCACGAACTCGGCGGCGCTCTCAGCCGCATGTGCCCGGATTCCACGGGCCACCTCCGGGCGATGGCGGAGGACATCAGCCTCACGTTGCCCGACGAGGACCAGGAACGTCTCGACCGGCTCGCCGACGTGCGCAAGGACGAGGCGGTCTGGGAGCACCAGCGCAAGTACGAGCAGAGCAAGCGCCGGTATCTGGGCGAGGACGTCCTCAAGGACACCGGCAGCGCCGTCGTGTGGTGGCTCACCAAGAACGACGAGCACGTGGCGAAGACCGTGGCCGACCTCCCCTTGCTGGCACAGCTGACCTCCGCTGCCAACGACACCGACATCCCCGAGCGCCTGCTCGAGATGCTGCCGAACCGGCCGGGAGGACCCGGGACGCCGGACATCGACACGGGGTCTGCCGATTTCCCGGCCCGTGAGCCCTCGGCTGCGGACCACCTGTCGGGGTTCTTCGAGGCCATGGGCTTCACGGAGGACGACGACCGGCGGGCGATGCTGGCCCGACAGTTCTCGCAGCTCGTCGAGCAGCACAACCGCCACGAGACAGCGGAGGACCTCCTACGCCGATTCGATCCGCCGAGGCCTCCCGTCCCCGGGACCGGAGCGGAACCGGCCCTCGACCACGACCCCGGCTCACCGGCCGAGACAGCCTGACCGCCGACCGGGACATTTCATCCCTGCGCATCCAGGAGGACGCGATGGACGCCGAACTGGCCGCGATGGCGGCATCGGGAGCCACCACCCTGGTCTCCCTCATGGTCACTGATTCCTGGACTCACGCCCGCGCACTGATGGGCCGGTTCCTGGCACGTGCGGGCACGGACACCACCACGATCACCGGCCTGGACGACGCGCGTGCGCGGCTGCTCCTCACCGGCACTGCGGCGGACGAGCGCGCCACGTCCGGCATCGTGGCCGAGTGGCAGACCCGTCTCTGCGGGCTGGTGGAAACCGGGGTGCTCACCGGCGAGGACCTGAGTGCTCTAGGAGCGTCGCTGCGCCGACTGGCGGATGCCGCAGCGGGCCGCCCGGCAACGGTGCACAACACCGTCTCCGGCGGCACCCAGCATGGCCCGATCGTCCAGGCCGGCACCGTCACCGGCCTGGCCTTCCCGCCGGATCCGTCCCCGCTCCGGGAATAGTCGCAGGGCAGGGCAGCAGGCCCCCTGCCGCGGTGCAGGTCAGCAAGCCGGAAACCGTCCGGCCTGATGCTGACCGTTTGCTGACCTGTAGGCGGCGATCAGGACTCTGACCTGCGGAAACACCCAAACGCTAGATCTTGGACTTGAACATGGTGCGCAGCATGGAGAAACTCCCGATCTGTCTGCTCCCTGCCTGCTCCTTGCAGGTCAAGGGCGGTCTCCGCAGAGTACAACCAATCGCATGTCCGGTCAGCTGTCGCCAGGTTCCAGGACTGACACCGACCCGTTGCCGACTTCCCCGATGAATGATCAGGTCAGGACCGGGTTGCTCCACTCACTCGGTTCCGACCACAAGAGGAGGGCGCAAGGCAAGCGCCTGCCTGCCATTCAGCTCGTGCTTCTGCCCGCCAGGGCATCGAGCCGGGCCGCACTCGCATCCGCCCACGCGTGCAAGTGCGTCCTCGACGACCGGTTCGAGGTACTCACCGATCCGGAAGGCCAGCAGCGAGGGCATACCGTCGGCTCCTGTGTGGACTGTGCCGTCGATGTCGTCCCGGCTGATCTCCAGGTGGGTGGCCGCGCCTTCCAGCAGTGCGTAGAGACCGGAACGCAAGGTTTCCTGCGTCGCGCTGAGTGCGGTGAGCGGGTCGAGGTGGATCCGGAGGAAGTCCGTCTGGTACCGGTGGGCGACGATCCGCAGTGCACCGGTGCACTGCGCGTCCTTCAGCAGACGGGGGTATCCGGGGCGCCGCGCGGGCGTGCGGGCGGCCCCAGCCGCACCAGTCGCAGATCTCGTACCCAGCCCCGCCCGCTCCCTCCGAGACGACGACCATCTCTCCCCGGGCGCCCGCCGACCAGGCCGTGGTGTGTCCGGAGGTGAGAACGGTGGTCCCCTCGTGAACGTCCGCGGTGCCGGTGGACATGTGGACGTCGCCGTACCGGGAGCGGCGCGGTGGGGGCTGCCCCGGTCGGCGCTGTGGTCCGCGTGCGGTGACGAAGCCGTAGACCGACTCGATGTAGCGGCGCGGTGCTGCGGTGGAGGTCGACCCGCAGGCGGTGCAGACGGGGTCGACCTGCTCGGTGGCCTCGCGGTAGGGGCCGCAGACGCCGCACACGGTGTAGTGGCGGCTGACCAGGTCGCGGTCAGGCAGGCGGCAGACCCCGGCGGACGCCCACAGGCGGCCGCCCGCCACGATCTCGGCTCCCGGCGCGTACTCGTGGACGGCGGCGCTGAGGTCGCTGGTGAGTGCGAGCTGGCCCGCCCCTACCTGGTTCGCGGACTGCGGTGTGACCGCATCCGTCACAGTTTCGCAGTTCTGGGCTTCCCCGGTACGAAGGCCAGGCGGGCCTGGTGTAATCGGCGGCGAACGACCGAGGATCAGAGGAGCAAGGGGGGCCGTCATATGCAGGCCAAGGAAACGCTGTTCGCCGATCTCGTGCAGGGCCGGGCCCAGCAGTTCCAAGTTCCGCTCTACCAGCGGACGTACTCCTGGACCGAAAAGCACCTCAAGCAGCTCTGGAGCGACGTCCTGGAACAGGCCGGGCTGATCGATTCGTCCGAAGAGAAGGGGAGCACGCACTTCCTCGGTTCGGTGGTGCTCGCACCGTCACCGCAGAACGACGCGACGTTCCCCCGCTGGCTCGTCGTCGACGGTCAGCAACGGCTGACCACACTGTCCCTGGCCCTGGCTGCAATCCGCGATCACGTCGCGGACACCGCGCCGGTCGAGGCCCAGCGCATCGACGAGCAGTACCTGATCAACAAGTGGAAGAGCGGCGACGACCACCTCCGTCTGCTGCCGACGCAGGCGGACCGGACGCAGTTCACCGCCCACATCCGCGGCCCCCTCACCGATCAGGACACCAGCAGCGGCGTCGCCACCGCCTACGCCTTCTTCCGCAAGAAGCTGGTCGAGGCGGACGATCCGGCGGCCCCGCAGGACGTGTTCCGCATCGAGCAGGCGATCACCTCCCGGCTCGCGCTGGTGGCGGTGACCGCCGAGCGCGGTGACAACGTCCACCGCATCTTCGAGTCCCTCAACAACACCGGCCTCAAGCTGAGCCAGGCCGACCTGCTGCGCAACTACCTCTTCATGAAGCTCCGAACGCGCGGCGAGCACGTCTACGAGACCTACTGGCTCCCCCTGCAGAAGAGCCTGAGCAACGACGAGCTGGAACAGCTCATGTGGCTGCAACTCGTACTCGACGGAGATGACCGGGTCCGCCGCCAAGACCTCTATGCCGCCCAGCAGAGGCGTTTCGAGAACACGAAAGCCGGCGACGCGGAGATCGAGGCGTACATCAAGGAACTGCACCGTCGCAGCGCCCACTTCCGCCGGCTGCTGCACCCCGAGGAGGAGCCCGACCCCGCGGTCGGGGACGCGCTCCGCCGCCTGGACGCGTGGCAGGCTGCCGTCACCTACCCCGCCCTGATGCTGCTGTTCGACCGGCGCGAGCGCGGAGAGCTGGACTCCGCCGGGACCGCCCGTGCTCTGGCGTACATCGAGAGCTTCCTCGTCCGCCGGATGATCTGCCGGGTCCCGACCAACAACCTCAACCGGATCTTCCAGGCCGTGCCCGGACAACTCCCGCTCGACGTGCCCGTCACCGAGGGGCTGCACCGGCTCCTCTCCTCCGAGAACCGTTTCTGGCCCGACGACGGCGAACTGCGCGAGAAGATCCGGACCGCGCCGTTCTACCAGTACGGCCGGTGGCAGCAGCGCAAGCAGGTGCTGCAACGGCTGGAGGAGAGCTACGGGCATCCCGAACCGGTCGACTTCGCCGCGGCGCAGCTCACCGTCGAGCACGTCATGCCGCAGTCGCCCGGCGACGAGTGGCTGCGCGCCCTGGGCGAGGAGGCCGACGAGGGAGAGACCGCGGAGGAACTGCACGCCCGGTTCCAGCACACCCTCGGCAACCTGACGCTCACCGCGGTCAACGCGGAGTTGTCCAACCATCCCTTCGAGCGCAAGCAGGACCTGCTGCGGGGCAGCCACTTGGAGATGAACCGCCGCGTCGCCGCCACCGAGCGCTGGGGCGTGCGCGAGATCCTGGCTCGCGCCGACGAACTCGCCGATCGTGCCATCGCGTTGTGGCCGGCCCCGCTGCGCGGAGTCGGCCGCGCGGAGCGCAACCGCGACTGGCAGCTCGCCCACCAGGTCCTCGCCGCACTCCCCCACGGCACCTGGACCTCGTACGGCGACCTCGCCGCGTTCCTCGGCTCCGGCGCCCAGGCCGTGGGCAACCACCTGGCCAACACCCCCGGAGTGATCAACGCGTACCGTGTCCTCACTTCCGAGGGCAAGGTCTCCGACGGCTTCCGGTGGGCGACGCCCCAGGAGGCGGGAAGCGACGACGTACGCGCTCGGCTGACCGCCGACGGCGTCCGCTTCACGGCCACCGGTGCCGCCGACCCGGCCCAGCGGCTCACCGCCGACGACCTCTCCGCTCTGCTCGCCGGCACGGACGACGACGACCGGGTGGACGGCGAGGACACCGCTCAGGACGGAACCGCGGGAGCGCCGGGTGAGGAGACCCGCGCCGAACGGTTCTTCCGCCAGCTCGCCGCCGACGACTCCCCCGAGACGGTCGAAGCGGTCCACGCGCTCTTCGCCCGCTGGGAGTCACTGGGCGGCTGGATCGGCCACGGCGCCGGGCACGTCACCACGAGCGCGTACCTCATGCTCGGCGAGGCGGGCGGCCCCGGGCGCGGCATCTGGCCGATGACGGTCTACCCCGGTGCCGGGCGCGGGGGTACGGCGGAGGTGGTGTTCCAGTACATGGCCGCACGGGAGCCGTTCACCGACCGCGCGCTGCGCGCCGGACTCCTGACCCGCCTCAACGCCCTGGACGGCGTCGACATCCCGGAGGGCAAGCTGGAGCTGCGCCCCAACATCCGGCTGTCCCTGCTGGAGAAGGAGCGCAACCGGGAGCTGCTCTTCGAGACGCTGACGTGGTTCCGGGACCGCTGGGAGAGCCGGGACTCGTCCTGAGCGGTGCCCGCCGGGCGCACTCCGCCCACACCGTCCTGCCGCGCGGCGGGTACGACTCACACCCCAGGCGTCGGCGAGTGAGGCGGCGAGAAGCAGGCCGCGCCCGGACTCGCCGTCGGCGCAGGCCTCGGCCTCCTGGGGCGGCACGGGCAGACGTTCACCCGCGTTGGTCCGGGCCCGTCGCACCGTCCGGCTCGGCGCCTGATCCGAGTCCCGACGCCGCCGCACGGCCCTGTCCCCGCCCCGTGCCCCACGGGGTTCCCTCGGGCACCAGCTCTGGTGGCTGCTGGACGGGCCGGTCCCTGGGCGCACACGGGCATCGCCCTCACCCCCGGTCGGCCGTGTTCTGGGCGGCGCAATCGGTGACGCTCACGTCGTGGGCGATGGCCGACCGGCGCGGGTGGAACAGCGGGAGCCGGACTCGAAGGGCGGCCGTGCGACGGGAGTCCGACGCCCGCGCGATGACGCACCGGCCGTCGGGCCGATCGTCCGGGGTGCCGAGGTCCAGGGTCGTTCCGCGGGGCTTACCAGCCTCTCCTGGGAGTCGGGCACCAGCCTGTCGGTCTCGGTCCGCTTGCCCTCGGTGGGTGGCGTATATCTCGGCGGAGTGCTCACCGCTCGGCGCCGGTCCCGATGAGTGAAGACGTAGCCGTTGACGGTCAGGCTGCCGTCGGCGGGGTCGCGTTCCTTGGTTCCCGGGAGAGGGGAGCGGCGTTCCGCGTTCACCGCGAGGAACGCGGTGACCAGGCACCGCCGCGTTTCACTGACCCTTTGCTGACCGCAGCGGCCGGTCATTCACACGTCCGTCAGCTGTCGTCACGTGTCTCGTGTCTCGTGTCTCATGCCTCACACCGGTCTGTCACTGACCTGGCATTGATCTGTCGCTGGTGCTCCCCGCCATGCGAAGCCATCCCCTCAGTCCCCGCCGATGACGACCACGTCGTCCTCGGCCGTCCAGCGGCGCCGCTCGTCCTTGGGCGGGTTGATCCGCATGCCGTAGCCGGGGCTCGTGGTCGAGTCGTCGTGGCTTCGGTAGCCGATGGCGCATTCGCCTCGACGGCGTGCCGCGGCGACGACTGTGGCGAAGGGCGTCTCAGTCCCCGGCAGGACGTAGTCGGTGGCCGGCCGCAGGCGGACTCCGGTGCCGTCGGCGGAGAACAGTTCCTCGAACACCGCTGCCAGGTGCCGGTTCTGGGAGATCTGTGCCAGGAGCAGGCCGATGAGCTTGCCACTGATGATCACGTCGGCTCCGGGGCTGATGGGAGCCAGCGCACGGTTTCGGTCGTCGATCAGTTCGGTGACAACCGGCAGTTCGCGCCCGGTGGCCTCCTCCAGTTGACGCAGAAGCAGGAGGGTGACGAGCGTGCGGTTGTCGGGGTCGTCCGGTGGCCGGCCGGGAGCGGGGTCCCGGCCGAGCACGATCACGCTGTCGTAGGAGTGCACGTCCAGGCGGCGCAGGGTCTCGGGGCGGGTGACGTCCCCGTGGTGCAGTGTCACGCTCAGGTCGGTGCCGCTGTCCGTGTCGGCCTCGTTCACCTGCCGGACTGTCGTTTCGCCATGGTCCGTCACCACGTCGACGACTGATCCGGGCCTGGCGCGGCGGCGCAGCTGGTCGACTATGAGCGGCGCTCGGCGGTTCCAGCCCAGCAGGAGGACCCGCTCCGCCCGCGCGGGCGTCGTGGGGCCGGATGCCATCGCCGGTTCCTCGACCAGTTGCGCGCAGTCGTCCAGCCAGGTCGTGTCGTCGTCACGGGAGATGACGACGAGCAGGTCGTCCGGGGCGATGGGCGTCTGGGGCGGCGGGTTGAGCAGGGGGGTGTCTCCTCGCATGATCCCGACGACGCTCGACGTCCGGTAGGACAGCAGCGCCTCGCCGAACGGGCGGCCGGTCAGAGCGGGCTCGGTGATCAGGTAGAACTCGTCGCCCGCGAAGTCGAGGAGTTCCTGGTGGACGAGGGAGAGCCCGGGGCGGCGGGCGGCCTGGACGATCAGCCGGGCGGTGATGGTGTCGCTCTCCAGGACGACGCCGCCCGGTCCGGCGGCGAGGCAGGCGGCCAGGCGGTACCGGTCGTCCCGGACGGCGGCGACGACGGGCGGACGGTTCTTCTCCCCGGCCAGGGCCGCCCTGAGCGCCAGCAGGGTCTTGACCACCTCGGCGTCGGCGTCGGGCTCGTCGTGGGGCAGGATCAGCACGACACCGGCCGTGGCAGGGCTGGCCAGAGGGAGCACGGCCGGGTCGGTGATGGGGCCGCTGCGGCAGATCAGCCGCGTACGGCCGGCAGGGCCCACCTTTGTGCTCAGGGCCTCCTCCATGAGGGTCTTGTCCCGGTCGGCCAGCACCGCCACCGCGGCGCGCCGCTGGTTGGCGTTGGCGGCCACCAGCTCGCTCACCACCGTGAAGACCTGCTCGGACCATCCCAGCACTACGGCGTGCCCCTGTTCGAGCACGGTGGAGCGGCCCCGCCGCAATGCGGTGAGCCGCTCCGTGAGTGCCGTCGTGATCAGGCCGACGAGGGCCGAGACGTACAGCAGAGTGACCAGTGCGAGCAGCACCGACAGCAGCACCCGCAGCGGCGTACCCGTCGCACCGCCCAGCCTCAGTGTCTCCCCGGTGAGGTGCCACACCTGCGCCAGCCGGTCCGCCGGGGACGACGGCGCGTCGGGGTCGGTCCACACCATTACCGCACTGGCCGGGACGACGACGGCCAGGCACAGCAGCGCCATCCAGCCGACGAGGACGGCGGCACCGCGGGCCAGTGTGCTGTCGAACCAGTAACGGATCCTGTCACCGAACGGAGTGCGCCGCTGCGCCATCCTTCCCCCCTCCATCGCCTCGCACTCCCGCACGGCCGTGCCGGCGCCGCGTACGGCGATGCGCCGCGCGGGCCCACCGCCGAGCAGGGAGTGGATACGCATGTCGCAGTGTGGGCGATCGATCACCGCGGCGGACGGAGTTCGCGCCGCGTTCATCCCTTCGGGGTCCCGCAACCGTTCGCGTCGGCGGACCTGCTGTGACGTCAGGGTTCGCCGCCGCTTAGCTCCTTCGAGTCAACGGCGGAGCGAAGGGCGGGCGCCCGGGCACTGCCGCCGGTACAAAGGCCGCCATGAATGAAGATCACGCGGTGGTGCGTGCAGATGACGGTTTCTCCCGGAGGAGCTTCGCGGCGGCGGCAGCGGTCGGCACGGCCGCGGTGGCCACGGCGGCCACAGCCCTGACCGGCGGTGTCGCCACGGCTGCGCCCGCGCCGGCCGCCCCGAACGACAGCCGTGAGACCGGCTCCGGCCGGAGCCTCGCCGTCGCTCGCGCACTCCTTGTACTGGACTCCGACGACCGCCCCCTCGTCCCGCGTTACCGGAGCGTCCTCGAGAAGGGGCTGCCGGTTCAGCGACGGACTCTGCCCAAGAACGTCCTGGTCATCGGTGCCGGCCCGGCCGGTCTTGTGGCCGCCTGGCTGCTGAAGAGGGCAGGTCACCGGGTGACCGTGCTGGAGGCCAACGGCAACCGGGCGGGCGGACGCATCAAGACCTTCCGCAGCGGTGGCCACGAGCGGGCCGAGCAGCCCTTCGCCGACCCCCGCCAGTACGCCGAAGCGGGTGCGATGCGCATCCCGGGCAGCCACCCCCTGGTGATGGAGCTGATCGACCAGTTCGGCCTGAAGAAGCGGCGCTTCCACTACGTCGACGTCGACGCTGAGGGACGTCCCGCCAACCGCACCTGGATCCACGTCAACGGCATCCGTGTGCGGCGCGCCGATTACGCCCGCGCGCCCCGGCGCGTGAACCGGTCGTTCGGCGTTCCCAAGGCCCACTGGGACACTCCTGCCGCCGCCATCCTGCGCTCCGCGCTGGACCCGGTGCGCGACGAGTTCAGTTACGTCGACCGCGACGGCAAGCGGGTCGACAAGCCGCTCCCGGAGCGGCTGAAGGGCTGGGCGCGCGTGGTGGAGCGGTTCGGTGACTGGTCGATGTTCCGCTTCCTCACCGAGCACGCCGACCTCGACGAACGGACCATCGACCTGATCGGCACTCTGGAGAACCTCACCTCACGCCTCCCGCTGTCCTTCATCCACAGCTTCATCGGTTCCTCCCTCATCAGCCCCGACACGCCCTTCTACGAGCTGGAGGGCGGTACGGCCGTACTGCCGGACGCCCTGCTGGAACGCGTACGCAAGGAGGTGCGGTTCGACCGCCGGGTCACGCGTATCCAGTACCACCATCCCGACCGCCCCGCCCCGGACGCCGAGCACGTCCGGAGCAAGGGTCCGCACGTGTGGGTGGACACCGTGTCGGAGGGACGCGACGGCCCCGTCGTACGCGAGCAGTTCACCGCGGACGTCGCCGTGGTCACGGTGCCGTTCTCCGGACTGCGCCACGTACAGGTCGACCCGCCCATGTCGTACGGCAAGCGCCGGGCGGTCTGCGAACTGCACTACGACTGCGCGACCAAGGTGCTGCTGGAGTTCAGCCGCCGCTGGTGGGAGTTCGACGAGGCCGACTGGAAGCGGGAGTTGCGCGCCATCGACCCGGGTCTGTACGACGCCTACCGCACCGGCCGCGCCGCCGCGGACGGCAGCCTGCTCGGGGCGCATCCCTCCGTACCCGACGGGCACATCACAGCGGGTCAGCGCACCCACTACGCCGCCAACCGCGCGGTCGCGCGGGATCAGCCGGAGGCCGCCGACGTCGTGGGGGGCGGCTCGGTGTCGGACAACGCCAACCGGTTCATGTTCAACCCCTCCCATCCGGTCGCGGGCAGCGCGGGGGGTGTGGTCCTGGCCTCCTACAGCTGGGCGGACGACGCGCTGCGCTGGGACTCCCTGGACGACGAGGCACGGTACCCGCACGCCCTGTGCGGCCTCCAGCAGGTCTACGGCCAGCGCATCGAGGTCTTCTACACCGGCGCGGGCCGTACGCAGAGCTGGCTGCGCGACCCCTACGCCTACGGGGAGGCGTCCGTGCTTCTGCCCGGACAGCACACGGAGCTGCTGCCGTCCATCCCGGTGGCCGAGGGGCCCCTGCACTTCGCCGGTGACCACACGTCCGTCAAGCCGGCGTGGATCGAGGGAGCGCTGGAGTCCGCCGTGCGTACCGCCTTGGAGATCCACACCGCTTGAGCCGCTGGTCCGCTCGGTGACGAGGCAGCCGACAGGTCCCGGCGTACCGGCGTCGGGGCCGTCGGTTCTCATACCCTCGGATCGTGCTGTTCGGCGGCTGGGCACCAGGGGATGTCCGGCTCGGTGCGGCCGGCGCCGGGCGGTGCGGGTGACCGGGCCGGCCGTCGTGGCCGTCACCGCGGAAGGGCGCGGGGACGGCCACCGGCGTGACGGCGGGGTCAGCCGCGCCAGGTGTCGTTGAGGCTGATCTTGGTGGACGTGGTGGTGGCGGTGCGGTTGGCGCCGCTCTCCCAGGTCACGTTCCCTGCCTGGTCCTTGCGGATGTACTTGTACTCGAAGGACGTACCCGCGGGGACGTCGACGTCCAGTTTCCACACCGGGTAGGTGGCCGGGTCTAGCTTGAGGGCGCTGCCCGGGTTCCAGTTGCCGAGTTCCGGCCTGTTGCCGGTCACGTAGATGTTCTGGCCCAGGCTGGTGGTGGCGTTGACGGCGAAGGACACGCCGGAGGTCACCGGGTCGGGGTCGGATCCGCCGTCGCAGGTACGGGCGTTGACGTGGAGGGCCACGGCCGTGTGGGCACCGAGGGTGGCGGTGAAGCGGCCGGACCCGTCGACGGTGACGCCCTTGCCGGACTGGACGTCGCAGTAGTCGCCGGCGGGCAGCGACGTCTGGAAGGTACGGGTCAGCGAGGAGCCCTCGTGGTTGATGGCGACGTACGCCTTGGAACCGCGTCCGAAGGCGATCTGGTCGCCGCCGTTGTCCCACCAGTCGGTCACCGCCTGGCCGCGGGCGGTGTTGCGGAAGCCGACCATGGAGGAGATCTCGCGCCAGGCGTGCTGGCACTTCCAGCCGTCGCTGTAGCAGGCGTTCACCTGGCCGCCGCTCGGCGGGCCCGCGTCGCGGTCGGTGAACTCGTAGCCGGAATGGACGTCGGGGTTGCCGTACGGCCAGGCCAGCATGAAGACGTTGGCCAGGGTGTAGTTGGCGCCGTCCTTGTAGCTGAGGGTCTCGCCGTTGCGCTCGGTGTCGTGGTTGGCGACGAAGACGTTGGACTTGCCCGAGGACATGTAGCCCCAGGCTTCGCCGAAGTTCTTCAGGTACGCGAGGTTCTCGCCGTTGAAGACGCGCTTGAGGTCGCGGCCGTAGCGGAACTCCTGGACGTCGCCGCTGCCCAGGTACTCGGCCGGGGAGACCGCCTCGCCGGCGCCGTGGATCGCCTCGTGCTTCCAGTACACGTTCGGGTTGCTGAGCCGGGACTTGATGGCGGCCAGGTCCCCGGCGGCCATGTGCTTGGCCGCGTCGATCCGGAAGCCGTCGACGCCGAGGGACAGCAGGTCGTTGAGGTAGTCGGCGATCTTGCCCCGTACGTAGTCCTCGCCGGTGTCGAGGTCCGCGAGCCCGACCAGTTCGCACTCCTGGACGTTGAAGCGGTTGCGGTAGTCGTTGATCTCCGACGTGCAGTTGTCGAGATCGGGCGCCGAGTAGATGCCCGGGTAGTTGTACTTGGTGTACGACGAGCCGCCGGTTCCGGTGCCGTTCCCGGACGACATGTGGTTGATGACCGAGTCGGCGATGACCTTCACACCCGCCGCGTGACACGTGTCGACCATGCTCTTGAACTGCCCGCGGTCGCCGAGGCGGCCCGCGATCCTATAGCTCACCGGCTGGTAGGAGGTCCACCACTGTCCGCCCTGGATGTGCTCCTGCGGCGGGGAGACCTGGACGAAGCCGTAGCCGGCCGGGCCGAGAGTGTCGGTACAGGCCTTGGCGACCGAGCTGAACTTCCACTCGAACATCACCGCGGTGACGTCCTTGTCTCCGGGCGGGGAAGCCTGCGCCGGTGCCGCGGTGGCGAGGAGGCTGCCGGCCACGCCGGCGGTGAGTACGAGTGCTGCGGCGGTCGTTCTGCGCGCTCTGCTGGTGCTCCTGTGCATGGAGTCTCCCGTGTGAGGATGCGGGCGAGTGTCCCGGGTACCGGCCGACGGTTGTCTGGGGAGTCGGCACACCCTTGAAAGTCATTACTGAAAGATGACTGCAAGGTGTTGCGGTCGTGACCGTAAGGGCACGGCTCCGCATCGGTCAACACCTCGGACGAGCCGTCCCGTCGCCCAACGGCTCGTCAGCTACCGGAACGACCAGGCACGTTGCGCGACAGCGGTGCGGGAAGTTGAAGCGCGACCCCTTTACGCCACTGTCATGCACGGGTAACTTCCCGCTTCCGTAAGAGCTTTCTGCAATTTTCCGTTCACTCTTTCAGCGCCGGGGCGCTCGCGCCGGCCTCGGCCACGCCGCCCGCCATCTCTGGAGAGACGCATGGAACGCACCCCCACACGGCTGCTCAGACGGCCGTTGGCCGCCGCACTGGCCGCCGGCGGCCTCCTTGGGCTGGTGTCCGTCGCACCGGCCGACCCGTCACCGAGGACCGTCCCCACCGCCGCCGCCGACAACACCGCGACCGTCTTCTACTACACGAAGACGAAGAACTGGGCCGTCCACAACCTGCACTACGCGCCCGACGGCGGCTCCTGGACCTCGGTTCCCGGCGTGCCGATGGAGACCGCCTGCACCGACTGGGTGAAGAAGACCGTCAGCCTGGGCGCCGCGGAGGGTCTGCGGGCCACCTTCAACAACGGCTCGGGCACCTGGGACAACAACGCCGGCAAGAACTACGACCTCGGCACCGGCAGCATCACGGTCAAGGACGGTGTGATCGCCCACTCCGACCCCTGCGCCGGAGGCGAAGAGCCGGACCCGACGCCGGGCGACGGCAACAAGGCCACCGTCTACTACTCCACGCGGACCCTCGGCTGGACGACCGCCAACATCCACTACCGGCCCGCGGGAGGCTCCTGGACCACCGTGCCGGGACTCGGCATGCAGGCGGCCTGTGCCGGCTGGTGGAGGAAGGACATCGGCCTCGGCACGGCCACCTCGATGAAGGCCGCGTTCAACAACGGCAACGGTGTGTGGGACAACAACAAGGGCGCCGACTACACCCTGCCCGCCGGCGTCAGCACCGTCACGGACAACACCGTCACCGAGGCCGCCGACGACCCGTGCGCCGAGCAGGTGCCCGACACGACGGCCCCGACGGTGCCGTCCAAGGTCACCGCTCGCGCCGACGGCGTGTCCGTCGTCCTGGCCTGGGAGTCGTCCACCGACGACACAGGAGTCGCCGGATACCAGGTCACCCGCACCGGCGGTACGAAGGGCGACGTCGTGGCCGACGTCGGTTCCACCGTCTTCTCCGACACCGGCCTGGAGGAGAAGACCACCTACAGCTACACCGTCAAGGCCGTCGACGCCGCCGGCAACGTCTCCGCGGCCTCGGCCGCCGCCACGGCGACCACCGGGACGAAGCCTCCCTCACCCGCGGCCGGCAGGCCGCTGGGCACCGACCCTCGCAAGGACCCGATCTACTTCGTCCTCACCGCCCGTTTCAACGACGGCGACGCCTCCAACAACCGCGGAGGCAGCCAGCACGAGAAGTCCGGCAACGCTGCGAACGACGACCCCATGTTCCGGGGCGACTTCAAGGGCCTGGTCAACAAGCTCGACTACATCAAGGGGCTCGGCTTCTCGGCCGTGTGGATCACTCCGGTGGTCCTCAACCGCTCGGACTACGACTACCACGGCTACCACGGCTGGGACTTCTACAAGGTCGACCCGCGCCTGGAGTCCGCAGGCGCCTCCTACCAGGACCTCATCAACGCGGCACACGCCAAGGGCATGAAGATCTACCAGGACGTCGTCTACAACCACTCCTCCCGCTGGGGCGCCAAAGGTCTGTTCACACCGACCGTCTACGGCGCGCGCGACTCCCAGTGGAGCTGGTACTACGACGAGAAGCAGCCCGGCTTCGAGTACGACGGCCTCACCGTCGAACCGAAGAGCGGCAAGTCGTACTACAACGGTGACCTCTGGTCCACGGCCGAGCCGACCGGCAACACCTGCGTCAACTGGGGCAAGCCCACCGGCGCCAAGAGCCCCGAGGGCTACACCATCCACAACTGCCAGTGGCCGAGCCCGACCTCCGGCATGTTCCCCAAGGCGCTCTACCACAACTGCTGGATCGGCAACTGGGAGGGCGAGGACTCCCGTTCCTGCTGGCTGCACGACGACCTCGCCGACTTCAACTCCGAGAACGCGCAGGTGCAGAACTACCTGATCGGCGCCTACAACAAGTACATCGACATGGGTGTCGACGGCTTCCGCGTCGACACCGCCGTCCACATCCCGCGCACCACGTGGAACCGCCGTTTCCTGCCCGCCATCCAGGAGCGCGTCACCCAGCGGCACGGCGCCGAGGCCGCGAAGAACTTCTTCGTCTTCGGCGAGGTCGCCGCCTTCGTCAACGACAAGTGGAACCGGGGCTCGGTCAACCACTCCGCCCAGTTCTTCACCTGGAAGGAGCGCGAGGAGTACAGCGCCGACGACGAGAAGGCGGCCCTGGAGATGTACGGCCACGAGCAGCAGCGGGGCACGTCGGACCAGCCCACCTCCACCAACGCCTTCCTCGAAGGCAACACCTACCACGCCCCCGACCACAGCCGGTTCTCCGGCATGAACGTCATCGACATGCGCATGCACATGAACTTCGGTGACGCGCGCAACGCCTTCCACAACGGCAAGGACTCCGACGACAGCTACAACGACGCCACGTACAACGTCGTCTACGTCGACAGCCACGACTACGGCCCCAACAAGAGCAGCGAGCGTTACTCGGGCGGCACCGACGCCTGGGCGGAGAACATGTCCCTGATGTGGACGTTCCGCGGTATCCCCACCCTCTACTACGGCTCGGAGATCGAGTTCCAGAAGGGCAGGAAGATCGACTGCGGTCCCACCTGCCCCCTCGCAACGACGGGTCGCGCCTACTACGGCGGCCACGTCGCCGGCGACGTGAGGACCTCCGGCTTCTCCGAGGTCGACTCGGCCACCGGCGCCGTCGCGGCGACGCTGGAACAGCCACTGGTCAAGCACGTGCAGCGGCTGAACCAGATCCGCCGGGCGATCCCCGCCCTGCAGATGGGCCAGTACTCCACGGACGGCATCACCGGCGACATGGCCTTCAAACGGCGCTACACCGCGGGCGGCACGGACAGCTTCGCCCTCGTCACCGTCTCGGGCGGAGCCACCTACACCGGCATCCCCAACGGCACCTACACCGACGCCGTCACCGGCGACACCCAGGCCGTCACCGACGGCAGGCTCACCGTGGCCGCGCCCGGCAAGGGCAATCTGCGGGTGTACGTCCTGAACGGCCCAGGCAGGGTCGGAGCGGACGGCCCCTACCTGAAGTAGTCCGCGAAAGCCTCCGACCACGGGGCCGACAGCGCTCGCTGCCGGCCCGGTGCGGCGCGCGGTACGGCCGCCGTACGGCTCGTACGGCTCGTACGGCTTCGCGCGGCGGGTGAACGGGTCGGCACTCGTGCGCGGTGAGGGCGCGGTCAGCCATCCAACTGCGCCAAGATGTCCGTGAGTTCGCGAACGCGCGGGTGATCCGGTCCGTGCGTGCTCCGATAGCCGTCGATCGCGTCGCGCAGCAGGGGGACCGCCTCCTGCGTGCGGCCCTGGTTGGCCTTCGTCGCCGCCAGGTCGACCTGCACGCCGAGGGTCGTGGAGTGCCGTGGCCCGAAGACCCGTCGGCATCCCTCGAGCGCTTCGGTGAGCCGTTCCTCGGCCTCGGTGACACGGCCGAGCGCGTTGAGCACGGTCGCGTAGTTGCGCCTGGCCCTCCAGGTGCTCTCGTGGTCGTGGCCCTGCCGCCTCGAACGGGCGTCGACCAAGTGACCGTACATCTCCAATGCCTCGGCGTGCTTGCCCTGGTGGGTGAGTACGGCGGCGAGGTTGTGCTGCACCGTCATGCTCAGGTCGGTCGTGCCGTCGATGTCGGCCAGCATCTCCCGGTACATGCCTTCCGCCTCGGCGAGCCGGGCGGGGGAGCCGCGCAACGTTCCCGCCAGGGTGTTCCTGCTGCTCAAGGTGTCCGGGTGGGCGGCGCCGAGCGTGCGGGTACGGCGGAAGACCGTGTCCCGCACCAGCCCTTCCGCCTCCTCCCTGCGACCGAGGTCGATCAGGGTTCTCGCCAGGTTCGACGCGATCTGCAACGTCTGCGCGTCGTCCTGGCCGCGCAGTCGCTCCCAGCCCGACAGGGCCTCGCGCAACCACTCCTCGGCGCGTCCGGGATTGCCGCCGTCCTGCAGAAGTCTGGTCATGTCGTTCAACGTCAGCAGCTTGTTCTCCTGGTCGTCCGCGCGGGCGGCGGCCAGCCACTCCAGCAGTGCGATGGCCTCGTCCTGTCTACCGGGTTGCTTGCCCAGCGTGACCGCGTACACGTGCAGGGCGTGCAGTGTCTCCGGGTGGTTCGGGCCGAGTTCCTCGCGTTTGCGCTCGAAGTCGAGCCCGTGGGCGTACTCCGCCGTCACCGACAGTCTGATCTCGATCGAGGGCAGCTCACCTCGCCGCTCGGTCACGTCGATCTCGGCGCTGCCGAAGTCCCCGATGTAATGGTCGGTGGTCTTCGGCTTCTTCCTCCAGAACGGCATGTCTCTCCCTGTCTCGGTCGCGTCCCGGCCGCGGGTACGTCGCCGGTCACCGACCGGAATGGAGGTACGCGGCCCACAGTGTCGGGGTCTTGTCGAAACGCTCGCGGCAGCGGTGTACCGCGTGGTGCAGCGCCGTCGCGACGTCCTCGCCCGCCGAGACGCACTCGTGCAGGTCCACGGCGACCATCCGGGCGACGAGGTCGTTGACCTGCCACAGCGTGCCGACGACCAGCGGGTAGCCGGCGAGCTGGAACGCCGACACCAGGTGCAGGCTCTCGTCCGGGACCCGGTGGGCGCCGAGCGACGTCTCGCACGCCGACAGCACCGCGAGCCGGACACCGGACAGGTCGAGCGCGGACACGTCCAGCACCGAGAGCGGTCCGTCGTGCAGCAGCAGATGACCGGCCGACGGGTCATCCGGATCGCTCGCCGCGTGACAGGCGAAGTGCGCCGACGTGTGGGACGTCAGTGCGGCGCGGACCGAGTCGGCCGTCGCCTGAGCGCCGTCCAGCCGCGTGGCCCGGGTCAGTGCCGCGATCCTGCTCGCCTCCCGCCCCGCACCGCGCAGTGGCCGCGCTCCCTTCGCGTCTTCCACCGCCACGACCACCAGGTCGTCGTCCGCTCGCGTGTGCCGTGCCCTGGCATGCCGCAACGCCCGCAACGTCGGCGTGTACGACGAAACCACCCGGTCGAGGACAGACGTGTCGTCCGGGAAGCGGCCGGCCGCGTGGATCGGGAGCAGCGCCAGCCGCCCCACCGGCGACCACCAGACCCGCGGCCAGGCATCCGTCGGCGGGGTGGTGTACCCGAGTCGCTTCAGCACGGGTTCGGTGACGAAGTCCCACAGCCACCCGAGTACTCCCGCGGCGGTGGCCTGGGCATCGGTCTCGCCCGCACCCGGTCGGGCCGACTCGGCCAACGCGGTGCCGAAGGCGGCTGCCTGGCCCGCTACGGAGTGCGGCGTCACTCCCGGCAACTCGACCACGGTGACCCCGGACGGGCGGATGATCAACGCGTCACTGCGGTACCTGCTCACGTTGATCAGCACCACGGGCCCGTCCGCGGCGGATTCCAGCAGCTCATCGAGGTCCGGTGGGGCGAGGAAGCCCGCGAACCCCGGCAGCGCCCGTGCTTCCTCGAGGAGATGCCGCAACCGGACGTCCAGGTCGTGCCGTTCGTCCGCCGCGGCACCCATGAGATGCCCGGCCGGGGGCAACCGGTCGAACGTGGCGCCCAGTCGTTCCGCCAGCTCGGGCGCCACCGCGTGCAGGCGGGACAGATCGCTGCGGCTCTGCAGCACCTGTCCGCCGAGCACGCCGCGGCCGAGTTCGAGCAAACGCACCGCCGTCTCCGGATCGTTCGCCTGCACAGCGCTCGCGGCCGCGTCGGCGGCGAGGCCGTCGAGTTCCGCCAGTAACCGCTGCTGGTCCACGCGGGCAAGACGCCGTGGCGTCACGAGCGGCAGCAGGCCGACCGCGAACGCGTAGGCGTCCCGGGCCCGGCCCCACCGTCCCGCCTCGGCCTCGGTGTGTGCCCATGCGCGTGCGGCCTTGGCCCGCGCCATGGGCTGCAGCGCTTCGGTCTCCGCCGCCTCGCGGAAGGCGCGGCCGGCGGAGGCCAGAATTCCGGGGTCCCGGGCGAGTTCGTACTGGGCGTACAGGACGCCGCCGTGGTTGAGCTGGGTCTCGCCGCGTTCCGTCGTGTCGGGAGCACTCGCCCGGGCAGCGCTGCCCAGCGCCGTGACGGACCGGCGCAACGCCTCCGGGCTGCCCCTGAATTCGTACTCGGAGAACCAGACCCGGCCCAGATTGCCCAGCGCCACCGCGTGGGTCCGTTCGCCGTACGGCACCGTCTCGACGACCTCGGTGTACGCGGCGATCGCCTGACCCAGGTCACGTTCCAGTCCTGTGTGCAGGAACCGTTCGTTGTGCAGCAGCCCGAGCAGCAGAGGGATCATGCCCAGCCCGCCGCCCCCGCCACGCGTGGACCGGCCCATCTCCACGGCCTGGTCGAGCACGTCGATCTCGCCGGTCTGTGCGACGAGGTCCTGCACGGCGATCAGGTAGTTCTCGCAGCGGTTCTCCCACACATGCTCGTCCGGCGGGGTGGCGTCGAGCACCTCGCGCAGCAGGGCCACGCCCTCCCGTAACGCGGCGACGTCCCCGGTCTTCCTGCCGCGGTCCCGCAACGCGGCGGCGAGGTCGACCTTGTAGTACAGCAGTGCGGGCGAGGCGGTCGGCGTGCGCGCCATCGCGTCCCTCAAGTGCCGGACGGCGGTCTCCCGCACGGACTCGTCGCCGGTGTGTTCCGCGGATCGCTGCAGTACGTCGCCCAACTGGTTGAGCCGCAGCGCGTAGTGCGGGTCGTCCACGGGCGTCGCGAGGACGCTCTCCTCCAGCACGCGGGCCGCGTCGACGAGAACGGAGGGGTCGTGGGTCAGCTCGTAGCGGATGTACAGGGCCTTGCCCAGTACGTACTGGGCGGCCGGTACACGCGGGAGCCGTGACGCCGACTCGACCGCCTCCGTCACGTACGCGGGGTCGCGGGTGTGCTCGGCCAGCAGGATCAGCGTCTCTCCCCGCACCATCGCCGCCACCAGCCGGTCCTCCCCGTCCAGCAGCGGGATCGACGCTTCGCACCCGGCCAGGGACTCGTGCAACGCGGACAGGTCGCCGAAGTGCAGGAAGTGGTCGTGCAGCAATGAGCTCAGACCAACCTGCAAGGGGTGCCTGATCGGGTGATCCGGCACGTACCCGATGGCGGTTCTCAACTGCGCGATCCCGTCCAGCAGGTCGGCTGGATCACCCAGAAGCCGGTAGCGGTCGCGCAACCCCATGGCCAGGTCGTTCATCGCGTTCACCGAACCCTGCGCCGCCTGGCGCCTGTTCCTTTCGATCATACTGTCGAAGGATGTCGGGTTCGTCACTCCGCAAGTATCCTCACTGGGATGACCGCTGACCAACTGGCCGTGTTGTGTCGACGTCTGGCCGACGATACCGACGCGGTACGGACCTCGCCAGAGGTCGGGGCACTCGCCGAGTCCATCCTCGGCCGGGTGCGCGACGGCACGGCGCTCGAGGAACTCGCGGACGACTTCGACGAGTTGGAGACACTGCTGCTGAGGGCAGGGCACGCGGCGGGGCTGAGTCCGGTCCGTTCGTACGAACGGTTTCCCGGCGCGGGCGACGGGCACCGCGTGCTCGAGGTGCTCGCGTGCCCCGCCGGTGTCTGCGCGCGGATCGAGGCGCCGGGCGCGGAGCCCGTGCTCTGCGTGGCGCTCCGTCAGTCGATGAGGGTCACGAGGCTGCGGTCGTGACCAAGTTCCTCGAGGCACTGGGCGGGAAACTGGCTGAGCGCTGGATCGCCCTGATGCTGGGGCCCAGTGTGCTGTTGATGAGTGCGGCCGCCGTCGGCGTGACGCTCGGGCACCGGCGTTGGAACGACATCGGCCTGCTGCTCACCCGGCTCAACGAGTTGTCGGCCGAGCCCGCGTTGGGCAACACCGGAACGCTCGTCCTCCTCCTGGCCGGCCTGCTGGCCGCTTCGGCGGGTCTGGGACTGGCCGCCACCGGGCTGGGCGTGACCGTGGAACGGCTGTGGCTCGCGACCCGGCCCCGTTGGCTCGCCGACCGGCGCCGACAGCGCTGGGACGACGCGCACGCGGCGTTCAACCACGCCTTGCTGGAGGCCGCCAGGGCCGAGGGCACTTCCGGAGCGGCGGCGGCCGCGGCACGGGCCCGTGAACTCAACGCCCGGCGCAACCGGATCGGTCTCACGTCGCCGGACCACCCGTTCTGGCTCGGTGACCGTATCGCCGCCGTCGACACACGCGTCTGGAGGGCCTACCGGCTCGACATCAGCTCTGCGTGGCCTCGTATCTGGCTCATTCTGGCCGAGGACGTCCGCGCCGAGATCGTCGCGTCCCGCGCGAGGCTCGCCGCCGCGGCCAGGCTGATGGCGTGGGCCGTCGGATATCTCGCGGTGGGCGCCGTGTGGTGGCCGTCCGCGGTTGCCGGTGCCGTCGCGGCCGCCACCGCGTGGCGCCGGGCGCGGATCGCGGGCGTGGCGTTCGCGGAACTCTCCGAGTCGGCCGTCGACCTGCAGGGCCGACAGCTCGCGGAAAGCCTCGGCATCGCCTGCGAAGGGACGCTCACCGAGGACGTGGGTGCTGAGATCACGACAGCGCTGAGGAAGCAGACATGAGCTTGTTCCGTCGTACATCCGAGTCCACGCTGGTCGACGAGGCGGTCCTGGTGATCGACCAGCACGCGCTGCCCTACCGGTCACCGGACTGGTACGGCCACGCGAACTACCACGTCCGGGTCTTCCGACCCGGGAGCGCACGAAAGCCGATCGTCATCATGGGCGACCTGGCCAACGACCCCATCGCCTCGATCAGCAACAAGTGCCCGGAGGTCACGGCCATCGTGGCGGACCTGGTGCTCGGCCGGCCCGGGGTTCACCCCAGCCGGCTGGAGGACCACGCTCGCTGGGTCACCTACTTTCCCGCCACCACGTTCGGCGAGTCGTTCACCGAAGTACACAGTTTCGACGTGGTGCCCGGTTACGAGCCGCAACTCGTCACCAACAGGCACAGACACCTGCGTCGCGAGGAAGCCGAGGAGCTGGCCGGCGGGTCCCTCCGCACGTGGCGCCAACGCCACTACACCGTCGCGAAGCTCCAGCGCCGTGGCGTCCGCGTGATGCGGGTGCACCCGGCCGGTTAGGGGCCGACCCGTGGCCACGGCGCTGGTCCCCACCGGTCCGCCCGGACCTTTGCTGCGTCACTCGCGCCACCGCGTCCGCCAGTACACCGGTGTGGCCGCCGGTCGGCCCACCGGCCGCAGCTACTGAGGACGACGCGCGGACGGTGTCGGCTCCCTCGGCCACCTTGTCCGCGACGGAGCTCGCGCGCTCCGGGTGCCAGGCACAGGCCGGGAAGCCGACGATCACGGGCAGCGCCTCGTCGATGGGTGGGGTAGTACGGTGTCGCCGGTGAAGTTCACCCGTCTGTACCGCTCTCCTCGGGACGGCTCCCCGTCCTCGTCCTGGTCCCGGGGGCGGGCGGTCGCGGTGCTCGCCGTGCTGACGGCGGTCCTGCTGGTGTTCCACGGGGCTGTTCCGGGCGGGGTGGGCGGGCTGGGCAGTCTGCTGGAGTCGTTCCTGCCGTGGCTCGGCGTGGTGGTCGTGGTGCTGCTCGTCCTGGCGCTGCTGCGCCGTTCTGCCCTCGCGCTGGTGGCCCTGCTCCTGCCGGTGGCGGCCTGGGCGTACCTCTTCGGCGGTCTGCTCCTGCCCGCGCCGGAGCCCGGAGCCGACGACCTGGTCGTGGTGCAGCACAACGTCAGCGACGAGAACAGCGACCCCGCGGGCACGGCACGTGCCCTGGCCGATGCCGGGCCCGACCTCATCGCGCTCCAGGAGCTGGTACCCCCGGCGCTCGGTGTGTACGAGAAGGCACTCGCGCCGGACTACCCGTACCGGGCGGTCCGGGGCACCGTGGGACTCTGGTCGAAGCATCCGCTCAGCGATGCCCGGCCCCTCGACATCAAACCCCGGGGAATCACGGAGGAGTGGAACCGCGGACTACGGACCTCGGTGCGTACGCGGCACGGTGTGATCGCCGTGTACGTCGCACACCTGCCCTCCGTCCGCCTGGGGGCGGGCGGCTTCGCGTCGTCCTGGCGTGACGAGAGCGCCGGCCTGCTGGGCGACGCCGTCGCGGCCGAGGAAGTGAGCAGGGTGATCCTGCTGGGCGATCTCAACGGCACGGTCGACGACCGCGCGCTGGATCCGCTGACCGAACGGCTGAACGTGGCCGAGCGGGGCGTCGCCCTCAGCTTCCCCGCCGCCTTCCCGCTGGCCCGGATCGACCAGGTCATGGCCCGCGACGCGAGCGTCGGCCACATCCGTACCCTGCCCGCCACCGGAAGCGACCATCTTCCAGTGGCCGCCCGGATCAGGATGGACTGAAGGAGACATACGCTGCACAGCCTGACGCAACCACCTCAATAAGGTCGGGCAGCAAGCCGCTTGCGGGGCTTGCGTTAGCCTTTCGTGTGTGACGCGACGACTTGCTCAGGTGGCGAAGAAGGTTGGGGTCAGCGAGGCCACGGTCAGCCGGGTACTCAATGGCAAGCCCGGTGTTTCCGAGGCGACCCGGCAGTCCGTGCTGAGCGCGTTGGACGTGCTGGGCTACGAGCGGCCGACGCAGCTGCGGGGTGAGCGCGCACGGCTGGTGGGGCTGGTGCTGCCCGAGCTGCAGAACCCGATCTTCCCCGCGTTCGCCGAGGTCATCGGCGGCGCGCTGGCCCAGCAAGGGCTGACGCCGGTGCT